>RXJR01000044.1 GCA_003963305.1 Candidatus Melainabacteria bacterium | reverse complement strand
CATAGTTGTTTCTCCTTTGCCTTGCGGCGGTTTTGGTTTGTTGCCTTGCGGCGTTGATTGCCCGACGGCGTGATTGCCTTCGGGCGCTTGGTTTTGGGAACGTTTTCCCCAGTCAGACCCCATGCCTGGTCTGACCAGCACCGGAATTTCACCGGCCCCACCGCAGGATGGTGCGGATAGGGGATGTGTCTCAGCTCGTCACGACAGCGACGGCTTCGACTTCTCGTTGCAGCGCGTGATCACGGCGACCACGCAGGCGAGCGCGATGGCGGCACCCATGAGCGGGAAGCTGTGGATGTACAGCGACGCGCCGGCTGCGATCATCACCGCCGCCATGTAACCGCGCGAGTGCTGACGCATCGAGCAGTAGATGATGACGGCGAGGACGACTCCGATGAGCACCTGCGTGGCGCACGACATCGCCTGGGTCGGCAGGACATTGATTGTGTAGTTCATGACCTTCTCTCTTTTCTTGGTTGAGAAACAGGGAACGCTTAGAACGTGTCTCCTACTTGCGCAGGTGGTTCTGCACGTCCAATCCGTAGTCGATCTGCTCTTGCGTGCAGACCTTCTCGTCGACCAGAATCTCGCCGGTGAAGCGGGTCTTCTTGTTGGCGAGCTTTTCCGCCTCGGTGAGAGCGGCCCGTTCCGCTTGCTGGATGGCAAGCGCGTTGTCGACCTGGGCGCGCGTGGCGAACCCGAGGGCGATGAGGATGTCGCCGATGAACGACTTGTTGTTCAGTTCGGCGGGGATGCTGTCAGTGGCGGGATTGAACTTCTTCATGAGGCATTGCTTTTGTTAGTTAATCGACCTGTTGTCGCCTTGCCGGTCGGTCGGTGCCGGGGCGTTTGTTGTTGTATGAGCAAAGGAGCAGCCCGAAGGTTATCCGGGCTGCTCCTCGCTCTCAGTCTTCCAGTTCGACCGTGACGTCGGCCGTCCCGGAATCGTCACCGCCATCGCCCTTGGTGGCACCCGGCAGACCGGGCTGGTTGTCCCTGGCCACCTGGTCGGCGCGTGCGTCATCAGCGATTGCCTCAAGCTCGCGCTCGAGGATCTCGCTTTCCGTCATGGCGTAGGTGCCTTCCGGCGCCCACGGCTGAGGCGGGTACTTCCTGTCGACAGCCGCGCGCAGAGCCACGGCAGCCGCGTCGGGCTTGGTCTTGATCAGCACCTCCATCATGGCGGTGTAAGCCTTGATCGCCACCCGCTGGTGGGTCTCGAACGGCTTGCCACGATAGCCCCACTTGCCCTCACGCTCCGACCACTCCGGCGCCGAGATGACGCGAACCTCGAGCTTGGTCTCGAAGTCGCCGCTCTCGATGTAGCGCCAGGTGATCACCGACACCTCGAGATAGGTGCCAGCCTGATTGTCGAACTCGGGCTGACCGAACAAACGCTTGCGCTTGCCCACCTGCCAGTATTCGCGAATCAGTGAGGTGCTGCCGGTGGCGCCCGGGTACCAGCCGTTGGGCTTGGCCCGCTCACCATGTGTGGCAGCGTCGTAGGGGCGACCCTCGCTCAGCTCCTGGGCGTGCTGCCAGGCGTCGAAGTCGAGGATCTGGTAGAACAGCCGGTTGCTCAGGTCGAGCCCGGGACGACGCCCATCGATCTGGATGAGGTCGTACCGAGCGGCGATCTGACGGAACGTCGAGAGGACGTCGATGCGACCGTGCCGCGAGATGTGGCTGATGTAACCGCGGATGGCGTCGCCGTCTGCGGTGGTGGTGGGCACGTGCACGTCGATGGACGCGCCGTTACCCTGGGGCGACACCGCCTCGGGCACCGTCAGCTGGTGATGGTTGTCGACGCCGTGCCCGCCACCGTGGTAAGCGAACGAGACGTGACCGCCCGAGTGAGTGCCGTGACCGGAGAAGAACAGCGCGTCTTTGGTGATGTGACCGTCGTGACCGCCGTGTGCTCCGTCGTTGTGTCCAATACCATGGTCCATAAGATTCTCCTTCTTGTTTTGTGCTGCCGTTTCAGGGCAGCGGTTTGAAAGAAAATGCTCAACGGACCCGCGTGGAAGCGGCGTTCACGTTCAGCATGTTTAGGCGGTGGCGCTCAGTTCGTCCACCGCATGTTGTGCGAGTTGTGCCTGGTAGGCCGCGCAGGTCGACCTGAACGGGCACTTCTCGCAGTACCAGCCGGGCTTGCCGGGGAACTCAGCTGCGTCGAAGGCAGCTTCGATACCGGTAATCACCTCGCGGATTTCCGCCAGCTGTTGCCAGTCGCGAGAACGCTTCTTGAAGCCGATGCTGACTTCGCGAGGCTTGTCCTCGGGGTTGTCGCTGTCGCCGAGCAGGCGGATGACGAGCTCGATCGACACGTTCTGGTAGATGACGTCGATCCCGAATTCGTTGACCAGCTCCGCCAGGAAGGAGTTCTCCTTGAGGGCGTAGGTGGGCTGAATGTCGAGACGCTTCGCTTCTGCGAAGAGCTGGCGCTTCTCTTCGTCGAGTTGCTTGCCGATCACGAAGCCGAGGAAGTGCAGGAAGCGCTTCTGATAGCTCGTGACATGACCGGCAGTCTTCTCGTCGATGATCTGGAGCACGGGGCCACGGTCATCGCGAGCGAATCGCGTGAAGTCCGGCTTGGCCATGAGCGTCCAGCGCGTCACTTCGTCGAACCACTTGAACTGGCGCTGCGTGCGAACCGCGCTGGCGCGTTCGTCGGAGCGAAGCTCGTCGGAGCGGCTGACGCAGTTCTTGACGCGCTGCAGCGCTTCGACCGTCTGGTCCTCATCGGCAATCTGCTGCATGGCAGCTTCGATGATGACCTGACGCTTTTCGAGGTCCGACGTGGCGGTGGCGAGCTCGACGGCCTTGCCGACGATCTGAGCGACCTGCTGTTCGGGGGAAACTTGACCGCGGTTTTTGGCGACGGTCTCACGAAACTTCTTCCGGCATCGCAGGAAGAGTTCCATCTTCTGATGCGTAAGTGTGTTCATTGGCATAACGATTTCCTTTTCTAGAAGTGATGTGGGCGCGCTACTTGCGCGACCACGGGAAGAATTTCCCCAGTCATGTCCCTGTACCTGACATAACCAGCACCGGCACCGGCAAAGTTGTCTGCCGTATCCGGCCCCACCACAGGAAGGTGTGGATAGGGGATGTGGGTGGAGCTAGCGCAGCGAGAGAGGGCGATTCGCTTGGCAAGTAGTCAAAATCCCAGCATCGATGAGGCGCTGGGATTTGGCTGGAAGTTCGTTGAGTATTGGGTTTTCGGGTTCGGGTGAGTAGCTCTGGTGGATGGGTGTGATGTTTATATGTGTGTTCACCCTATAGGAAGACGGGGATGTCAAGCAATATGCGCCGCTATAGATCTACTCGCGCGAAGAGATCAACAGCCATAGATACTGATTTACTGAGATCTGAGTACTCGCCCGAAATACTTAATTAGTAAGGTGTATTAATGGGGCACCCCCGCCGCCCCGACAGAAACTGCGACGGCATGGTGGAATTACTAGTGATATTCAAGATCGACGGTTAGCGCGCTTCTGCCAGCTTTTCGTTTAATGTTTGTATCTTAAAGTCGGCATGGCAAGCCACTTTCAGTGTGTAACGCCAAGATTAGAGACTAGCGGAGCTGCGCGTTGTATATGAGCTAGCACTAAGGTGGCTTCGCTAGCCTTCCGCTTGCTGAATTTTCTCGGGCTGAGGTACAAGAGTGTCTATGGACTTTTTGACTGTTGGTGTTGTCGTTGTGGTAGTTGGCGCAATTGCGCTTGCAATAACTTATGCTGCCCGACGAAATAAAGTGCGTGCCTATTTAGCCAACATCGAAAATCCAGCACCAATTCAATCAGCACTTTCGGTGCCCGATGCTATGCGACAGGTTCGCGCTGTTTTGAAGAACAGGGATTTTTCCACACGCAAGTGGCAGATCAAAGAAGACAATCCAAACGGCATGATCATGGCGATTTTAGCTTTTGATGAGGATCTCGGAGCACTGGCAGCGGCAGCGAAGCGACAGATCGTTTTGACCGTCAGCGTCACACCCGAGGCTGAATCAACCACAGTGAGACTTCTATTCAACGTCTACGCGACCTTCGGCAGAATAAGCGCAGATGCAATTTTGAAGGAAACTACCAGTTCAATCAAAGAGGCTGTTCAGGCAGTTCTTTGAAGACGGATTGCACATGTTAACGTGCGATAGCGCGGACAGATGAAAGACCACCGTCAACGGAAAGCGATTGCCCGGTCACCCAACTGCTCTCGTCGCTCAGCAACCAGTCGATCACGCGAGCTATTTCAGTGGGCTGGCCAACGCGAGCCAGGGGATAGAGTTGCAGAACGCCGTTGAGCAGAGTCGGGTTCGTTACCACTTTGCGGGTCAGGTTCGTCTCCATGATGCCAGGCGCGACACAGTTGACTCTGATGTTCTGTCTTGAGTAGCTCGCAGCGGCAGAGCGCACCAGGCCTTCCACGCCTGCTTTAACGGCTGAGAGACCGTCATGGTTCGACATGCCGACTTTAGCCGCTACAGACGAGACGAGAACTATCGAGCCACCTGACTTTGCCATAACTTTCGACGCCGACCTGACCACGGCGAATGCAGCTGTCAGATTGGCTGCAATCAGAGCCTGCCAGTCAAGGGCAGTAGTGATGTGGGCCGGCTTGAGCAGAAGAGACCCGGTCGTACAAACGGCGCCATCGAGCCGACCGAATCGCTCAACTGTAGCCTGGACGGCTGAGTCGACCTGACTGAAGTCGGAGGCGTCGGCAACGAATTTCTCAGCGCCGAGTCTCTGCGCCAGCGTATCGAGAACGACCTCGTCGCGTCCGACCAGAGCGAGGTCGGCGCCTCGTCCGTGCAGTCGATCCGCCACGGCCGTACCAAGCCCTCCACAAGCGCCGACCACGAGGTAGACAGGCTTACCAGTTGATTCGCTCATGACGATTTACCCGTTTGGTGCTGTTGCCAGCAATTTTTCTATCTCGGGACTGATGTCGAGCGGGTTGACGTCTGGTGCGTAGCGCTTCACCACATGACCGGATCGGTCGACGAGGAATTTGGTGAAGTTCCACTTGATCGCTTCAGAGCCAAGTACACCCGGAGCCTTCTCTTTCAGGAATTTGTAGAGCGGATGCTCGCTTTTGCCGTTGACGTCGATTTTGCTGAACATCTTGAATTTGACGCCGTAATTTTTCTGGCAGAAACTGCCAATTGCTTCGTTGTCACCGGGTTCCTGCTGTCCGAACTGGTTGCATGGAAAGCCCAGTATGGAAAGACCCTTGCCTTCGTACTTCTCATGCAACTGTTCCAGTTGCTTGTATTGAGGTGTGAAACCGCACCGGCTGGCAGTATTGACGATCAGTAGCACCTCGCCTCGATATTGGCTCAAGTCGACGTTCTTGCCATCGAGCCCGGTGGCTTCGAACTTGTATACCGTGTCTGCTGCATTGGCGGCTTTATCCATTTTTTTCTCCGTTTTCATACTGATGCCAGGTGCTGCACTGATTGCCAGAAGAGGAATCATCATAACCAGCGCAGTGACAATCTTTGACTGCGTTGTTGCGATGGTTCGCTTGCGTTGGCTGGCTGGATTTATCTTGGTCACGTGCATTTCCTCTCGACAGTAGCACCTCTCACGCTAGCTAGAATGAATCACCGGGGTGAACCTCCTGTGAACGCTCCACGGCTCGGATAAAGTTTGCTGAAAATTTCTGGTTACCGTAGTTTCACCACTGCAAGCGACGGTGGTTTTTTCTATTCTTTCAGAACATCTTCGTTCAGCGATTTTAAAAATATGCCAGGATTAGACTTCAGCGCTTCAGAACATGCGCCGACCCGTGAGGGTCAGGATGCCTCTGCCAGGCTGAACCAGGAGTCGAATCAGATAGGCATGACAGGCTTCGCTGGTGGCGCGGCGCGCATCGCTATCACCACAGCTGATGGCATCTACCATACACCCGAAGGCCTCAAAAACGCTGTCGCATACGAGGTTGAACACCCTCTCCATGCTCTTGAAACTGTGGCCAGTTCGGCGGCGTTTGCAGCGGCTTTAAAAGTGGCGCTGCCTGAAGCCGGTCCGGTCGGCAAAATAGCGGGGCTGGCCATGGGTGCATGGTTCGTTGGCAGCGCTGCGCCAGGTTTTTACGATGCTTACAAGACCGGTCTGAATGCTAAAACCTGGTCTGAGATGAGCCGGTCGGGGCAGCAGTGGGGAGACGCTGCCGGCACGCTCGGTGTGAACGCAGCGCTTGGTTACGCCGGCTTCAAGGTCGGCGCAGGCATATCAGGAAACATTCTGGCGCGTGAATCATTCGACAAGTTCGCCGATATCAAACAGAATTTCTGGGACAGCACAACCGACAGGGCACGCAGCCTTCTTAAGCTGGATACGACTGTGCCAACTGCCTCAACTGTTCAACTGCGTCCCAATTTTGTTGGGGACGGTGACAAAATCAAACTGTTGGATAGTTTGCAGTCCGCGCCGGAAGGCGCCCGAGTCGTCGGACACGCTGACCTCGATGCACCTATGAATGCTACCGTCATGCTCAAGAGCAAAGCGTCCGTCTTGATGATGGATCGTTACATCAACCGCATGTCCACTGGAAAGGCTCAGATGCTGACCGACGAAGCCGGGGCTTATGAGCAGAAGTTTGGATCCGAGCAGGCTTCCCTTGATGCAGTTACTGATTTTGCCAGACAGTACAACCTGAAAGTAGCAGAGTCTGATTTGCGCTCCGGTAAAGTTTTACTGGTCGGAAGAACCGGTGATTTCCAGAATGCTTTCAATCTGGACCTGCTCAACTACGCGACCGATGAAGGTGTGCACATCGGGCACACTCAAGCAGTGTCACTGCCCAAGGAGCTGGCACCACATGTTCGCGCCGTTCTTGGCACCGATGAGCGTGCTGTAGCGACGACAAACTACCGCGCTCAGAAGATGGAAGCACCTGCGGCCGATGACGGTTTCGTCAAACAGGGTGGTTACCTGGCTACAGAAATAGCCCGGGCGCAAAACTTTCCGCTTTCCTCCGGTGGGGAAGGTCAAAGTGGAGCTTTCATCAGTTTGAGCGGCGGCATCGAGCTGGCTGACTATAACAAGTTTTTTGCCGAGCACGGTCTCGAGCAACCAAAGCCGTTGCGTGTGGTCGAGGTCGACGGTGCCAGGAACTCCCCGGGGAGCCCGCACGGTGGAGATATAGAGAACTCACTGGACGCTGTGCAGATGCAGTCGCTCGCGCCTAAGGCTAACATCGATATGGTGCTTGGTCCAAACAGTGACCAGGGGTTTGCCGATGTCTTCGAGCGCAGCATTTTTCCTAAGAACGGCGAAGCCCAAAAATCTGTGGTGAGCGCCAGTTGGGGGCTTGGTGAAAGTAAGCAAACTCCCCAGGCTTTGAATACATTGAGCATTGCCTTCAGGCAGGCAACAATTCGCGGCGTGCAAATCTTCGCTGGCGCCGGCGACAATGGCGCTCGCTCAGTCTCGAATATACATCAGCCCGAATTTCCCGCCTCTGATCCGCATGTAACCGGCGTCGGCGGTCTTAAAATGGTGCTTGGACCTGACGGCAAAATGCAGAGTGTGACGACCTGGAATGAAGGCGAAAGTAGTTCTACGGGCGGTGGCGTCAGCAGAATCTTTCGCTTGCCCTGGTGGCAGCGAGATGCAAACGTTCCCAATAATATTGATACTGGAAAACCAGGACGGGGTGTGCCGGATATCTCTACCAATGCAGCCAAATCAACGGGCTTCCCGGTGCGGGTAGGTGGTCAGGACCTGGTTATTGGTGGTACCAGTGCTGGTGCGCCGCTTTATGCTGGTTTGATGTTGAATATCAACAGCGAGCTGGCGGCAGCCGGTCATAATCCAATTACGCCTCTTAACCCCTGGTTGTATGCACCGGCTCAGTCGAACTTGTTCCATGACGTCACAACAGGAAATAACAATGGCTATGAGGCTGGAAGGGGCTGGGATCCAACGACCGGGCTGGGTTGGGTGGATGGACAGGCTATGTTGGAAAGCATGAAAAATTATCGCAGTGCCGCTAACAGCATCAAGGTGGCTGACTTTATGGGCAGCGTCAGTTCAACCAATCCAGGTCAAGATCACAGCAAACGCTGAGCTGATCGTGTCAGCCCAACTGTCTCTGGATGGTTACTCAGTTGTGTGATGCAAATGTCATTAACGGGCTGTAGTCGGTGGTCTGAGGATCATCTATGGCGTCTATTCCTTCCATGCGTTTGACATGCTCTACTAGTGAAAGCTGCCGAGGACTGTGTGTGCAGGGTTTCGGGAGCATGAACTCTCAATTTAATGTTCATGTCGGCGAAATGCCAAGTTGGTGGCCGGGTTTTGCCAACTTGGTGCCTTATGGTTAACACACTGCCTCTTTTGCATACTTACCAACCTTTCTTCTTCAGCGTTCTAAAGTTTCGATTGACTTTTGCTTTGGGCAAGCTCTGAGGTTGCGCCGATCTTTCGAGCGGCGCAATCCGGCAGAGCCATTTTAACAACGGGTGATGCTATATGACACATGATTTTCAGAGGATTTCAGAAGGGCGGAGTTTGCCTGATTCAGAAGGAAGAGACACCTTTCGAAAAAGGGAGCAGCTAATTTCTGGTTTTAATGATCTGCCAAGCAATCACAGTTTCGACAGCAGCCTTCAGATGAGCTCTGACGGGCAGTTGGATTTTGCTCCTCTTTCTGATCATCGTCTGGCTTCATCTGTGATCAATGAGGGTCTCTTTCGAGAAGTCAACCGTGGCTCTTTTGTTGATGGTGGACCGGGAAAAGTCAACCAAGAGTCCGAGAGAGCCAGTGTTGACGCCCTGTTCAGTAAATTAGCCGACCATGCTGAGGTTCGTGCTGTCGATGCTCGTTTCGCCGAGCCTGGGTCAGGGGGAACGCTGCGCAGAATAACTGGCGATCGGTGTGAACACAGCGAGTCTTCGGGTAAGGGCGGCGATGAGACTGAATCACAGGGCTCACGAAGAGGGGTGCAGCGCCTTGTCGAGGCGATGGAGGGTCTCGACAGGACGATCGCAACAAGTTTTTCGGGCACCGCCGATGGCGGCATTTCAGCCCTTGCCTCGGCTCTTGAACTGCAGCAGCAGATGTTGGAAGATCCTGATCTGAAGCAGCATGCACAATTGGATCGCAGCATTTTAGCTTTAAACAAGCAGCTTGCCGGCTTGTTGGCACAACTTCCAGGTGGAGAGCAATTGTTCACTGAGCTGCTGTCGATTGAGCGGCAAGCTCTGGCTGCTATCGGGTCGGGTGACTTGCCACCACCAGTAGAGTCGCCTGCCGGACCCTGTCCTGCTCCGGAACCCGCGCCGACAGAGCCCAAGCCTACTCCAGATCCCGCACCGGAGCCAAGACCTGTTCCCAGACCCACACCCGTTCCAGAACCATCACCAGAGCCGCAACCCAAGCCTCAACCGAATCCAGTTGATGGAACTGACCTGTCCACCGTCTTTCGCAGAGGCGATTCAGGTGTTACACAGGACGAGTTTCAACATGCCGTTGACGTTGCTAATGCTTTACCTGAGGAAATGAAGCAGACTCTGCTTGCAAACGGTATTAGCATGTCGGTTCGCAGCGGATTCGATGGTGGAGCACAGGGTCAAAACAACGGCATCTCTGGTGAATTCTATGCTGACAGCGGATTGTCGGATCAAGCCGAGGTGCATGAGCTCTATGAAATGTATGGTCAGCTCAGCAACGGCGGTCCAGGCAGTTGGAGTGACAACAGGGCTGTGGCTCTTGCCGATGCAGGCATGAGAGCAGTTGGTAATTCTGTTTACTATGAGGGCGATTTGAACGATACTGTGGGTGAACTGAAAGGAGATGGAGATCATCTCAGCAACGCCTTTACAGCTGATTTCTTCGCCACACATCCAGGTTTGAATCGCGATTCATACGGTCAAAGCACCCTATCGCGGACCGTGCAAGATGATCCTGCTTTGACGGCATACATCGCACAGGCTCTGGGTTTGGTTGATGCAGCAACAGTGTGACGCCCTCAACTATCTTCGAGAAACTCCAGTTTGTACCCTGCCCCTCTTATTGTGTTGATCAGTGACGGTGTCCCTTCAACATCGATTTTCTTTCGTAAGCGCTTGATGCAAGTGGTAACGGCTTCGACGGTTGCTTCTGAATCAGCGGCCCAGACACGGGTTAGTATAGTTTCTGGTGCAAATACTCGATTTGGGTTGCGCATAAAGAACTCGAGCAGATCGAATTCTTTTGGCAGCAGAGAGACTTTGTTACTGTCTACCAGGACGGCATAATTGTTTTTGTCGAGCTTGAGATTGGCAAAGGTCAGTACATTGCCTGTATAGGCAGGAGGTCTGCGAAGTAAAGCACGAATTCGGGCGGTCAGCTCTTTGCCATGAAAAGGTTTAGTCAGATAGTCATCAGCACCGGCATCGAAGCCGCGTTCTTTATCTTGAATCGAGTCTTGTCCCGTCAGCATAAGTATCGGTGTAGTGCCGCCGCTTGCCCGGAAGTCGCTCAGTACCTGCATCCCATCCATCAGGGGCATGGTAATGTCCAGTACAACCAGGTCGTACTCCGAGATTTTCAGGCGCTCTATGGCATCCAGACCGGTGTGTACCATCTCGACGTTATGGTTGTCTTGTAACAGCCAGCCTCTAATTATGTTGCATAGCTGCACATCGTCGTCGGCAAGAAGGATCTTAGGCATAAAAAGAAGGGAAATAGTGACATAACTGGGAATATTCAGTTTACAACACGTTGTAGGAAGCCGAATCGGAATTTGTTTTGAGGCGGTCGAAACAATGAGCAGAGTGCATCTGACGCGCAATCAAAGTGGAAACATGAGTGAATTGCCGATTGCGCTATTTATGCTCCTGATTTTGTTGGCCTTTCCTTTCATCAATCTAATTGGATTGGCTACAGGCGCCAGTGTCGCGTATCTTATAGCGCATCAAGCTGCTACCAGAGCCGCCAGTCATCAGCGTTATGATCGCGCTTTGAAAGAAATGGGCAACGAAGCAAATAATCTGTTGAATACAGGCTTTGCTGCTTTTGCACACTTGAAGCCTGTGGGTGGCTTTGCCGATTCCGGCGCAGACCTGTACATTCTTGCCACCAATTATCGCAGTGGTGGCATCAAAACCTTTGGACCCAATCAACCTGTCTCTGAGGTGATTGATCCGTCTACTTTTTTGTATGAGTGCAATGTTCGTGTCAAGTATGAGGTGGGACCGGTTATTTCAATGGCGGGTGCTCCGTTTATCAATGAAATTCCGGCACTCGGACGACCTGCCACACTCACTTTCGAAGATAATCGTGCGGCAGAATATCCCGTTGGTCTCAGTAAAACAGGAGATCTGGCCAACAGCTCGACCGGTCAGGGACAACCGGTAGCAGCCTCTACGATACCCTGGGACGCAGCTTTGACTCCTGCTGGAAGCAGCTGGAACAATCCCGATATTTACCAGATCGCCGAGGCTCAGGGGCTGCAGTGTGAGGACGATGACGTGGTTGTCGTACCGGCTGATTCTGCGGTTTGGACGAAGACCCACTTCAAGAGTATGGGCAAGATTTTTCTTGATCTTCGCTCTGATGGCTCCTGGTCTGTTGGCGGCAATAATGGTGCCATTGTCGATGCCGGTGGATACTCTTCCACAACTGCCGGCAATGGACTACCTGTTGGTGCTCTGATTGGCAAAATCGGCGAAACTGGACAACCTTTTTTTCTGGGGCCGTTGCAAAAGGGCTTGTCACCTCCCAACGGTGGTAACGGCACGTTTTACGTGGCAATGAATGCCGGTCAGGGTCCTGCCAATTCTCCCAGTGATCCAATTGACCCTGATACTGCCGATGTCTATGCAAAAAGTTCCGGCGCCCAGATCGTGCGTATTATCTCGGCTCGTTGATGTTTAACCTGAGATGAGGGCGGCGATGAAGAAGCGAATCAATCTCAGACATCGACGCAGGGGCAGTATGCTCACGCTGACAATAGCCGTGATTGTTTTTGTTGTTCTTCCACTGGCTTATTTTTCGCTTGAGTTCAGCCGTATGCTGGGCGCTCATCAGCAGGAGAGGAGTGCCATAGAAGCAGGAGCCGCTGCTGCTGCGACTGATTTGAGCCGGATTGTCATCGAAGATCCTAATTTCGGATTTGTCTCTCTTTCCGATCAGGCTCCAGTTGGTAAAGCCACCATCGCTGGTGACAACTACTATTTGCCGGTGCGCAGTATCAACACTCTTCTGGCAACGACGCGCCTCGATATGATTATCGCCGACCAGCTCAATAGCACTGTGATGCGTAAGTGCGCCGATTTGGATTATCAGCACTGTATGGTGGCGAAAGACTCGCTGGTTGCAGAATTGAACAAGTGCATTCAGCCCGGTGGGCAGGGCCGAGATATGGATGGAAATGTCGTGATGCCCAACGATGATGCCTTGAAGGCCTACAATTCAAATCTGATTCGCATGACAGGCGGCGTGGCAGAGGTTATTCCTGCATCGTTCAAGTTGACTTTAGGCGGCGAAAGCGGCTTGTCTACGGTCACGCAGCTGCCGCAGCCTTTGAACATTGCCTCAGTGCCGTCCAGTGCCCGCAATGATTCTTACTACAAAGCCTGCATCAACATTCCCTACAAGTCCAGAGATTTTGTCTTTGCCGCGACTGACAATCAGGTCAGATTGCTTGACTACAAGTTGTTTCAGGGGGCAATGGAAGGTCTTCCCTATCTCATTCCAAGCGTGGTTAAGTGTGAGGCGGACCAGAAGTTCACCACGAAAGATCAATACGGAAAGCAGCATGTACGCATCGTCCATGCCGTCGCTTGTGCTCAATGCTCTTCACTGGGTGATCATCGGCCGGCTCCTGGTGCTTTTCTTGTGGATTTTTCAACCGGCAGTTTGAAGGGGCTAAACAATCTCACCGACATCTTGTCCAGTGCGCAGATCATGAAAAGTCCGACCGACCTGCTTTATACCTGCAATGAAGGTGATTCGCCGCCATCGCCATTGGTTGAGATCATACCGCCTGCGGCGACGGACGCTCACCCGTCGTTTGGGATGATACTTACAATTGGGATTTATGACTGGATCAGAGCTCAGGGATCCACTCTGGACGTAGGCTCTCTTGTTGATGCCTTGACTGTGCCGTTTTTGACAAGCAACCTTGCACATGAAGAGTGGTTTCAGGCAGATGCTCAAGGTGTGGTGCAACATAAATCGATTCTGATTCCGCCTGAATTGATCAAGCCGATCAGTCATAAGCAGCTTTATTCGAGGAGTGGTATCGCTTTGATTCCAGGTGGCATCCCTAAAGGTCTGGTAGACGTATACGTCAAAGACTACGTCTTTAGACCAGGAAGAATAACAGGTGGTATTCATGCCGGGCAGCCTGTCGAGCTTGGTAATGGACCTGCTGCCGGTCCGCCGCCGGGACTGGAGCGTCAGATCGATGAAACCTATAAGACATCGGCGTTTTCGGTGGGCCCGGTGGGGGGAGCAAATCGTCCAACTTATTTCAAAGATGGTGTCGCGCTTAATTTACTTTTCGATCCCCGTGCCACGTCGGTAGTGTTCCCTTGAAACTATCACTTTTTCAAAAGGGACTCTTTGTAATCGCCTTTGTGCTGACCACGCAAATCGGTTTTTTAGTCTTCTATGGTTGGCTTTTGAAGCAAGCAGAGTTTCTGGCTGAACAAGAGTTTCACAATAAGAGCGTGGTTGGCAGAAGTAACTGGGTTTCAACTTTGCTTTTCGTCAATAATTTGGCTGGTATCGTTCATCTGATTTCGGATGATCCGAAGGCTTTGCAGATCTTCAATGCATCGAAACAATCTATGCCTGCGGAGCTTGAAGGGCTGCACGAGGTAGTGAAAGGTGATCGCCGGCAGTCAGAGCGGGTTGAGCGCAGCTCGTCTTTGATAAGCAAGCTCTATTCGATTTTAGAGAAAGCAAAAGTGGAGGATGGCAAGTCTTCCTCCAGTGACGCATTGAAGCGTCTTACAAATGACAGTCTCATGCCTGTCTGGAGCGAGCTGTATAACTTAAGGCATGAAATACTGGCGGCAGACTTTGCCCAGTACAAGATCAATATAGAATCGATACCTAAAGCTCGATTGCAACGTGATAACGCAGTATTCATCCTGGTTTTGATTGATATTTTTGCGGCGGCGGGTTTGCTTTATGTTTACACTCACGGTTTGACCAGCCGTTTGGCTATTCTTGTCGACAATGCGAATCGTTTTCGCTCAAAGCAGAAGTTGAATCCTTTTGTTAAAGGCAACGATGAAATTACGGAGCTGGACCGCGCCTTTCACAATATGAGCGAATCCCTTGAACTTGCTCAACAGCGCAAGCAAGAATTTCTTTCCATGATCAGTCACGACATGAGAACGCCCCTTGCCAATGTTCAGGCGTCGCTTGAGTTTGTTCTGGATGGACGGCAGGAAAAGCTTTCCGATTCTACGCAAGAGTGGCTCAGTCGGGCTTATGAAAATGTCGATACTGTTTTGAGTTTGATAAACGAGTTGCTTGAAATTGAGAGAATCGAAGGTAGTGGACTTGAGCTTGTATATTCAGATGTGCGCCTGTCTGACTTGATTCGCAAAGCGGTCAATTCGGTGCGCGCTGTTGCTGAACGGCAATCGATCACGATCGTAGAACCGAGGCTGTCTGTGTACTTGAAGTGCGATGAAGACAGATTGATTCGTGTGCTTGTCAATTTGCTCGGTAACGCGCTGAAGTTTTCACCACCGGGAAGCACAATTACTGTCGATTGCAAAAAGACTAAAACCTGGCTGGAGATAAGCGTTCAAGATCAAGGCCGGGGTATTCCGGCGAAACTTCTGCAGGAAATTTTCGAACGATATCGGCAGGTAAATGCTGATGATGCCCGCAAGTTGGGTGGTTCAGGTTTGGGTCTGGCTATCACCAAAGCAATTATTGAAGCGCATGACGGCAAAATTGAGGTGAGCAGCGAGGAAGGTAAAGGAAGCAGATTTGTTATCTCGCTGCCTGTAAGCCTGGTTGAGGAATAGGAGAGCGATTGTTCTCTAGAACCCGCGGATTTGCCTGATGCCGTCCTCATCCACGCGTAAATCGAGCACGCGAGGATGATCGTTTTGAGCCGCCGCCCACTCTTCGATATGAGCGAGCACATCGGCTCGGTGTCGCTCATTGACGATGACGAGCATAGAAGGTCCGCCGGCGCTGAGAACACAGCCTAAGATTGGTTGGTTGACCAGGGCCCGTCTTAAGGAGCCGAGTTCCGGCACCAGCGCCTCTCGATAGGGCTCGTGCAGTCTGTCGTGCAGCGCTTCTCGCAGTGTGTTTTCATCGCATGTGGAGATGGCCGAGATGAACAAGGCCGACCTCTGCATGTTCCAGACGGCATCGGCATGATTGACTGTCTTGGGCAGTACCGAGCGCGACTTTTCAGTCTTCATTCGATAGCTTGGTACTACGAAAATCGTGCGCCAGGCCGAAGGCCAATTTAGCTGTCTGGCTACAATGCTGTTTGCAGTGGCGGAAGGCGCCGTGATCACGAATTTCCCCATCAAGCTGGCTGCCAGAGTCTCGCTGTGCCCTTCCAGCAAGGATGCTTGAGCGAGCAATGTGCCCGTTGTCGGAATACGATCTTTGAAAACATTATCAGCCCACAGCGCTCCCAGAATAGCTGCTGCGCTGCTTCCCAGCCCGCATCCGAGCGGGATATCCGAATCAACGTGAATGCGGATTCGGTCCAGCATGTCTGACTGATCTTTCCACAGTTGTTTGAGGATTTTGTAGACCAGGTTGCCTGTATCTTGTGGCAGGCTGGACTGGGCGATGGCGCCTGCGAACGTGATCAGAGGCGTGTCGTTGTTTCTTGTTTCCAGAAGTGTAAAGGTAAGCCGGCAGTAGAGCGAAAGAGCTAATCCGAAGCAATCGAAACCGGGTCCCAGATTAGCGGTGCTGCCTGGAATGCGCAGAGTTAAGCGCTTTCCTGCTTGCGCGGGCGGCTCAGATTCTGTTGCGGGAGTTATCTGTGGCTCTGACATGACTACGTACGATCTTCGCATTACTTGCTCCCAATCATATACCGCGGTGAATTTCGAAACAAACTTGGGCCGGTTTGCGGTCATTTTGTTGAAATAGCAGGGGCGCCATCTTAAACTTAGACGGTTGTCATTACCAAGACATTACCGTCTCCGACCATCAGGTCAGAGGACACTCCTTGCCACAACTGGGGGCGTAAGGGGCACCAACACGTTAACTGTCGTCAGCGTTGTCGCTGCCACTGCTTTTAGTGGCGTATGCATACCGGCAAGCAGGATTCCGATCAGATAAGAGTAGATAGTGTCTGTTCTGTCAATAGAGTGATTGATTTACAACAAACGAGTATTTGGACAGCAATTGCGGAAATATGACTGTGAATTGAAACGCTAAATGTTCCCTTTTTTGAAACGATAAATGTCCCACAGAGATAAATGTCTCACGGACAAATGTATGGGTTGCAGAATCTCTGTTTTGAGCCAAGAACAGGTGATCTCGGTTGTTGCTTGTCTGCAAGTTGAAATAGAGAGTCGTGTGTTCCCCGGATCAGTCCGTAGTTTCCGCATCGTGATTTTATGCTGATTTTGAGTTGAGTGAAGTAATCTTCCATGCAATCGCAATAACGAGGAAAGAAATTGCCGAATTTAAAAGCGTGTTTGGCGGCTGGTGAAGCTGGGTTAGCTGGTCTGGAGCGGATAATGCCCGGAGCCGCTCGCGCAATAGAAGAAACAATGAGTCAAGCTGGACAAAATGTCGGGCTTGGTGCAGAGAGTGCCCAGATTTGGTCCAAAGGCGGCAATTCGCTGGTACCCCTCGCGCGTGAAGGTGAGCAACCAAGCCTCTCTGTCTTCGCTCCCAATGCCGACGTTCCCAAGCTGGAAATAGTTTGTTCCGATGGAAGCGTGATGGCTGCCGACAAACGCAATTTGCAGGGGTTTGCTTTAAGTGAAAAAATGATGACTGCTAATCCATTCCGCCCTGTATCTCATGTCGGGGCCGATCTAACTGGCGCGTGGATCGCAGATTTTAAATTTGAACGCGCTAAAATGCTATTTTCACAATTGCCTGCTGAAAAGGATGCAACCATTTTGGAGATTGGTTGTTCTGATGGCACGCCGTTGCCAGGTATTCTTCGTCGAGACATAAAATACACAGGCATTGATGTTGATGCAGAAAGTTTGAAAAGTTTGACAGCAAAATTTAGACCGAGTGGTACTACATTTGCTACCAAAGTCGCGGACGCAAAAGAATTGCCGATCACTTCAAACTCACAGGACTATGTGTACACATCAAACACCGGATTGCTTTTAGTTCCTATAACTAACGATAGAACAATTTTGGATATTGCCGCAGCTTCTCCGCTCGAAAAAGTGCGCTCCATCGCCATGGAAGCCTCGCAGCTGAGACAACGTGGCATTGCAAACTTGTCCGAAGTCGCTAGAGTGCTTAAACCGGGTGGCAAATTTATAACCGAGGGTTGGTTTTCGAGCTTACACGAAGTGACTGATTGGGAAGAATTCAGGCGTCAATTTCGCACGATTGAAATTTTAAAAGCGGACGATGGTTTAGCCAAGTTGTGGGAGCCGTTTTTATTGAACGGGAATACAAACCCTTTAGCTATCACAGCGGCGAAAGACCAGTTCCGTACATTGATAGCAACGAAATGATTTTGCCACTGGCAGCCATTTCCTAGTTGTGTGGTTACATCAAAAGTCTTGTGTCGTTGGCATGACAGAAAGTCATTTGGTCAGTTCCAGTTGCTCTTTGTTTTTCCCTGTCTTGTTTGGTCTGGGCTTTATTTCCCGTTCTTTCTTTGTCCCTTCTTTCTTTTCCGTTTATTTGACATTCTGGCGCGATCTGTCAGAGGATAGTCTGTGGACGCCCGATTTATTCTGAGTGGACGGATGCTTTTCTCCCGGATTGATTTAGATTTTTGAGGCATAGATTCTGACAGACGATTCATATGACGCGCCCGCTCAATTTGAGCAGGAACAAGCTGCCTCTAGTTTTTCGCCCGGTCAGATGGTTGGCGGAAAATACAAAATCTTATCGCTTCTTGGAAGGGGTGGTGTCGGGAGTGTTTATCTGGTCGAACATGTTTTCTTGAAGCAGCAACTTGCCCTCAAGGTCCTCGATGGCAAGCAGGTTCTGGACGATGCCCAGGTGCGTCGATTTCAACAAGAAGCGAAAGCGGCTTTCTCTCTGGATCATCCTAATCTGGTAAAAGTTCAAGATTATGGCGTGCTTGAAAGTGACCAACCCTACCTGGTGATGGAGTACATTCAAGGCGTCAATCTGACACAGTTTATGAAGGAGCATGGTGCGCTTAAACCGCAGCTGGCTGCCGTGATCTTTGCCCAGCTCTGTGCGGGAATGGCGCATGCCCACCGCAAATCAGTCATTCATCGCGATATCAAACCAAGCAATATTATGCTTGTTGAAAGTGTCATGCCGGGCACTCCGGGGAGTGCGAAGATCGTCGACTTCGGTATTGCCAAGTTGACACGAGATGAAGATGGTGAGATTCAATCGCTCACACGCACCGGTGAGATCTTCGGCAGCCCGCTCTATATGAGCCCTGAGCAGTGTGCGGGCGGCAAAATAGATCAGCGCACGGATCTTTATTCACTGGGTTGTGCGATGTTCGAGTCTCTGACGGGAATGCCACCACATGTGGGGGCAAATGCGCTCAGTACGATGATCATGCATGTGGACGAGAAGGCGCCGAGGCTCAGTGATAAGTCGATCGCGGATTTTCCGGAGAAATTGGAGCGGATTGTTGACAAATTGTTGAAGAAAGATCCGTCTGAGCGGTATCAGAATTTTGACGACGTGGCGGCGGATTTGACCAATCTCTACTCCCTGGGCTTGCACGCTCAGCCTGCTTCTGAGCCAAAAAAGGTACAGCCAATCAGAGCAAAGAGTGATGAAATCGCTCCAACGTCAGGGCGGAAAATTCAATTTAGCCTGGTAAGGCTGAGTCTGTGCCTTGGTCTTGCAGCGGTCGTCTCTTCTCTTGCCACTACAGGTTTTGTCTTCTCCACGCGCAGCGTCGGAGTAAAGAAGGCGACGCGCGCCAATGCGCAAAATGCAGGGGTGACGCAACACCCAAATGCGGACTCCGGTAATTCTTCCAGTGTAAACGCAGATTCGGCCGGCGAATTGCCGGTTGATGAGGTTGATAACGTTGTCAATCGAGATGCGATCATAAAAGACAAATTTTCTGCCGCAAGGAAAATTGCCTCTGAAATAGAGACAACAGGCCGATTCAAAGGTATGCGAAAGTTTGTCTTTCCGAAAATTTCGATTGGATTTGTGATTGATGATTCAAAGAAGAAGCGACCGGCTCAAGATACACAATATTTCAGTCCGGACGTACCTCTTACCCTTGCTGTAGGAGGTTACAACCTGGAGGCTTTCAATCATCCTGAGGTGTTTCAAAAGATTGCTCCTAACGAGTTTTTGCACCTCACTATCACGGCTCCGGCAGATCAAAACGTTAATGACGATACATCCCTTCCTTACCAGGAAGAGGCCAGTAAGACCGCAAGCATTCTAGCGGCGTTCGCTAGTTCAGACAGGCTAGCCACGCTGGAATTGAGCGGTCTTTCTCTCAGCAAAGATGTGCTTGATTCCATGGATCGAATGTCGGGTTTGAAGAGTTTTTCTATCTTCAGTCCGCCAACTGTTGATTTCAGTGGTCGCAAGCATGAGGTATTTGAAAGGCTTGCTGACGTGGCAATCGTAACTGTGCCCAAGCCGACTGAGATAATCCGTCAGCTTTATGGCTCCAGGCATTTGACGCACTTGTTGATAATTTTGTCTAAACCGGTTCCGAATTATCTGGCTGGTTTAGGCTCTTGTCCGAAACTCGAGTTGGTTTCTCTGCAGGGAGGCGGAGCTGACCTCTCGTGGCAAAAAGATCTGCAGGAGATTCGTTCAATGCGCGTTCTCAGGTTGAGCAACATTCCCTTAAGCGCTGAGCAGGTGCAGGGCTTGCTTGATAAATGCTCGCAACTGCGCGAACTGCACCTGGTTGGTAACTTATATTCTACGTTAAAGCAATCCGGGCGATTTGCTAAAAACGAGAAGGTGCAATTTGAAAGCACTGATTGAAGTGTCTGACCGCGCAAAACATACAGCCACCGAATCTGCCGGAAGCTGAGCCGGTCTGAGCGTCGTGGACTGGAGGAGTGGCGTTTGATGACTGCGCTAATTGCAAGCGCTTTTGTTTTTGTTTATTAATACTGCAGGCGTTAGAACGTAATTTCAGGCGGGCTCTGGCATTGTGTCTTGTACCTGTGACAGGTTAGTCTTTGGTATCTACGTACTTTTCTTCAGCTCAACAGTAAACAGCCCGAAGTAAGCCCCGCTTATGGTTTGAATTTCCATGCACCAGAAACGGTGTGTGAAGCTGAAGTGTATCTTTTGCTTTTGTACCAGGGGCTTTGATTTCAAGCGGGTTGACCGCATGGAGACTTATCACATGGAACCACAACTCTCGAAAGTTGACGGAGCTGGCCACGGCTATCCCCGTCCGCAGTTCGCTCGAAGCGACTGGGTCTGCCTCAACGGTTCGTGGCAGTTTGTTATCGACCATGAGGCGGTCGTTCGCTTCCCCAAACATGTCACCTTCGGCGATACCACAATCGTCGTACCCTTCGCGCCGGAAACGCCTGCCAGCGGTGTCGGCGATACGTCGTTCTACAAAGCTGTCTGGTACCGCCGCGCGGTGGACGCGCCCGACTTAAAACCAGGCGAACGCCTGATTCTGCACTTCGGTGCGGTCGACTGGTCAGCTCGTGTCTGGATCAACGATCATTTCGTGGTTGAACACGAGGGCGGGTACACTCCGTTTTCGGCCGACATCACTGATCACGTCGAACCCGGCAAGCCGTTCGTCGTCTGCGTGCGTGCCGAAGACAATCCACACGATCTGGAGAAGAACCGCGGCAAGCAAGACTGGGAGGAGGTGCCGCACGGCATCTGGTATCCGCGCACGACAGGCATCTGGCAGACCGTCTGGATGGAGGTCGTTCCCAGCACCTCTCTTCAGTCGGTCACCTGGAGACCCTCCATCGATCACTTCACTGTCGACCTGGCGCTGCGTCTGGACGGTCCGCTCAACGAGCGGATGCGTGTCGTCATCAAGCTCGCCGTGGGCGATGATGTTCTCGCCGATGTCAGCTATGCCCTCACCACACGTGATGTGCGCAACGGTGAGCTGAAGCGCACCATCCAACTGACCGAACTGAGCGAGCTCAGTGACCTGCCTGACGGGTCAATCGATCGTATCCGTGAGCGCTACTTCTGGCACCCCAATCATCCCAACTTGATAGACGCCATCCTCGAGTTGCGCGACGAAAGCGGTGCTGTCATCGACATGGTGCGGTCGTACACGCAGCTGGTAAAGGCTGAGACCAGAGGCGATCGGATTTTCGTCAACAACTGCAGCGATCGGCTGCGCCTCGTGCTTGACCAGGGCTACTGGGCGTCTTCGGGCATGACCCCGCCTGATGACGCGGCCGTCCAGGAAGATATCCGTCTCATCAAAGAGGCGGGTTTCAACGGGGTGCGCAAGCACAACAAGCTCGAAGATCCCCGCTTCCTCTACTGGGCAGACAGGCTTGGTCTTTTTGTCTGGGAGGAATTGCCGAGCGCTTATCACTTCACCGACAAGTCGATGGTGCGTTCGATTCGCTGCTGGTCAGAGGCGATAGAGCGTGATCGCAACCACGGCTGCATCATCGCCTGGGTGCCTATCAACGAGTCATGGGGAGTATTGCAACTGCCCGACTCTTCGCTGCAGCGCGAGTATCAGCGGTCGATGTATCGGCTCACCAGGAGCCTCACCGGTGGTGCTGTGGTGGTGGGCAACGACGGCTGGGAGATGGTGGAAAGCGACATCGTCGCTATTCATGACTACGATGCTGATACGGCGCGTATCTCGCGCAGGTACGCGCCGGAGAATCTCGAGCGTCTCTTCAGGGAGGAAAAGCCGGGTGGTCGAGTGTTGTTGCTTGACGGCATGACCTATCAAGGCAAGCCTATCTTGCTCACCGAATTCGGTGGCATCAAGCTATCCAAAGAGACGGGGAGCTGGGGGTATTCCGAAGCGAAAACGCCTGAGGAGCTGGCTTGTCGCTATGGCGAGCTGATGGCGGTGGTCCATGCTCTTCCTGTTCTTGGAGGTTTCTGCTACACCGAGTTCACCGACGTGTATCAGGAGGCGAATGGCTTGTTCTGGATGGACCGCACGCCCAAGTTCTCGCTCGAAGTGATGCGTAAGGTGACAATGGGCTGACCGGCAGCGCATTCGCGAACTTAAAGGGTGGAGTGAACGACAGTTCTTCCACCCTTTTTCCTTTTGGTTTAGTAGCTTGAAATGTTTATTTTACGCTATTAAGTCTTTACTATATTATTAAGTATAACCGGGCTTTTTTAGTGAACCAGCCATCGGGGCGCTGCTTGACTGCGCTGCGCCCCGAAGCTTGCTTGTGCGGCAAATTGCCGTAATTGTTGACCGGACGTTACTCCGCCAGCTTCTTCACTGCACCGCACGAGGCCGCATAGGCGGTGCCACAGACGAGACCGAGCACGACCGAGATGGCGCAACCACGCAGCGTCCAGCCGGCAGTGTTCATGTGCAGAAGAACGTTCCAGTTGTAGATGGTGATGGCTGCGACGACGCCCATCGAGTTGCAGACAGCGTAGTCTTTCGTGCGACCGGCATAGTAGGTCATGAAGTCGGTGAGACCGATGGCAGCCGCGATCAGAACGCCGATGATAGCGCCGACCAGAAGCGTGGAAGCGAGGTCGTAGCCGATCATGTAGCGACCGAAGGCTGCGTTGCAGGCGAAGCTGAAGGCGACAGCGGCCGCAATGCAGCTTTGAACAGCGAAGGCACGGGAGACGAATGCTTTCAACGACATGGTGTCATTCCTTGTGCGGATGCTTGTATCTGAGCGTCCAGGCTCAGTTTTCTCAGGCGTGTTACCGGTAGCATCCCGCCGGTTTTTCGCCCATGGTTCAAGTGTGCAGGCTCGGTGACGGGGTGTGCTTGGCAAGAAGCACACCCCAATCATCGACAGTTCAGGCGACCATCGCTTTGATCGTCGCCAGGACGGCGTTGGCGTTTTCACGCGCGGTCACGGCGGCGTTGTCCGTGTTCTTCTCGAGCGCGGCGATGGCCGCGGCCAGGGGCGCCCGGGTCAGCTCGACCTTCTTTCCCAGCTCCTCGTTGGCGTCGCCCACGGTCTCGCCGACTTCGAGCAGCAGACGCGCCGTGTGCACGAGCAGGAAGCGCGCGAACTGGAAGTCGACGTGGTTGTACGAGAGCGTCTTGTCGCACAGCTCCAGGGTCTTGATGGTGGCAGCGAGCAGCTTCTCGGTCGAGCCGAAGATCTCGACGGCGGTGAAGCGCCGGGCGAGCGCGTCCAGCACGCTGTTGAGCGAGGCCCACAGCTCCATCTGGCAGTAGAACTCGTGCTCGCGATGCGAAGCCATGTAGCGCGCCACGTCTTCCATCGTGCGCACTTCGGCGCCGATGCGGGGCGTGTCGGCGAAGAGCTTGATCAAGTCCCACGAACCGTAGGCGATCGAGCTGCTGTAGTGATATGCACCGCCCGTGCTGCCGCCCAGGGCGAGCAGGTGCGAGCGGAATTCCTCGGCGCGGCGCAGAAGGTTCTGAACGGCGCGGGTCTGCAGATCGGAGTGAGTCATAGAAAACTCCTGCCACAAAGTGGCGTTGATTGTTGATCTTTGATACAACGCCGAAGGAAAGCGAGGCTTCCCTTCGGTAATAGCCTGGCGGCTCAGTAACCGCCTCTACCGCCAAAGATGCCCATTTGCATGGGAGCAAACGAGTAGTCTTCGGTCGGCATCTTCGCGAAAGCCGGGTCAATCGGATCGCGAATGTTTTCTGCGGCAGTGTGTTGCTCTTTCACAACTTCTTTGCCGTCTCGTTCGTGATACCGGACACGTTCGACGGTGCCGTCGGCGCGCAGGTCTTTGATCACCCCTTCGAAGATGTCTTCGCTGGAGTTCTCAGTCGGATAGAACACCACCCGCGGTGCGCCATCCTTGTCGTAGAGCACGCGACGAATGACGGCGCCTTTCGCGTTCACGTCCTCCGTCGAGAAGACTCGCCAGTCGGTTATCTTCGCCGGCGCGCCGAGGCGGTAGCGATAGAGAAGCAGATTCTGGCGCCAGACGACATTGCCCCGCGCATCCCAGTGCTGGATGACGATTGTCTGAGTGCTGGCGCGCACCCAGTCTTGCTCAATGCTGCCGTCCGGGCGGTAGATGACCACGGTCGATCGTCCTGAAGCAAGCTCGGACTTGATGCGAGCCTGCTTGCTGCCTGAGAAGTAGAGCGTCTTCGACTTGTTGTAGCCGTAGCGATCCGAGCTTTCGCTCAGGGTCGGGTAGCCGGCTTCGTCGAAAGAGTCGACAGTGAGAATGTCGCCGTTGCGCGTCGTCTTCTGCTTCATGGCACCGCTGGCGTAATAGTTTTCCTCGCCGAGCGTGTCACCATTCTGGTTGAGCAGCAGGTGACGCACGAGCTTCTTGTCGGTGTAGAAACTGCGGTTGTAAGACCCGTCCGGGTTGCGGTCACCTTGCATGGTCACCGTTCCGTCAGGCAGTCTTTGCTCCTCCGCTTTCAGGTTGCGCCCGTCGGGCATATAGAGCCGCTTCAGGTAGAGTCCACCGCCGTCTTCGGGCTTGTAGAACTCCTCGCTGCGCACCATGACGTGGTTCTCGTAGTAGACCTTGCGCGTGTGGTCGTTGGTCAGCACGACTTCAGCCCACAGCGGTGTCTCCTTGTCTTCTGCGTAGTGGACGATGCGGGTCTTTTCCTTAGCCGGACCATCCCGCAGTCGCACTTGTGTCTGCAGTTTGTCCGGGAACGCCGATTTCGGATCGTCATCCGGACCGCAGCCTGCCAGAATCAGCAAGCTGCCAACGCAGGCGAACAGCACCCGCGCTAAAGTGAATTTGCTCATCGTTGATTACCTCTCTGCTTGCATCCGCTCGGATTTCCAGTCCGCCTATGCAAGTGTTTTTCGAGCATTCACGAAGTACTATTGTGTTTGGAAAGAAGGTCTTAGATGCAAAGCGACAATTCGAGCGTTACCCTGTCCCGTCTTTGTTACGGGGTGACGATCTTTCTCGGCGCTTTTTTGATGTTTCAGATTCAACCTCTGGTTGGAAAGGTTGTCACTGCCCAATTCGGTGGTGTGGCGGCGATCTGGTGCGTCTGTCTGATGTTCTTCCAGGTCGCTTTGCTGACAGGCTATCTCCTCACTTTCGCGATTACGAAATTGCCGGTGAAAACGCAGTGTGTGATCTACTGCCTGCTTATGGTCGCCTCAGTGCTCTCATTGAACGTGCCGCCGGCTTCTGCCTGGGCTGCCAACGCGGGCATGCATCCAGTCCAGAGTCTGCTTGCACTTCTGACTGTGCACCTGGCGGTGCCTTGCACGCTTCTGGCGACGATAAGTGGGTTGATGCAGAGTTTCTACGAGCAGCAGAAGCTGGGCGACCCCTATCCGCTCTACGGATTGTCAAACATCGGCTCGATGGCGGCGTTGTTGCTCTATCCCCTGGTGGTTGAACCACTCTTCGGAGTAGATAAGGCGTTGTCTTACTGGAACAGCGGTTACGTCATGCTGGCGTGCAGCGCTGTTCTTTCGACTTACCTGATGTTCAGAAACACGAGTGCTCCAGCCAACACTTCAGACGGGCTGGAGGATGAGAGACAGCCGGCACCCATTGACTATGTCTGGTGGGTGGGTTTGAGCGCACTGGCGACTGTGATCCTGATCGTCTACACCACTTATCTGACGCAGGATATTGCGCCGGTGCCGTTTCTGTGGATCTTGCCATTGTGCGTCTACCTGCTGGCTTTCATCATCTGTTTCGGCAACAAAGACTCTTACCATCGCAGCTTCTATCTTTACGTCGGTCCGGTCTTCTGGCTTCTTGACTGGTTCTCGCGCAGCAACAAGTTCTTGAATGTGCTGTGCGTGCTGTCCATGATTTTCTGTTTCTGCATGGTCTGCTGCGGAGAAATTGTTCGACGCAAACCTTCGCCGCGACATCTCGCTGCCTTCTATCTCGCCATCGCATTTGGTGGCGTATTGGGCGGCGTGTCGATTAATCTGCTGGCGCCTATGGTGCTCGACTTCTATGCCGAGAAGTACGCGCTTCCGTTTGTTATGCTGGGGCTGTGCTATTACGCTAATGCCAGGGACGGCGTCAGGTTGTTGCCCAACAAGCGAATGAACACACTTTACGTGTGCGCTCTGACTTATTCGGTCATGCTTCTGGACGGCTATCTCGTCTACTCGCTCACCAACAATGTCATTGCCCGGCTGCGCAACTTCTACGGTTGCATCTCGGTAATCGAGCTCACCGACAGCAAAGTGCTCGCCAATGGAACCATCGTGCACGGTCAGCAGTTTTACGGCGAAAGTCGCAGACGCGAGCCAACGCAGTATTTTGCCTATGGAACCGGTTTGAGTTATGTCGACGAGATGCTTCGCTTGAACACGCCCGGGCAGCCGATGCGCTATGCCATCGTCGGTCTCGGTGCAGGCACTATCGCGGCATACGGACAGCGCGGCGACACAATTCGCTACTACGAAATCGACCCTAAGGTCGAGCAAGTGGCACGCCGGTACTTCACGTTCTTGAGCGATTCGAGAGCGGCTGTTGATGTCGTCATCGGCGATGGGCGTAAGGCTCTCGAGGCGGAGAAGAACGGCAAATACGACCTGTTGGTCATTGATGCGTTCAATGGCGATGCCGTGCCTGTGCATCTGCTCACTCGCGAGGCTGTCAGTCTGTACATGGAGCATGTGAAGCCTGATGGCGTCTGTTTGCTCCACATATCGAACCGGTACCTCGACCTCGCTCCGCCAATCGCTAACATCGCTAAGTCTCTGGGTCTGGTTGCGACGTCGCTCGATACGGACAAGAGTCGCTACGTGGCGGTGACGCGACAGCCCCTGAAGCGACTGCCGGTTGACGCTTCCAGATACGTTCGACTGCGCATCGAGCCCTGTGCTGACCAGCAGGACGTAGGACTGTGGACCGATGACTACAGCAACATGTTTGCCGCACTGGTGAGCAGTCTGAGGCATGGATTTCACTGACGGGGTGCACCAGTGCAGCATGGCTCAAGTAGACGCTGACATCGGGATGGTGGGCCCGGGGTGCGCCGACTGAAGACATGGCAGGCGGGTGCGGTACTCGGCTCAAGACTGTGCACGCTGATTTGTGCTGAGGAGTGGCGGCAACGGTGGCTGCAGCAGTTATAAGTCTTTGTAGTTTCTTTTAGGTAAAGAGAGAGAAGATGCACTCAGAGTACTTAAAGAGAATAAGAGCCTCAAGTTTCGACTTGTGAAGATCTCTTCTTAGCAAATCTACATCGTTGGGCGAGCTTGCGTTATCGCGTTACACTTGCTCTCATTACAGGTGGTGGCGCTGAAAGAAGTCCCAGATTTCTTCATTGGCATTAATCTGGCGGCTGGTTTTGCCGATGAAAGACTCGCCCAGGTATTGCCAGCCAGAGGGCCAGGTGTGCCCTCCATTTTGAATGGCGTACAAAACCACCTGGTTTCGCGGGCCCGGTCCACGCCATTTTCGGATAGTTACTACCGTGTCGTCATCAGAAGCTTTTTTGACAGTCAGCTCCTCTACTTCGTCGGAACATTGGTTTGCGTTCATCCAGAATCGAATCGAGTCGTCGGCTGAAACAACAGCACCGCGCACTTCTGAGCCGAGCTTAATGTCACCGCCGTTGTAGGGAACGATTGGATCACTATCGCCCAACATAAAAAGTATTGGTACCGGTTTTGGTGGCACGACCCGATCAAAGACAGCTCGGCTGACTGATGCTGCCACTGAGGCGACAGCAGCGATGCGCTCTGGAAAAGCGATGGCCAGGTCTTGCGAGAAAAATCCACCGTTTGAGATTCCAGTCGCGTAAATGCGTTTGGCGTCAACCTTGTACTCTTTCTCCAATTGATCCAGAAGGGTGCTTACGAAGCTTAAGTCGCCTTTGCGATCGAAGCCGGTCATCGCTCTCTGGTCGCTCCATTTTCGTTCCAGTCCATCTGGATAGGCGACGATGAAAGAGTGTCGATCGGCCGTGTTTGTCAGTTTGCTGACCCGGTGCATCATGGTCGCTTTGCCGCCACCCCCATGAAAGGCGAGAAGCAACGGGAATGATGCCAACTGATCGTAATCAGTTGGTAGATGCAGGTAATATGTGCGGCTGACGCCATCAACGTTGAGGTGACAACGTTTTAAAATGGCTCGCGCCGTCATGGCGATGTTTCGCCTTCCAAAATTCTGCGATGTCTGAATACGGACATCCGACGGGCCTTGAGCGTCATGACGCCGCGACGCGAGGTGCCATGACGCTCGGTTAAGCTGTCCGGTTTTGATACTAAATGCGGTATCGATACTTGTGAGTGCCTGGACCGCAGCTTATCAGCGATGCCCTGGATTAGATTTCGGATTGCCTGGATGTGCATTTGAATTTGGTGTTGGAGTGGAGACCTGGACGGCAGGGTTGTTTTGTTTGGCTTTGAACAGTGCGTAGATCTGGTCGCTGTATGTTAATACAACGGCGCTGACGATCAAGGTGCCCAGCGCCCATAAAAACAGTTTGAAGAAAAACCAGGTGCCCTGGTCGAAAGAGCGCGTTTTGCTTTTAACGTCAGTGACAGTGGGTTTTTCGCCATCGTCGACTTTTCCTGCTTTCAGGTCCATGTTGGCGATGCGAGGTTTAACTTCAGTGTTGTACTCGGCGTTTATGTCCATCAAGACTTCCGGCGTCTGCGGCAAATTCGGCAGCATCTGCACGACTTTATGCGCTTCTATCCACAATGTCTGATTGACGTCGGTGATATGTTGCCGTCCCGGGTCGAGAATGGCGTAGTTTCCATCAGTTATAGACAGCAACTTGCGAATCGCCGGATATCCTGTTTCGTCCGAATTGTTGATTCTGCCGCCCAAAATATGTCCGCTCGAGAATGACACGCGACCCTGCAGATCGCTATCAGCTGAGGAAATTCGCAAAATTGGATTTTGCAGATTCTTCAGATCGATAACGGTCTGGATGACTTCGCTCATCCCTTCTTCAGGCGTAATCTTGCCTTCAATAATGATGTCCACTAATAACCTCTTCCAGAGAGTCGAGCGAGGGCTTGATTGCGGATTCCGTTTTAATATGTCATGCGGCTAGCCGTTCGTGCAGCGGCTATATTTCCGGTTTTTAGTCTACCAGATTGGTCACTTTCGGCTAGGGTCTGGGAGCAATCGACTGTTGCTAATCGACTGTTGCTAAGAAGCACGTTGATCCGTCACTGTTGTAGAATTTTGGAATGATGAAAAAGCGCGTGATGTGCGTGTTTGGGACCCGTCCGGAGCTTGTCAAGCTTGCCCCGGTAGTTCACGCAGTCGCAAAATCAGAGGTTCTCGAGCCCATCGTTGTTTTGACCGCCCAGCATCGCGAGATGGTGGATCAGATGCTGGTCTGGTTTGACATCAAGCCGGATTATGACCTGGATTTGATGAAGCACGGTCAGAGTCTCTCCGAATTGACTGCCAGGGTGCTTACCTCAATGGACGAGCTCCTCAATAAGGTCAAGCCGGACCTGGTTCTGGTTCAGGGTGACACGGTCACCGTCATGGCGACGGCGCTGGCGGCTTTCTACCATAAAGTGCCTGTAGGTCATGTCGAGGCCGGACTGCGCACCAACGACCGCTACAATCCTTTCCCCGAAGAGATGTCGCGTCGTCAGACCGGTCGAATTGCCACTTTGCACTTTTCTCCGACCGAGTTGGCGGTTGAGA
Organism: Candidatus Melainabacteria bacterium; assembly: GCA_003963305.1. Lineage (NCBI taxonomy): Bacteria > Bacillati > Candidatus Melainabacteria > Candidatus Melainabacteria bacterium. The sequence continues at coordinate 5,863 of RXJR01000044.1, read as the reverse complement.
ATCTGCGCAAAGAAGGAATTGTCGACAATGTATATCTAACAGGTAACACGGTTATCGATGCGCTCATGGACACGGCCTCGCGAATCGACGAAGCCGCGGTTGACAAGTCGCTCTTTGGCGGCGCTGATTTTGAAAAGCACAAAGTCTTGCTGGTTACCGCGCATCGGCGCGAAAACTGGGGCGACAACATGAGTTCCATCGCCCTTGCCCTCAAGCAAATCGCTGACGAGCATCCCGATACGCAAATCCTCTATCCGATCCACAAGAACCCGGTAGTGCGAGAGTCGATTGAGCCGGTGTTCGCTAACCACCCTCGCTTGATCCGTGTGGAACCGCTGGATTACGTGCCTTTCGTCTACGCTATGCAGCGCTGTCACTTCGTTCTGACTGATTCGGGTGGTATTCAAGAAGAAGCGCCGTCGCTCGGCAAGCCAGTGCTCGTGCTGCGCACTAACACTGAACGACCTGAAGCCGTAGCGGCTGGAGCTGCCAAGCTGATCGGCACGGAGCAGAAGGGGATCGTCAGTGCCGCAAAAGGCTTGCTCGACTCGCCCGCTGCTTACAATAAGATGGCGCTATCTGTAAACCCTTTTGGTGATGGCAAGGCATCTCAAAAAATCGTCCAGGCTATCGAAGCTTTTTTTTGCCTTAAGAAATAGCTGTAGCGGCATTCGACGCATTTTTTAGAGGGCGTTTGGCGCTATCATCTTCCGCATCAAACCTTTACTTGTTGTCACACGCGGCAGGAGATAGCACCTTGACGAGCACCGTAACCCATGACGTACAGCCGTACGGCGAGTTTCTAGATGATCAGCATCAGGCAATTCGCGAGTTAGTCCGTGATTTTGCCACTAACGAGATTGCGCCAAAATCAGCTGAAGTCGACCGGAATGCAAGATTTCCGGAGGAAACATTCAAAAAGCTTGGACAGATGGATCTGTTGGGATTGCCAATCGCTCAAGAGTATGGCGGTGCCGGTGCCGATTACAGAAGCTACGCAATCGCCGTTGAAGAAATTGGTCGCGCCTGCGGTTCAACCGGTTTGAGCTATGCTGCACATGTTTCGCTGGGCACCAACCCCATCTATATGTTCGGAACTGATGAGCAGAAGAAACATTATCTTCCCAAGCTCACCAAAGGAGAATGGCTTGGTTGCTGGGCTCTGACTGAACCAGGTACTGGCTCGGATGCTGCCGCTCAGAAAACAACTGCCAGACTGGATGGTGATCATTGGGTTTTGAATGGCACCAAGCAGTTCATCACAAATGCTACTCATGCCGACGTTGCCATCATCATGGCGATGACCGACCAGAGCAAAGGACGCAAGGGTATCTCCTCCTTTATCGTCGATAAAGGCACAAAGGGCTATTCAGTCAGTAAAGTAGAGAAGAAGATGGGCATGCGCGGTTCCCCGACAGCCAGTCTTACTTTTGAAGATTGCCGTATTCCCAAGGAAAATATCATCGGTGAAGTCGGTGAAGGCTACAAGCAAGCTTTAATGACACTGGAAGGCGGCAGAATCTCAATTGGCGCACTGGCACTCGGTATTGCTCAGGCGGCTCTGGATTCAGCTTTGAACTATGCCAAACAGCGCGAAGCTTTCGGTCAGCCAATAGGCAAATTCCAATTCATTCAGGGCTACCTCGCTGACATGTCAACTCAAATCAGCGCGGCAAGACTTTTGCTTTATCATGCTGCCTGGATGAAAGACCATCACAAGCGCGTTACGCTGGAAGGATCGCAGGCTAAATTGTATGCATCTGAAATTGCATCCAAAGTTTGCAATCTGTGCATCCAGATTCACGGTGGTTACGGCTACATCGAAGATTTCCCAGCCGAGCGTTTCTTGCGCGATGCTAAGCTCTGCGAAATCGGCGAAGGTACGTCTGAAATTCAACGTCTGTTGATTGCCCGCCAGTTGGGACTGTAGTTCAACGCACCGGTGCTGGAAGCAGCTTCGGGTCGGAGTTACTGAGTCTGATCGCATGGAACGCACTCGTCCCGAGTGCCCGGAAAATATAAAGGACTCCGATCTGTCGGGGTCCTTTTCTCTTTCTTTGCTTCTGGTTTCTTCCTCTATCGTTCAATTAGATTGAATGACGAACTCCATTGTGTTGTCCTGAATTGAAACAGTGGCCTGTAAAAGATTCAAAAGATGCTGAGCGATGCTGAGTCTCAACCATGTGGAATCGAAACGCAGCACAGGTGAGTTCTCGCTTGCTATAACCGTGAACAATGGCTGTCCATTTCGATTAACCGTATTCGGTGGCAGAGTGATCTTGAATGAAATTCCGCTCTTCTTCGCGTTGTGAGCGGCAGGAGCAATATCGATTCTAATAGTGCCGCTCTCTACGTATTTCGTCGCGCCCGTGACAATGGAGATGATTGTCTGCCGAAGGCAATTTTCATCTGTGCCTATTGTATCTGGAAGACCTTCGCTAAAAACGATATTCAGTTCTATGTTGTGCGACTTGAGCAGTTTTCGTAGTGCATAAGAGCATTCATCCAGAAGCGTTTGCAGGTGTGTCGGTGCGGAGCGGATAACGACCTTTTCAGCATCTAACTTCGCAAGCTCAACGAAGTCATTGAGTAGTTGCAGCATTGATTTTGCCGAGTCGTGAATGGTTTCTGAAAACTGTTTTTGTTCCGGATCGAGTTGCGAGGAGAGGAGCAGTTCGTTCATACCGACAATGCCGCCAAGTGGCGTACGCAACTCATGCGCGATGTCGACAACCATCTTTAACCGAATTTCTCGCTCAGTTAGGTTCTCGTCGATTTGCTGAGTCATCATCGCTCCTGTTGAAGAATTGCGCAAAGCCAATGGTATCGCATATGGAAAGCACTCGGGCCTCTAAATTTGTGTCGATTTTAATAGGCATTTCGTGATGCTTGCTATTAGCGGTAGTAGGACGTCTCAAAATTTTGAATCTGCAGATTTTGCAGGTAGCTTATCGAGAGGGATGGTACCTTTGACATTGTATTTAGTGTCTGATCGCTAAAATTTGTTGGACGCGAAGGGGCGCTGGAATGCAGCGCCACCCTGGTGCGTTTGTCACGTTGCTCGCGGCAACGGCACTGAGCCTTAATCGTCAGTGCATGTGCGCGCTGAGATAGTTGATGCTGACCTGGTAGTAGATGAACAGCAGAACTGAGTCAAGGAGCAGGCAGAGCGTCACGCTGTAAAACGCGGCTCGCAGACCAGCGCCGCCCGACATTACTGAGATGAGCCAGCCCCAGAGCGACAGAATCGCCGCACTGATTGCCAGTTCCGGCAGCTGCTTTTGCCAGATTTCTTGCATCACCATATCCGATATCACCGCAAAGAACGGATCGTACATGTAGCGCGTTCCATAGGTGGTGATCAGAAGCAGAACCATCAGACCGATCGCTGAACACGTAGTCGTTATGAGGATAGTTTTGAGCTTCATCATGTTTTCTCCATGCTTGGCTTGCTGAACTACTTTGAGGTGCGAGGCGGGAGCGCTCGAGTTTAGCGCTCTCGCTTATGTTGCTTTCTTTCGTGTCTTTACTGAATATGGATCGACCGCACGACCTCAGTAGATAGGGACGTAGCGCTTCCTCGCTTTCATCGCCGTATCCAGCTGCTCCTGAGAGAAGTGCAGCGGCAGGTCGTATTCGAGGCGCGTTTCCGCCAGCAGGGAATCGGCGGCAGCTTTGGCCACGTCTGCCTCGCCGTACGGACCCACGAAGCCGTAGCAATCACGCATCTCTTTGTCGGCGTCCTTGATCAGGTAATCGAAGAGTTGCTTCTCGTCGAAGTTACCTTGCAGCCCGGGGTAGTCTTTGGTGAGGTAGAAAGATGCCTTGATTCTGGCGTTCCTGATCAGCCATTCCTCGTTGATCTCTCCTGTGAGAGGAGCGGCGCCCCAGAAATCCTCTCTGACATTTCTGAGCGAGAGCGCGCCCTCTGCCTGCACGGCTTCGTCGGCGGTGAAGTTCACAGGAAGCTTCTTCTCCTCTGCGTACGCTTTAACTTCCTGCCAACCCAGCGCCGCAACGATTTCGTCGTGCGACATGCCCGCGTGTATGCTGTATTGCCGGCTCAGGCTGGCCCCCTTTTCCGGACCGACGACGGCGAGCAGTTCTTCAAAGCTCCAGTGCTCGGAGAGGTGCCAATTTCTGATGAAGCGATTCGACCTTTGCGTCCCCGCGAAAGCAGCGTAGTCGGCTGCTCCCGCTGGCGCTTCCATACCTTGTTCCCTGGCGACCCGCCGTTCTCCATTGCCGCGGACCAGGTCTGCCTGCGTGAAGTGCGCCGACAGCTTGTACTCTTTGAGAAATTCGTTGACAATGATCGCTGCTTGATTCTCCACGATCAGATCGCGCGTGAAATTGTTCAGCAGCCCATATTTGGCGCGAATCTTGGTGAGCTTCCGCAGGGCTTCCGCTCTGGCGTACTGGTCACCGGTCCAGTTTGGGGGAAGATGGAGCTCTTGTTCGAACTCCGCGGCCGTGCCCAGTCTGACTGCATCGTAGAGCCTCTCATCGTTGAATCCGTTGGCAAGGCCGGGGTAACGAGCGTTGAGCTCGCTGATCGAGTATGGAACTACCGCCGCCTGCACACTCGGGCAGATCATGACGGCAAGCGCAGCGCCGCAGATGAGGGATTTGACGATGTTTTTCATGGTCGCTCTCTTTCTGATTTTGGGTGGTTGAGTGGCAGATGCCGACAGCATCCGAATCAATCAGATCCAGCAAGGAGGCGTCAAGCAACGCTACACTGCGAAACTCGCAACTTTCGCGGGGGCGCCCAACGTGTTTTGGTGCGCCCGGATTTGCTCCGGTTCGGGCGGACTCGATGTGTCGGCATTGTCGGTGGTGCACCAGATGGCAGTGTCCACCGTCAACCCCATAAAGTCGCTGAAAGTTTCGTGGAACGCCCCTTCTGAAACAACAGGTTCGAAAGCCGGCTCCGTCATTAGAAAAATCTTGCGCTGCTCATTGGGCTTCTTTTTTAGCCTCCCGAACGATTCCGCGCAGCTTTCCATGAATTTCGGGCCGGTGCAGTTCAGCGCTCTCTCTAATGCACCGAGCACTCCGTCGGTGTTGTGGAGGTTGAAGTTCCTTCGCATCAGCGGGGCTGCCGTACTGAAACAGTCCAGGAGCCATTGATCGACGAGCCACTGCTCTTCATTGCCCAGTCCGCAATGGTTCGCGGCAACCGAGCGAAGCTCCTCGACAGAGACCCAGTAGTGAAGAGCGAATTGTTCGAGGGTCTGTATGCACATGCAGGTTATCCTTCTATTTCAGACGTTTATTAACGTGTGGGTCTGTCAGGCTGTTCAACGAATTTCACTTAACTGGCGCACGGAATGTGGCGTTCAAATTCGGCAGTTGGCTCAACGGCTTGAAAGTGGCTTTCTCCGCGATCTCAAATGATCGTTCTGACCGTCAAGAAAATTGCTGCAACTTAAGTGGAGTTACTTAACACCGCCATTAGAAGATTGAATATGCATCTTGATTTTGCAGTGGTTGCCTTATGGTTTACAACAGGATCAAAATGCACAGGTATGTATCCAGGAACATGGCTTACTCCCGAACTGCTTGCTGATTGAGAGGTAGAAGATTTTGTGAATCGACTGTAGTTGCTAAGAAACTCGGTTCGTGGCATTCATTCTGGTATGGAATTTTGAAAAAAGTGTGGACGGCCATTGACGATGCGATGCAGACGCTCGAATCCAGAAGCTGTAGGAAGAGAAGATTTGTTTATACTGTATGCTATAGTGTTTTTATGTTTTTTCAAAAGTTGAGGGTCCCCCCAAAAAGTAGACAGTCCGGTCTGATGGAGATCCGCTTCTTAGGTAAAATAACCAAGGAGCGCAGCATGACGAAGAAAAATAAG
>RXJR01000043.1 GCA_003963305.1 Candidatus Melainabacteria bacterium | reverse complement strand
CGCGGTTACGCCCTTGCGGTTCACTAACACTTCGTTGCCATCAAACTGTGTAGAAGACTTTCACCTCCGAGTTGTTGAACATGCCCAGCGCACAAAAAGAAGGACTGCGTTTTCACGCAGTCCTTCCTGATTGTTTTGTCTTGGAACTAAGCGATGATTGTTGCTACAACACCGGCTCCGACAGTTCTTCCGCCTTCGCGAATCGCGAAACGCATTCCTTCTTCAACGGCAACAGGTTGAATCAATTCAACTTCCATTGCTACGTTGTCTCCAGGCATAACCATTTCAACGCCGGCAGGAAGCTTGATGCTGCCTGTTACGTCTGTCGTTCTGATGTAGAACTGTGGTCTGTAGCCAGGGAAGAATGGAGTGTGACGTCCACCTTCTTCTTTGCTCAAGATATAGACTTCAGCATTGAATTTTGTGTGTGGCTTGATTGAGTTTGGTTTGGCGATAACCTGACCGCGCTCGATCATGGTCTTGTCGATACCTCTGAGCAACACGCCTACGTTGTCGCCAGCCATACCGGAATCGAGTGTCTTCTGATACATTTCAACGCCGGTTACGGTCGTCTTACGTGTGTCTTGAAGACCAACGATTTCAACTTCTTCGCCAACTTTGACCTGTCCACGCTCGATACGGCCGGTTGCTACTGTACCGCGACCGGTGATTGAGAACACGTCTTCAACAGCGAGCAAGAACGGTTTGTCGATGTCGCGTTGTGGAGTTGGGATGTAGGTGTCGACCTTGTTCATCAACTCTTCGAGTTTCTTTTCTTCAGCAGGATCGCCAGCCAGAGCTTTCACGGCAGAACCACGGATGAAAGGAATGTCGTCGCCAGGGAATTGATACTTGGTGAGCAATTCGCGAGCTTCGAGTTCGACGAGGTCGAGCAATTCTGGATCGTCGACGAGGTCGCACTTGTTCAAGTAAACAACGATGTGTGGAACGCCTACCTGACGAGCAAGCAGGATGTGTTCACGAGTCTGTGGCATAGGACCGTCGTTGGCGGAGATAACAAGGATCGCTCCGTCCATCTGAGCGGCGCCGGTGATCATGTTTTTGATGTAGTCGGCGTGTCCTGGGCAGTCAACGTGACTGTAGTGACGATTTGGGGTTTCATATTCAACGTGCGCGGTATTGATTGTGATACCACGAGCTTTTTCTTCCGGAGCGGCATCGATCTCGTCATATTTCTTTGCCTTGGCTTGCCCGCTCTTTGCTAGATACGTAGTGATCGCCGCTGTGAGCGTAGTTTTGCCGTGGTCAACGTGCCCGATCGTGCCAATGTTCACGTTAGGTTTGTTTCTTTCGAACTTCTGGCGGGCCATCCTCTCAACTCCTTCTCAACAATGTTGTTGTGCTTGTGCTTCTTATTTACTGAATTAACAGACCAAAGTGTCTTTTGAAACGCGCTTGGTAAATGGAGCCCATGACGAGAATCGAACTCGTGACCTCCCCCTTACCAAGGGGGTGCTCTACCGCTAAGCTACATGGGCACGCGTGACCCATTCATTATGGCTCAAAGAGCCGTCTTAGTCGCACCTCCTAAGGTTGCCTTTAGAAATCAAGGATTTCTCTGGCAGGGGAACAAGTTTGGGCAGAACTGGATTCGAACCAGTGTAGGCTTGCGCCAACGAGTTTACAGCCCGTCTCCTTTAGCCACTCGGACATCTGCCCATAAGCCGGTGATGGGATTCGAACCCGCAACCGACGGTTTACAAAACCGTTGCTCTACCATTGAGCTACACCGGCATAGCGCCGTGCTAAGGCGCGAACGGGAATTCTACTAGCATTATTTAAGCCCTGTCAATGGCGCAGCAGAGTGCGACTCGCCAAGCGGTGGGGCAACCATTTTCGATGACGGCAGCGAAGTGCGCAAACGCAGCAAAATCGCCTGTCAAGCCAATACTCTTTTCATGCCGCATCAATAAGATTTATGTTGCAGTGCCCCGATGTCATCGGCTAGGCCATAGAATCGCATTATGTTGCCAGTGCCTGACCAGTGGAATCCCAGAACGCTAGATGAAGAGTCAAAGCGCGCTTATTTCTTTTTGCACATGGTTGGTGCCAGATGCATGGCAGACATGGAGAAGGTACTTGATGACTCGCCTCGCCCTGCCAGCACCATTCCAACTGAAGACGTCTTTCACAGCGTGAAACTGTTAGTCTGCATTTCGACCTACCTGGCAGTGCTTGAACAAAGTCCGGAAAAACCATTCGAATGGCTTAACCAATGGCTTTTGCAGGTGCTGACTCAACTCGATGAGATGATTCCTGAACCGCCCGTGCGCAGCTTAACTGACTTGCTGGGGGCACTGGATGCAGACGAGATAGTAAGGTATGCCACCGAGAAAATCTGCTTGACGCTCAAACTGCGCAGACTGGAGAATCAAGATTTGCTCTGGGACATGATTGACGACGAAAAGGAATTCAGAAACGAAATCCTTGTTATGGCATTGTCGGAGTCGCTCACAAAATTAGAAGACCACGCCGCGCTTTTCCCTTGACGACGAATCGGCAGATGTTGCACAACGCTGAGCTGGAATATGCTCCGACCGACTCGAGCTCCCAGACCAGGTGCGTGGTTTAGCTCGAAATGCTTGACTAGTTCGAGATGCTTCGTTTAGCTGCTTAGCTGAGAAGCCCTTTGCTTTGCAGTTGCCTGACCACTTCATAGAAAACGATACCGGCAGCCACCGAAGCATTTAGAGATTCTGTTTTGCCAAGCATAGGAATCTTTAAAAGCATGTCGCAATTGTCTTTCACAAGACGACTCATACCAGACCCTTCGCTCCCCACAACCAGGGCGAGCGGACGCACAAGATCCACTTTTGTATAAAGATCACCCTGATTGGAATCGAGACCCGCTATCCAAAATCCAGCTTCTTTCAATTCTTCCAGTGCCTGAACAAGATTGTGAATGCGCACAATCGGCAGCGAAGCAAGTGCCCCAGCGCTTGTTTTTGCAACAATGCCAGTCAGCCCGGCTGAACGTCGAGCCGGCAACAACAATCCTTTCAGTCCCGCTGACTCAGCCACTCTGATAATCGCCCCCAGGTTGTGGGGGTCTTCAATGCCGTCAACGATAGCGACAACGCTTCCATCTAATGTATCGGGGCAAGACTCTTTCAGTTTGGACAAAAAGTGGCTCAGTTCCCAGAATTCAGCAGCACTGATTTGCGCCACGATGCCCTGATGAAGTTGGTCGGGGCCGACCAGCCAATCGAGCTTGCGCCTGTCACACACTACAACTGGAATACGTTGTGACTTTGCCAACTGTTTGATGCGGTCGACTTTCCGATCCGGATGATCGAGCGCCACCATATAAATTTTGCCTATCTCAGGCTTGCGCACCTGACCACGCGGACTCTTTAAGATAGCATCGCGACTTCTTTCAGCCCCCACAGCCGAGTTCAGCGTTTTCTCGCGCTCAACTTCCTCGTTCTCGTTCTCGCTCTCGTTTTCGCCGTGAGCATCGTCGCTTGCATCTTCATCGCGCTCGCAATCCTCCAGGAAAGCAAGCACCGCGTTTTTACCGAAGATCATTTCGGTGCCGTCGTCCGGGCGCTTTTCCAGACCGCGTTCCTGGGAACCACGCTCCACGCGTCTTGCGAATTCGCTGCGCTCCCGGGTGCCACGCTCCTCGCGCCTTCCAAATCCACCTCGTTCCTCAGACCCGCGCTCCTCGCGCCTTTCAGGCTTGCCGCGCTCCGGAGACCAGCGCTCCTCGCGCGCTCCACCGCCACGATTCTCCCGGTTTCCGAATTTGCGGGAGTCTTGAGGCTTTCCTCTGTTATTTCGTGGTCGATCAGGCATCATTCACTCCGGCGGCCGAAAGCTCGTTTCTTGTGGGCAAAGCACCATGGACTCCAGGTTAACCCATGGCTATCCTTATCTAAGGGGAGATGAAACATCACCCTGGCACGCAATCTTACAGTGTAATCAGCCTATGATGTACGACGTTTTCTTCTTTGGTATGCCGCTTGTGTTAGCGGTTTGCCTTGCCGTACACGCCGTACGTGACCAGAATGCGTCGTTTTGGCGACCGTCTTTCGCCTTTTTTGCATATTGCGCCTTTTATTTGGCTGGCGGACGTGATGTGCTTCTCTACCTGACAGTTTGCGTCATGATGGGTGGTGGCGCGTTGACCTGCGGCTGGCAATAGAACTTTAGCTACAATCAGAACTAGTCCGGTCTCACACCGGGCTTTCAGTTGGATTTATCAGCGAACGAAACTGTTCGATCAACCTTCCACTAACTACTGCGGGCCTTTTTTCCGGTGGCGGGCACTGAATGCCGGTTCTGTTGGGCCTCTGCGAGCGTTCTCATGGCGATATTATGTTTCTTCAACCAGCGAGAAATAGTATTGGGATCGCACCACTTATCTTCTTCTTCGCGATACGCCTTGGCAATTTCAACCGTGCTCATCTTCTCTTTGACATACTTCTGAGTAAGCCACTCTTTGTCTTGATAGAGCATTTTTGTTCTGAGAGTCTTGCCCACTGCTCTGGTCCCTTCTAAGTGAGTACTATTTGCACCGACCACGTCAAGCAGCTAAGCCGCCTGGACAATTCTAGAATAAACACCATACTACATATTCTAATTGTCGGTGCTGCCTGGACTTCTGACAAGACCTAACCTAAGCTTTTAACAACCAGAACGGTCGACAACCATGAATGAATCTCACACTGATCCGGGCGCTCAGCGGATTCCACAAGTTGATAAGATGCTGCGCCATCCGCTCATCATTTCGCTGAAAAACGACTACCGCCACGAAGTATTATCAGAAGTAACCCGACGCGTACTGGCAAATTATCGGTCGCCCGATGGCGCGAAAGTACCGGAAAACCTCGACGATATAGCAGCAGAGATTGAATCTCGACTGAAGAAACTCCGCACTGGCAGTCTGCGCAAGGTGATTAACGGCACAGGCATCATACTGAGCACCAATCTGGGACGAGCGCCGTTACCGCAAACCACCGTAGATAGACTGAGCGAAATCTTGCTTGGCTATTCAAACCTGGAAGTGAATTTGCAAAACGGAAAGCGGGGCGAACGAATGACCGCGTTGACAGAGCTGCTGAGCATGCTCACCGGCTGTGATTCTGCCATCGTCGTCAACAACAATGCTGCAGCGGTGGTGCTGGCAGTCAGCGCACTATCAAATAAGAAGGAAGTGATAATTTCGCGCGGTGAACTGATAGAAATTGGTGGCAGCTTCCGCTTACCTGATGTAATCGAGTCGGCCGGCGGCATATTGAAGGAAGTAGGCACGACAAATCGCACCCGTGCCTCCGACTATCAAAAGGCACTCAACAACAGCACCGGCATGATCTTGAAGTGCCATCGCTCCAATTTCGAAATTTCAGGGTTCACGGAAACCGCTAAAACAGCTGATCTCGTCAAACTTGGAAAGAGCCACAAGATTCCCATTGTCGAAGATTTAGGAAGCGGAGCACTCATCGATTATTCAAAATTCGGTATGAAATACGAACCCACCGTAGCTGAAGTAATCAGTGAAGGTGTAGATCTGGTAATGTTTTCCGCCGACAAATTGATGGGCGGTTCACAAGCAGGAATAATTTGCGGCAATTCCGAATTAGTAAAGAAGTTGCGCGACCACCCGATGTATCGCGCGCTCAGAGCCGACAAATTGACGATTGCAGTTCTGGAACAAGTCTTGTGTCAATATCTGCAACTGGCTCCGGAAAAAAGTGTAAGTGTGATGCAACTGGCAACAAAATCGGCATCTGAACTCAAATCACGAGCAGCAAATTTTTTGGCGAAAGCAAAAATTCCGCACCAATACAACGTCGAACTGATTGAAACGCGCTCCGCGTTTGGTGGCGGCACGCTGCCAGGGCAAAGTCTCGAAAGCTTTGGTCTTGCTATCAGCGTGGCCGGTGGAACCGAGAGCAAGAGGTCGCCTGACAAGCTATTAACCATGCTTCGAAGCGCCGATCCGCCGATCATAGCGATCATCCAGGACGACAAAGTAGTAATCGATTTCCGAACGATAATGCCGCATGATGAAGAACTCTTGTTGAGCTCTCTGGAGAAACTTCCGACCTTGCCGACAAATTCAAATGCAAATTGCTTTTAGATTGACAAATCAAGGGGATATATTAGGTAAGGTGGATTAACGATTCTAAAAATGATTTCGTGAGGATTGAGAGGCTTATATGACAGACGGTACTGAAATTACGCTGGCAGCTCTGGCAAAGAAAATTGATGAACAAGCGAGATTCACGCGCAGTGTGTCTATCATCTGCACACTTAGTATCCTTGGCGTTATGTTTTACACGCTGACAGAAATGTTCAGCAACTTGCCGAACATGATCATCTTGCAGTTCATGGGCAACCTGGAAAAGATCAATCAAGAGTGGAAAGCAATTGATAACGCTCAGAGAAATAAAAGGCAGGCTGCTGAAACAGCCGCGCCTGCTGCCTCGAAATAAGAGCGAAGCGCATCGCGTCCCCATACAACTAAGAAAAGGAGCGCTTGCGCGCTCCTTTTCTTTTACTAAATTGCCGTTGAAGCTAACGACGCCTGACGCTACTTCTTGAGGAGAGCCTGGCGACGTTTGACTTCGGTTTCCACTTCCTCGGGCGAAATATTGTTGACCTGCATCGGGCCCGCGCAGATCTCACGCCATGGTGCACCTGCCAGAGCCTGCCGAACGATAACTTCGAAAACCTGAGCTCGCACACCACTGCCATAGCTGCCGGCACCGGACACAAATGGTGTAGTCGGTGCAGCTGGTCTTGGCACAGCCTGATTTCCGGGTGGTTGTGCAGCTTGCGCTGGAGCCATGGGTTGCGCCAGTGCAGGCTGAGGTGCAGGTTGAGCTGGCGCTGGAGCGTGTTCAACGGGCTGCGGTTGTGGCTGCGGTTGGGGCTGCGCCTGTGCAGGATCTGTCTGACCGAACAGTGGTCTTGATGGACCAGCATCGAACAACTGTCCTGGCTGCGACGGTGCTTGAGGTGCATGTTGAGAGCCTGGTGCGACATCAAAAAATCCGGGCTGCTTGGGTGGTTCTTCTTTAGGCTTAGCACTGAGTTGACGCTGAAGATCTGCCACCATCTCTTTGGTCTGATCTCTGAGTTCTTCCATCTGGTTGCGCAACTGAGCGTTTTCCGATTCCTTTTTGGCCAGCTCGGCTTCGCGCTCTTGAAGAACCTCATCTCTTTTATGCAGAGTCTCTGTCAATTCGTCGTAGCGAGCGTTGAACTCCTCCCATCTCGAATTGAGAAGTTCCTGAGCCTCCTGTAACTCCTGCTCTTTGGAATTGAGAACTTGATTGAACTCCTGGTCTTTGGCTTCTAACTTCTTCGAGATTTCCTCGTTGCGTCTGAGGAATTCTTCGTTTGTACGCTTCAATTCTTCCAATTGAGCGAGCAACGACTCATCTTGCACGACCTGAATGACAGGTTTGCCGTCAGCACCGGGTGCGGTGCGCGGTAGCGGATCTGGTGCCTGCACAGCATCGTATGCAGACCGGAACAGGTCGCCGGAGAGTCGCTGTGTACCGAGCAGATCTACCAGACGATGCAACAAGTCGGCAGGATGCTCAGCTGGAAAGACGGCCATATAGGCACATTTGAATGTCCAGGGATCGATCATTCCCGTAGACAATTGTTCAGCCAGACTGGTGACCAGTTGCTCGCGACTCAACTTCTCTTCTGTTGGACTGGAGCCGGCCTCACGCGACTCCATCATGGCCACGAGTTGATCGATCGCGGGCACGAGTTCGCCCACGGCTTTCATTGGCTCGAGCGCAGCAGCTAATGTGTCAACGAGAGTATTTATGTTCAGGCCCATCTCGAAGAAGCTCTGGTTCTGCAATGTTTCAGCGACACCTTTGAGAGCTTCAGTCTGCTCACTGGCAATTTTCTGCAGCTCTGAGAGGTTCATCGCGCAAGAGCCCATGGCCTGATCGATATTGTTCATGATCTCGATCGCTTGCGACTGCAACTGTGTAGGCGCCTGAATCACACCCGGGTCCTGAGGCGCAATTCCATATGTGTAATTTCCAGACGAAGACATTGGAACATCTCCACCTGACACCGAATTTGGTGGCACACTGGCAGGCACGGAAGAGTTCACAACTGGAGCGACTTCAGGTTCTGGAGCCATGTAATTCAAGTCAGTTATCGAGTCGGGGTCAACAGCCGGCGGAATAGAAGAAGAATCTGGAATCGGAGACAAAGTAGCAGCGGAAGTTGCAGGCTGGCGGCGCCTGTCGGTGCGTCCGGTCGGGGCTGCATTTTTTTGGGTTTCCGGTTCAGGCACAGGCTCCACCTCAGGTTCGGAGAAAAAGGAAGGCTTCTCCTCTGTACGATTACTTGTGTCTGCAACAGCATTGGCTGCTGTTGCAAAGAATGCAGCCGCAGACAGACTCGGGGCGGTCGTACCGCTGCCATTGCCGCTATTGCCGTAGGCCTTCTCTACCTTTGCCGACTCTTGAGCCATCTCAGCGGCAATTGCGGCAGTTTCGGCTGCAATAGAATCATCTTCGTCTGTTCCCGTCACAGATTCGGGACTGGGAGCGGCAGGTAGAGATGCCTGCAAGTCCGCAGCCGGGTTGGCCGGCGCCACAGCGGCTGAAGTCTCAGTGGCAAACATCGATGCTGTAAATTCACTAAATGACGACGACGGCACTTGCGAAAACATTGGTTCGGGTTCCGCTGGTGCAACCGGCAAAGAGGCGGCAGCTTCCGGCGAGGCGATCGATTCGACCTGTGCTGTTTCGGGAGAAGGGAATACGGGAGCTGGAACTGATGGTAAGGCTTGACTATCAGACGGTGCCGGTTCAGAGCTGGCAGATGGCATGGCGGTCGACTGAGTCGATGATGATGATGACGACGAATCCCCGGACGGAGCAGGCTCGGGAGCCGGAGCCAACATGTAGGGATCAGGCTTGTAAGGATCGGGCGGAGCGGCTTGCTTAGCTAGAGTGCCTCTCAAACGAGCGCGGCGAGCAGCTAATGAACTTCCATCATCGCTGGGATTTGTGTTGCTAGTCGCGTAGTCTTCGGACCCCATACCAGTTCCTTATCAGTCAATTTGCAAATGACATCAACCCAAAATCTGCCTTTGATTCTGAACGACCGCCAGCCGCCATCAAAATTAGCTCTTAAATCAATTTACCCACATTGGCACTTACTTACGACCCATGACAGGCGTTTTCTTTAAGTACGATCAAACCCTCTCATGACCGACTGGCGCTCGTTTTGGCAACTACACCCGGAGAACGGCAGCCTTCCCAAACATTTAATCCCTTTAACAATTAGTATATGGCCGAAACGGCAAATAGGACCAGAATTTTTGAGGCTGATAAAAATCGTTCCCGGCTGCCTGAACAACCGGTCAATGTCAAGTTAATCGAGCCCGGGCAAAGTAATCTCGAGAACAACAGTGGTGCCCTCTCCTGGAGCCGATTTCAGTCCTAATTCGGCGGGGAAGAAACAGCGAATCAAATCAACGCGTTCGCGCATGCCGGAAACTCCCATTCCGCCTTTGTCTACGCTGCGCACACTCTCGCCGGGCAGAAAACCTTTGCCATTATCAACCACGATAAAACGAAATGTTCGTTTGCCCTGACGCTCTATTGTGATCGATACCTTGCTCGCCCGGGCGTGTTTTTCGACGTTGTTTAGACTCTCCTGGATCAATCGAAAAATATTCAGCTCGACAGAATCAGGCAAATTGGGAATGTCGACATCGCAGATAAGAGAGCATTCTATAGCCGTGCGCTGCCCCATGCGTTGAAGCATGTCTTGCAAACTGGTCTTAAGCCCCCAATCATGTAAGTTGCGGGGCGCACACTCATTACAAATGTCACGAAGCTGCTGCGCGATTTCATCGATAGTGGTGAGAATTTCTTCTTTTGAAAGCTCACGATCGCCGCGCAGGTGTCGCTTGAGCATCAGCAAATCAGCAAGAACAGTGTCGTGCAAGCTGCGTGCCAACTCGTTTTTAAGTATCTCTTGCTGGTTGAGCACCTTGAAAATGAGATTCTGCTTTTCCAACATCAAACTTTGCACATTACTGCTGCCGTCTGAAGAAGCAGCGGCTGGCTCGCTGCGAGAGTCGCCCTTTTCATCGAGTGCAATCAGTTCATCGAGGCACCTTTGAAGCACTCTCAAAGTTGTTTCGGAGTTGACTGGAAGATTCCCAGTTATCCATTCAGAACCATCGGCGGTGCCGCGCAATTCGAATTTAGCCTTAAATCGAGAGCCGAACTCAGAAAACGCGAGCAGCGGAATATCATCGACTTTGAGCAGAAATATCTCGATCAATCCTTCGGCGGCCCGCACCGACAAACTGTGCTTCTTTGTAGAGGCTCGCCATCTATAATATGAAGGACGCGGCGGTTTAACGTCTTTGGCTGGAAACTTTGGCTCCGCAACCGATCGCGGTTCACTGAGGCTGACGCCGGAGTAACGCTTTTCGTTTTCCACGACGGCGCGAAGAATCTTAAAGAGTGTATTGCTCATCTCAATAGTTTCAGCATCAACCGCCGAGTCTGGCTTTTTAGCAAACTTCATGCGTCTAAATCCACGCTGCCATAGCCGTTTCTAACGGCCCAGGCGATCAGTTGTTCTCTTGTTTCAAGATCGAGTTTCAACAACAGTGTTTCACACTGTTTTCTGGCCGTAGCAACTGAAGTGAAGCGCTGGTCTGCGATATCCTGATACTTCAAACCCTTACCCAGCATAGCCAGGACCTCATGCTCTGAGCGGGTAATCTTCTTATAGTCGACTGAAAGCTCTGACGACATGATTCCAGTTTCTCCGCCCATGACTCTTCTGATAGTCGCTGCCACCGTGCTCACCCGTTCGCTCTTTAGCAAGTACGCGGCCACTCCCATTGACAGGACACTCTGCACGAAAGCGACTCTATTTTCGCCGCTGAAGATAACCAGTTTTGCCCCCGGAACCTGACAATAAGACTTGATCATCGTTTTGGGAGCCTGACTGCCCGGCAGATGCAGATCTAAGACGATGATGTCAGGCAAGAATTTTTTTGCCAGGACTATACCGTCATCACTATTGGACGATGTTCCTACAATTTGAAAACCAGGCTCACGGGAAAGCCCCAGCTCCAGTCCGTCCAGGGTAGCGTGATGATCTTCTACAACTAAAATCTTGATGGAATCAGGCATTCAATCTAACTCTGACGCACGTCTAACACCTTGATGCCTCAGGGCTACATAGTTCAGAGAAATGAAGGTGTTAAAAGTGATGTGCCCGGCAAGTCGACTTCTTAACGGTCGGCGATTGCACCGCAACTGGTGCGGAAAGAGAAGAACATGCTCTTACATATTCTCCGCTTGCCGCTGGACAGGTGCCTGTAGAGGTTCACTAAACCGCTCTTCAGAATCGCCTAAAACCTTAGCCCCGTCTTGATTGTTCACTCTTGACATTAGCCCGGGGCGAGCGTAGGATTTGCACTACAATGATGCTAACCTAGTCATATGCGCTTACTAATCACGCAATTTATCAGCAATCCCGTCAATTATTGACGTATCATCGAAATAGGCGCCCAGCCTTTTCGGAGTTTCTAAGTTGGATATCCAGATCTGCCAGTCGTGCGGAGCAATATTAAAAGGCACAGGAAAGACGTGTAACGCCTGCGGTGCTTTCATCTCCAGTTTTTCGCCAACGATTCTGCCTGGCATGAACGGAGCGACTACGCCGCTTGCTGTAGACGTGAAGCCGGATGTGCTGGGACTGGAACGGGTGGTCAGCAAACGACAGATGACCATGCTTTTGGAAAAAAACGGCAATGGTAACGGAAATGGTAACGGAAATGGTGGTAACGGTCACGCCAATGGAGTCAGTGCCGCTCCGGTACCTCAGCCAACTTCCATCGATATACCGGGCGGTCCCCTGCCCGGTCAGTCACAACCTGCACCAGCAGTAGCGGCCAATCCCTGGGAGCAGCCGATCGCTCAACTGGCGCCCCAACCGGCTCCGGAACCGACTGAACTTAGTTTTGCAGCGCCGCAACCACAGCCACAAGCAGTGCCTCAGCCCGACCCGGCTCAAGCAGGCATGTTTTTGCCAGGTGCGGCAAACGCCGTGGCGGCGACAAACATGCCCAACAATTCCTATATGCCGGCTCCCGGTCAGGGGCAAGTGCTTGTAGAAACTGCCGGCACTCAGGCGGGGAATCAAATCAATGCACCATTTGGCGCCGTTCAGCAAAATGCGCTCGTGCAGGGTCAACCGGATGCACAAATGCAGCCAAGCGCGCCAATCGTACCTGCCGGTCACATGGTGCCCGTTAATGCGCCTAACACCGAAGCCCCGCCCATACAAGGCGGTGGCGGTCCAGTAGATTTTTTCAGCTCCGCGCCGCCTTCCGCTGGGGCACCGCCCACTTCGCCACAGCAGCCGCAGGGTCAACAGAATCAGCAGGCACAAGGTCCGACAATGGGACAAACTATCGCTACTGCTGCTGTTGGAGCCGCGGTAGGGGCAGCGGTCGGCGTAGCTGCCGCTAAAACATTCGACTTTTTCAACGCGCCCGGTCAGAACCCGGCCACAGGAGAAAATCCTGACGGCGCAGCGCCGCCACCGACCGGGCAAGACTCCAGTTATTCGATGGGCGAGCGTTCTGATTTCTTCGCTTCAGCAGGTGCTCCCGCAGCACCGCCAACATCAGGCGGACCACCACCGACGGTGCCCACAGATTTCCAGAAACCAGGTTCAAGTCAACAAAACATTCCTGCAGCCGACAAGCCGTCATTCGAACAGTTGTTAGCGGGTAATGCAGCACAACAAGCTCAGGCAGAGCAAGAAGGTCCGCCCGGCGGGTTCG
The DNA here is from genome assembly GCA_003963305.1 of Candidatus Melainabacteria bacterium. Classification (NCBI taxonomy): domain Bacteria; kingdom Bacillati; phylum Candidatus Melainabacteria; species Candidatus Melainabacteria bacterium. The sequence goes on along the minus strand of RXJR01000043.1, from coordinate 10,052 downwards.
ATTTCTTTGCTGCAGCGCCGATGCGGGAAACAAAAAAACCATCTCTAGAAGACAATTCTCTGTACCCTGAAGAGGGGCGCAGCGGTAAAAGTCGCCCCACTAAAGATGCACCATCATCGGTGTCTCTCTATGCCGACGACGATGAAGACGTCAAGCCCAAAATTGCTCGTCCACGCGGTTACACGCCCAAAGAAGGCAGCTCCTCGACAAAGGAAAAAGCCGAGAGCAAAAGTAAGAGCAAACATGATGACGATGATGATGATGATGAAGAAGTAGATTCGACCTTCTACAAAGATAAGCCGCCGGCACGAAGATCCTTTAGCGGCAACGATACAAAAGCCAAGAAAAAATCTTCCGAAGATGATGATGACGACGATTCATCATCGAAAAAATCTGCAAAAGGCGACGGATTTCTTCAACAAGAAGTAAGTCTGCTCGGCATGTCCATGACCAGACAGAATCAGTTGATGCTGATTGCCATTTTTGCATTTGTCGGCATAGTTTTCTTCAACATGATTGGCACCCTGCTTGGTGGCTTCCAGGTAGGTCCACCGCCCAAACCACAAATGACAGCATTGCCTAATTTGAGTGGCGACTGGAAGATTCAATACACCGAAGGTCCTCAAGATTCCAAACACTTGATGGCTGTTTTAGCCTCGCAAAAGGGTCTCGATATTCAAGGACGCGGTCAGGATGAATATGGAGAATTCGCTATTACAGGAACGGTGATACCACCCGATCGAATTCAACTGAAGAAAAAATACAAAGGTCTGGAAGATTCCAAACCAGTAATTTTTGATGGTCAGTTCGTGCTCGGCAGCGACCCACTCTACTCGCGAGGACGCTGGACACTCAAACATGTGGTGGGCAAGTTTCTGCATGCCACCGTGCGAGAAGACGGCGGTGCCTGGGAAGCAAATTACTATGTCAGAGACCCCAGCCCGGCAACAGGCGCAGTGCCCGTTCCCGGTGCTCCTGTTGCCGACCCGCTGCAACAGCTGAAGCTCAGTTTCGACAATCTGGATATGAGCAAAAAGCTCCTCTTCGCTGCCTTCGGCGTCGTCGGCGTGGCTCTTGTGGCACTGTTCGGCTCGCTGATTATTTTCGGACCAAGCGGCAAGATGAACGTCTGGGAAAAGCAAAAGTACATCCCCTCACAGTTCAGGTCGCAACATAACAAAATCATGCGTGAGTTGAGCAAACCGCTTAAACCAGGCGGACTGCCGCTCGGTCGAAGAAATGAGTGGAGAGCATGGACGCCGTGGGCAGCCAAAGACCTGAGTATCACCCCGGAGATCAGAGAAAACGATCCTCACCTGCTTATTCTCGGTGCTGGTGACAAAGGCAAGACACGCCTGATGGCGACGATGATCGCACACGACATCGAGTCAGCCGACCGCGCTGTCATCGTTATTGACTCAGACGGCGGTCTGACAGACTTGATCGTGCGCTGGGTAAGCGCCCACGAAAAGGGACGAGAACTGGCCAACCGAGTCGTTCTTCTAGACCCTACCTACAAAAACAATTCAATGGGCTACAATCCGCTTGAAATGCCGGACGACGACGATTTGCAGAGCGCTGCTTCGTCACTCGTATACGGTTTTAAAGCGATTTATACTGAGCCGCCAGGCGCTCAGAGTCAGTGGAACCAGCAAACAGCGAACATCTTGCGTAACGCTGCTTTGCTGCTCATGGTGAATGGCAAAACGCTAACAGACCTGCCAGCTTTGCTGAACGACAACGACTTCAGAGATGTACTCCTGGAGTCAGTTGAGAAGAGAAAGAAAGAGAAAGCCGAGTACATCACACTTCTAGACACATGGGGTCAATACAAGCGCCTGGCTAGAACCGATCAGTGGATCAACTGGGTTGAACCAATTCTCAACCGAGTCGGTCCTATGCTCAGCGATTCGCGCATTCGATCGATTCTGACAAAGCCAGTCGGAGATATCAAACTCAAATCACTGATCAAAGAAAGAAAAGTCCTGATCGTCAAAGTTGCTAAAGGACAGTTAGATCAAAATGCCAATCTGCTCGGCAGCTTGATCGTAACTGGCGTCAAGCAAGCAGCACTGTCACTGGCAAATGAGGCTGGTGCAAAACAACCTCCAGTGGCACTGTATCTGGACGAATTCGACAACTTCATTGAAAAAGACACAATCGAAGCAATCACATCTGAAACCGACAAATTCAAGATCGGCTTCATCGGCTGCATCAAAACACTTCAGCATTTGCCGGAGGATTTCCGAAACCAGCTCATCATTGCCGTCGGCACGATGGCTTGTTTTGCGCTGGCGAAAAAAGATGGCGATTTGCTTGGTCCGCAGATGTTCCGCGTGGATGGACGAAAAATCAAACACCAGACCATTCAGAACTTCTTCAACAAGGTCAACACTTCACCGCAGTTCGAATTGATTTCCGACGAGGAAAAATTGAACATCGACCGCGTCGTCGGTCAGGAGGAACGAACATTCTTCTGTTACCGGGTAGGAACAGTTGCTGGAGTCTTCAACCTCAGGTCGCACGATTTCAACGACATTCCGGATTCCCAAGTCAAGAAGAAGATCATCGACAAAATGCACGGCAACCTCTCAGAACGTGAGGCAAAGAAAAAGGATAAAGAGAAGGGCAAGGATTAAGCCCGCAGCGAGATCGGCTGTCTTAGAACCCGTTAGAGAATGATCTCGCACACACAACCAATCGCTCAGTGGGACAAAGCGAACAAGTGACTGATAAGCAGAGGCTTGTTCAACCCGAAGATTGGTCGAAAGCCTGATGAAAGAGTTTCAGCGAAAAAATCGCCAGCAACCTTTGCTGCGGGCTAATTCAATGCAGTTGAATGTATAGTTTAAGTGGGTATCTTTAAGAGAGATGCCCAAAACGCTCGTTTGGGCAAGGGAACACGTAGTTATGGGTCAAGAAGACGGTCGCGAACGAAATATTTGGGAAGAGCGGATTGCCGATCTTCGCCGCTATGACTTGGACAATCTGGATTCTGAGCCGCTCAATCCCGCTGATATCAGAAGCTGGCCGGTACCGAACCTGACATTTGTCAGGGTCGACGGTATCTTGCGGTCGTGGGATATCGAACGCGAAAAACAACAGCAGTCACAGCAACAGCAACCGGACCAGGACCCGAGCAAGCCGCCCAAACGCATGTACCTCATGGAAGATGCGCTCACTGGTCTGCACGGACAGAGAGCAAACTTAGCTTATCTGGTACTCGGCAATAAGCAGGGCGTGCAGTACTACATGGGCGCTTCCCTGCCCAACACTGCCGAAAACGGCGCCGGCAACGAGGCAGACTCATCTCAGATATCGTTTCAATCTCTGAAATCGATTCTACATAGCGTCTATAACGGCGTAGACATCTACAAAGAAGCATTCTCTGCTGAAAAGATGAAGAGCATGGTGGCACCGCTTGCCAATCATATCGGTGTTATTACCGGTATTCCTGCACTGAAGTCGACCGGCGGCGACACTATGGAATCTGAACAAATCGAACGACTGGCAGGAGGTTTGCAGGGTCACGAATTCGGCATGCTGGTTCTTGCAGTACCGATTCCAAACCAGTATGTAAACCGTGAAGAATTTTCGGTCGTCGATGCCATTCAAAAAGCACAAGAGAACGAAGATCCCGAAAAGAAGCGAAGAATCAAATATTATCTCGAGCTGCAAGATGCCTATCTGAAGCACATTCAGCTCGGCACCGCGATCGGTAGCTGGCAGGTAGGAACTTACTTCTTCGCTGCCGACCGTTCTGTGTTTGTCCGCTTGCAATCACTTTTGCGTGCCACGTATACCGATGAAACCAGCCGCCCGACTCCTCTGCGTTCACATGAGTTGAAAGGGCTCAAGCCTCACCTGGAAAATTTCGGACTGATCAACACCCAGCGAGCATCTGAAGAAACTCACCAGACACTGCTCAGCTATAAATTGTTGACACCGCTGAACTCCCGCATGCTTTCAGCATTTATACACTTACCCAAGCGTGAGATGCCCGGCTTCAGAATCAGACGTTCCGCAGAATTTTCACTTGCCGAAATTCCACCGAAAGATCCAACTCGCGTTATCGCTATCGGCAACATCCTCGATCGAGGCGTTGATACAGGCAACCTTTACTACATCGACGTCGACGCCATGCAAAAACATACGATTGTATGCGGTGTTACCGGCGGTGGTAAAACAAACACTTGTTTCTACCTTCTGGGGCAGTTGTGGAAGTTCAATATTCCCTTCATGGTGTGCGAGCCGGCGAAGTCAGAATATCGACATATGATGCTGATGTCCGAGACTTTCAAAGGCGTCGGTCAAGCCTTCTCTCTAGGGGACGAGACGGTATCGCCATTCCGCCTCAATCCATTCGAAATTATGAAAGGTGTAAAGGTGCAGACTCACCTTGACGCCTTGAAATCAGTATTCAACGCCAGTTTCGAAATGTATTCGCCGATGCCGCAGGTTCTGGAAAAGGCGTTGAACTCAATTTACAACGTTAGAGGCTGGGACCTGGTCCAAAACAAAAACAGAAGACTTCCTCCCGGTGTCGAAATTGGAGATCCTGACTGTCCACCGGAAATCTATCCGACCATGAAGGACCTCTACGAAATCATCGAACCGATTACAGAATCATTCGGTTATTCGGAAAGAATCGGACCTGACGTACAAGCCGCTCTGAAAGCCCGTATCGGCTCCCTGCTGATCGGTGGTAAAGGGCAGATGCTGAACACCAGACGATCGATTCCCATGCAACAGTTGTTCGGTCGTCCAACCGTAGTTGAGCTCAAGATGGTTTCGGAAGACTCCGAAAAATCATTCCTTATGGGTATGCTGCTGGTATTTCTCTACGAATTCAGAGAAGCTCTGGGACCACACGATACTCTGCAACACGTCATGCTGGTAGAAGAAGCTCACCGACTTCTGAAAAACGTGCCTACCGCGCAGTCGGGAGAAAGCGCCAACCCAGCCGGTAAAGCCGTAGAATTTTTCACCAACATGTTGGCAGAAATTCGTTCGTATGGACAGGGGTTCATCATCGCCGACCAGATTCCGAACAAGCTGGCGCCGGAAGCTTTGAAAAACACGAACTTGAAGATCATGCACCGTATCGTCGCAGTTGATGACCGTGACTCTATGGGTGGTGCAATGAACCTCGACGACATCCAGAAGCGCCACGTAACAGCGCTTGGACAGGGACGCGCCATCGTCTACGCAGAGAAGATGGAACAGCCATACCACCTTGCCATTATGTTCGACAAAACCAAAGAGGTGCCACCGCCTGAGACACCGGAAGAGTCTGATCAGGTTGTACGCGATGCTATGGCACACTTGCAGATTGTGCAAAGCTTCGATAGACACTTAGGTTGCAAATTCTGCTTGCACAGATGCGACTCGCAAATTCTCGACACAGCCATCATGGTGGCAGACGATCCATTGTTCAGGCAGGTGTATAACCGCTATATCCTCTCGACGCTGAAAGACCTGACTCAGTTGGTTCACTTCCGAGCCCAGATTATTCACGAAATTCAGCGCGTTATCGGGGGAAGAGCACGTTCCGGAAACATCACCGGTATCACATGGTGCGTGCTTACTCAAGCAACCGAACGCTATTTCGAACGCAAAGGCGAAGAGAACTACTGGTATTACGACCAGGTAAAAGAGCAGCATTTGCGCTGGCTAAACCTGCTCCGACCAGCATTCCAACCCACTGAAGTGAACCGCAGGTTGGACATTTCGGTGTTGAAACAATGGCGCGACGACTTCATCGAACTGCATAAAAGAGATCAAGGTCCTTTGCCCACTTGCGGACCATGTACATCGAAGTGTGTTTATCGCTTCGAAGTTTCAGAAGTAGTACGCGATCCCAAAATCAAGTTCGACTTCAACTCATCCATCAATCGCAAAGACACTCCGGCTTCAGACTCGGCAGCCTGGTTCTGCCGCTTGTTGACCGAAAGATTGATCGGGCAGGGTGATGTTGATCTATCATACTGCCTGGCTGTGCATCTAATCAAAGATCAACAATTATCAACAGACGCACAGCTTGTGCTTTTGCACAAAGTAAGAACAGCTTTGGAAAACTTCCAGAACGAAGGCGAAGCGGAGCAGGGCAGTGGCGGTTGATGACGAAAACGAGCCAAAGAACCAGAATGCGCCTTCGGAGGAAGAGAAGAAGGATGGTCCACAAACATTAGCCGAAGAGCTGGGAATTGAAGATCTCAGTGACCCCATATTTGGTGGACGCGGAAGAATCTTTTCTGCTGCTGGGAAATACTCGCCCGTTGCCGAATTCACCGAAGATTTCTTGATCATGCACCCTCCGCAAATGCCTTTCGACGAATCAGGCAGATCTGAGGATTTTGTCGTTAACATAGATGATTCCGGCATCTTGCTGGACGAACTGAATCGACAGAAGAAAATTGCTGGAGCCCGTTTCAGAGGACACGAACTTTACTGGCTTGGTGAAACGAAACCAGGCACACTAAAACACTACGCCGGCTGGTTTGACAAACACGATGTCGCTCACCTTCTCTACGTCAACGGCGAACCGATCACGACAGATATCATATTCAAGCTGCGCAACAAGACTCACGACGGCGAAATCAGCATATTTCCCGATCTAGAATCAGACGACGTCGACTAAAACCCACCAAGTTCGAGCAACTAACTATTGCTACGCCGTGAGTCGTTTTCCAGCAAGGAATTTCTTTGTGTATGTCAGCCAATTCGAAGCGAGATCATTCTGAATCATTTCAGAAGCTGCACTGGCAGGCAGATCTATCATAATGGAGCGCTTGGTGCCATTTGCCAGGTATTCGTGTCGCATCGAGCTGGAGTCAGAAACTTCGTACGAGAGAATTGGAATCCATTCATTGTCGCGCAACACTTCCAATTGCGAACGTGTAAGTTCGCTGACATTGCGCTTCACTTGAGACTTGACCATTCGACAAATATCGCTGAGTTGTTCTGTTTTGCTTTCCAGAACTTCCTCGTCCAGACGCACTGACGGAACACCAGTCGGCATCGGACGTTCGAAACTCAGGGTCGTCTGACCTGTAAGTGGACCAAACGACAATACTTTGCCGGATTCGAACTCGAGTCTGCGAGCCGCGAATGACAGAGTCGTTTCGGCATCTTTGTCTGAACGAGAGTGGAATTTCAAAATCGAGTTATCGAAACGCAGCGTGGTATCACCAACTTCCGGTACAGCTGGTGCATAAATTGTTTCGTCCCAATCTGAGATAGCTGGTGGATTCGTCACACGAGTTGTCGACACAGCCCTGGTATGCTCATCGGCAGGAGTATCGAGAGCAGCAATCGGATAAGCGCAAGCAGGGCAGACTCTGCTGCTAGCAGTGACAAGCCGCTTGCAGGACGGACACTGAGTTGTAGCCAGCTCAGTCTTCGCACCGTGTTCAGATTTCGACTGCATAGCCGCAAGATTTTCACCGGTCATGGTGAGACGATACTGCGCAATCTCCGACTGAGAAGGAATAACTAGATGCGAACCACGACGCAGAGAGGCAGTAGGCAATCCCTTGCTGTCAGTAGTGAGAGGCAGTCCATTCTTACGAGCAACCAGCTTCCACAGGTTGATGTCGTTGAGAGCGGGATGCTTCATTGCCACTGAACGCAGGGAATCACCCAATCTAACGGTATAGCGCAGCACATCATCATGACTGCTGGACGAAATAGGACCAAGGACGCTTTCAATGTTTGCACGCCTTGTTTCATCGGCGCGTGCTTCAGGCGAACCGGGCGCGTGTTGAGCTCTCAGATTGTTGGCTGATTGCGACAGTTTGCGCTGTCGATATTCACGCACTTGCTTGCGGCTGGGCAGGTGCAAAACGGTGCCGGGTTTCACGATGTAGAGCGGTGTACCGTTGTCGGCATACTTGACCTGAACTTTCGTCTTATTCAACTCATAGACTAAAGGCATAAGTTCGACTGAACCTAGTTTCTTCTTAGTAATGCTCTCAAGCGTATCTTTCGGTTTGACTATGTAAGATTCTTGCTTATTGTCCTGACGAATCTCCTCTTCACGGCGCTGCTGCTCTTCGCGCAAGCGCTCATTGCGAACTTGCTCATCGAGTTCCGCCTGCCGTCTTGTTGTCATTGCAGTCATCATCGTATCTGACAAACGACGAACGTCTTCCTCCTGCTTACGCAGTTTCTCTTCTTCTTCGCGACGCCGACGATCTTCTTCTTCTCTACGTTTTTGATCGTCCAATCCAGCCCGATAATCAGCATCGAGTTGCTCAGCAGCTTCTTTACGGTCGGCAAGATGCTGCTGATATGCGGCGTATTGTTCAAGATCAGATTGATGAGCTGCAACGAGATTGTCGTTGTAATCTTTCAATTCCTCTCTATGTCCTTCTAATTCACGAATTGCCTCTTCAGCTATTCGTCTAATCTGCTCCTCGTAAGCTAGAGATACTGCATCTGATGCCTGCGTCGGATCGAGGTGAGTGTCTGGTACACGATATGAGGTGTCTAACTGATCTGCGGACTCAATGCGGTTAGCTGGTGGAGCAAAAGGCTCGAACTGTTCGCTTCTGGCTGCGATGGTATTAGGCAGTTCGATGTCGCCGTTGTGTCCATGGGCATGACCATGATCTGCCGCAACATTGTGATCAAATTCCCCGTAGTGCTCTCTCGATCCATGATGTTCAGCAAGTGCGCCATGTGCATGTTCACCATTTCTGCTGTCATCTGAAGCGGTATGGTGATGCCTTCCGGCCACATCATCATGGTCGGATTGACCTGAACCATGCCTATCAGAAGAATGTTGTTCCCCATCGTGGCCGGCATGAGCAGTATGCTCATGTTGATCATTGTGTTCGCCATGTGTATGACGATGTTCATGACCATGGTGGTGCTCATGCAACTCACCGACGTGTGCATCGTGTTCCGAAGTATGGTGGTCGTGGTGACTAGAGGTCTCATGACCTTGATGCGAATGACCAGGAGTTTGTTCGTTCGTCTCAGGAAGATGCCCATGCCCATGCTGATGCGTTGGACTCAAATCGAAAGTATTAAGAGGAATCTCAGGGACTGGTTGAATCGAGAAATCAACGCTGCCCTGGGGAGCTATGTACACTGAAGGATCTTGTGGATAGAGCGGCGACGCATCTGGAGCGACGGGCATACCTGTCGGCAATCCGGGATCGGCATTTGACGGCAGGATGACACCAGATCCAGTGCCATCCCCGGCAATCGGAATCTGAACCGCATTCGGATCAAATGGAATGCCGCTCGCTGGGGCGACACCAGATGCCTGATCGAAGGCTCCATGCATTGGATCGAAGAATCCGGGTGTTCCAGAAGTGACGTGCTCTCCTCCAGAAGTGTGGACAGGTGTCTCCGATTGAGGTCGACCGGCCCAGTTGGAGCCGTCACGGGGATCACCGGACCAGTCATTTGTCGGTGCAGTGCTTATACCATGTCCACTACCTGGATCTTGACCAGACCAATCTTGTGCGGGAATGTTGCCACTCTGCGAATTGCCTACCGGCGCCTCGTGCGCAACATTCCGCTCAGGTAATACGATTCTTTCATCGGTAGGATCTTTCCAGCCTGGTGTGACCTTATCGGCTGGCGTTGTTGGATCCCACTGTGATGCCTTGTCAGTCGGCGTTGCGTGATCCCATTGCGATGCCTTCTCAGTTGGTGTCGTCGGCTCCCACTGTGATGCCTTCTCAGTTGGCGCTGTGTGCGGTGTTGTCGGATCCCACTGTGACGCCTTGTCAGTCGGCGTTGCGTGCTCCCATTGCGATGCCTTCTCAGTTGGTGTCGTTGGATCCCACTGCGATGCCTTCTCAGTTGGTGTTGTTGGATCCCACTGTGATGCCCTATTAGTTGGCGTTGTTGGATCCCACTGCGATGCCTTCTCAGTTGGTGTTGTTGGATCCCACTGTGATGCCCTATTAGTTGGCGTTGTTGGATCCCATTGCGATGCCTTATCAGTTGGTGTCGCGTGCTCCCACTGTGAGGTCTTCTCAACTGGTGTGGTCGGATCCCACTGTGATGCCTTATTAGTTGGCGTTGTTGGATCC
>RXJR01000042.1 GCA_003963305.1 Candidatus Melainabacteria bacterium | reverse complement strand
CTAAACTACCGAACCGCCGTATGCGGACCCGCTTGTACGGTGGTGTGGCAGGGCGGAGCCCGCGAGGGCTCCCCCTATGCCGAATTTAGCATTTGTGGTTTGAGTACCGCAGCTTCAGTCCAGTTGTGTGTCCACGCCTCGGTGTTTCAATTCCTCAGTCCTGAGCTGGTTTGACCCATTCCACTACAGTCAGCTCGCAGAGCTTCTTCAGATTTTCGATTTTAATGCGGCCGGTCGCTTTCCTCGAGTCTTTCGATTTGATTTCAAAGCCGGCATCTTTCAGCTTTTTCAGTACGTCATCCGATACTTCAGACAGCTGCACGATAACCTTAACGAAAGTGCCGTCGCAACCTTTGATCGCAGGCAGGGTTTTGCCTTCCTGCTTTGCTTTGAGAAGCTTTTGCAGGTCCTTGTCTAGATTGCTGGGAGCATCGCTGTCTTTCTTTTTTGAGTCGGTTTGCGACTCAAGTTCTCTGGAGCGCTTCGATTCTTCCTTGGGTTTATTTGCCGTTGGTCGCGATGCTTCCTGCAATCTCGGAGCCATCCGACCGAATGAAAGCCCTTTCGCCATCATGTTCACTCCCGGACCACCGGCACCGGCATAAGAGAATGATGGCGCCGGCATCGGCATAGATTGTGGCGATTGAGGTGTGCCGAAAACGCCTTCGCGTTCAACGCCCTCGGGCAATTCTACAGGCACAGTCACTGTCTGGCTGGCACCATTTTTGGTGACAGTCTTCTCTTCAACGGCAACAAATGAGGTGTAGTTCGTCATGATGTGGTGTTCCAGAGCAGTCTGGATGATCTCATCTTTGAGTTCTTTGTTGATATTTCCGCCCTGGGCACCGGCGTAGTCTTCTTGTTGTAGTCTGTCAACTTTGGCGCGCGCCCAGATCGAGCTCAACACTTCGTTGTTGTGGTTGACCTCAGGGAAGCTTACCTGCAGTGTTTGTGTGTAAGGTTTGCCACCCGCATATCCCTTCAGAGTTACGGTTCCGGCGCCAGGTTTCAGGTATCTACCCTTGATGTAGAGTGGCTTTTCAGCCCAGACGTCGCTTACATCTTTTGGAAAGACTTCCTTGACGTCAAGCTTGCCGAAGTCTACCGATACATCGGTCAGAACGGGTGAAGAAATGCGATCATAGAATTTCTTTCCGACTTCTGCGCCTGATGTGTTCAGCAATACGTAGTCTGCTTCGCCACCACCTTCGTTGGCAATGCCATCTATGAGCATGCGGTTGACACTGTTACCTGTGCCGAATGAAAACCACCTGGAAGTGTTTCTGTTCTTTTTGATCAATCCCAGGATTTCCAGGTCATTGCCTACATAGCCGTCTGTCATGAAGGTGACGATGCGCAGTCTGTGCTCGTCAGGCGTGATGGCACAGGCTTTTTCGACGGCAGGTCCCATCCACGTTCCACCATTGGCGCTCAGGCTTTCGATAAATTTGTTTGCTTCGACTTTTCTCGCTCCCGTTACCTGCTGTGGTTTGCCTTCAAATAGGAGGCGCTGGTGCTGTGCAAAGGCAATAATCTGGAACGTGTCCTGAGGATTCATGTGGTCGACTATGTAGCTCAGAGTTTCTTTCGCCTTTTCTAAGGGCGCGCCTTGTTGTGAGCCTGAGCAGTCAATCAGGAAGATCATTTCTTTTGGTGCTATTTTTTCCACTGTCACACGTTTTGGTGGCAGCAACATCAAAGTGAAATAACCGCTCTCTGTTTTTGAATCTCGATGTGTTAGATAGCCGCTCTTAAGCGCATCTCCAGCGACATCCCAGCTGAGCACAAAGTCCTTGTTGGGAATTGTATCCTTGTCTTTTAGTGAAACTTTCGCTTCATCAGCATTCACTTTTGTCACTGTTACTTCGTGTAGTTTTGACGATATATTTTGAATGGGGACACCCGCGTCAACATCAACATCGATCGAAATGTCGTGCCCGGCTCTTGTGTTTGCTGGTGTCACCGGTGGTGTTATTTTGCTGGCGTCCGGCACTGTCTTTGTGTCCGGTGCCCAGCCCGTACCTTGTTTGCCGGTCGCATCTCCAGGTATGAATCTGGGTCCTACGACTGTCGGGAATGTATATGAGAATTTGCCCGCATCGTACTTTAGAAGTTCTACGTAGGTTATCGTGATGTCTATGTTCTCACCAGGTTCGATGTTGGCGACTGACTGAGTGAAGATATTGGTTCTTTCCTGGTCTAGTAGAGAGGCCACGTGTCCCTGTGCTTTGGCGTTTTCGTAGATTTTCTTTGCTTCCTCGCGCTTTTTGATTGAGCCGCGAATGGTGCGATTGCCTACTTTCATCGTCATGCTGTCTACAGCACCACTTTCAGAAAGGGGGAAGGTGTAAATCGCTTCGATTTTGTCTTTGTAGGGATTTGTAAAGGACTGCTTTACCGTTACTCTTGCTACGTAGCCTGAAATTTTAGTAGATACACTGGTGTGTTTGAGTGCGCACTGACCGACTGGCTTGCCCGCGCTTGTCATCGCCATCAAACTGCCGCCGCTGTTTTGCGATTGTTGTTGGTCGTTCCTTGACTCTTTTGATGTTGATGCTGCCTGCGCCGGCAAATACCAGACCGGGCTGGCAGCACTGAACAGTGACAGCAAGGTTGTATTGACCAGGAAGAACTTTCCGATTTTGCTCAATGCAGCTGCGCTAGCGCGCTGCGAGCGGCTCGCCTGTCTCATATTCAATTACCTCGACACATTGCCATCTCTAAAGCGTAGCCGATCAAAATGATTGAAGGCATAGGGTTATGGATAGTTGCACCTCAGTACATTTTGAAACGCAACCTGGCACTGCTGTGCGGGAATCAAGTTTCTGGTGCTCGCAATCATTAAAACGGCAGATTAAATACCTTGAAGTAAGAATTGACCGTGTCAATCTTCCCATTGGTTGCAATCTCTGAACACGTAGAAGGCACTGCCGGTAGTGCTATCGTGAATTGGTTTTCCGTCTATGCCATATGCATGCAACGCAAAGGCGTGTTCACCGTTCTGTATGATTGTGATCGTTCCTGGTGAGCCTGACCAGGACTTTGGTGGATGTTTGGCATGTGACTCGATTTCGGTTTTAGAAAGGGCATAGTCTGTTTGCACTTCAAACTGTATCAAGTGAGAGGTTGAAGGCGGCAATTCGCGGCTGAGTAGTTCACTTTCAAAGTATGGGTTTTTCGTCTTATACAATTTCGACTGATTGAGGATGCTTTCAAAGTCAGCCATGGACTGCGGCAGTTTTTTTGTCAGTCGATAATTTCTTTCCAGCAGTTTGCTGCACTCGGCGATATTGTCAATCATTTTATTGTCTGCGTCGCGCACCTTCAGTTGTGCTTCACGCATCAGGTGATAAAGTTCAGGAGGCGCCGGTGCGGCAATAGCGTTTGACGTCGCAATAATTGCGGACAAAACGAGAACAGACTGATAGACTTTCGCACGCCTGAAAGAAATCATGGCTAAAGGATACCAAGCATGTCCAATGTAAGTAACAAAAGAGTGAGCAAGTTAGAAGTTGCACTTCCATATTGCTTTTCGCTCGGCTTGCTGGTCGTGGTTGGAATTCTTCTGTCGGCACCTCATTTAGCGCTCAAAGATATGCCTGAGTTTTACGCTCCGGGCAGGTTTCTGCTATCAGGAAATCCTTCCGCCATCTACAAACCTGAGGTATTTCAGCCGTTTGTTCGTGACCTCTTTCCTGAGCATGAGGCACCCATACTGTACATTCCGCCGTATGGGCTGCCTATGCTTGCGCCGCTAGGATTTTTGCCGGCATCGTTTGCCGACCCGGTCTGGTTTGCCTTTTTAGTTCTGTGCTCTTTTGCGTCCGTCATCATTCTGAAATTGCTTCTCAATCTGGAGCATAAGTATGTAATGCGAATTTGTGGGCTGCTTTGTTTGAGCGGACCTGAGTGGGAAGCTATACGGCACGGGCAGTTGGCTCCGCTGTTGCTGCTTTCGCTCTGCCTGGGCTTGTACTTCCTGGCTCGTGCTGTTGCAAATTCGTTCAACAAACAACGTTTTTTTGATGGCAATGTAGCGGCGGCGCTGGCTCTCACGCCGCTTCTTGCTAAGCCGCAGTTGATAATTCCCGTTGTCGTATTTTTGGCTGGAGCTGGAAGATTTAAGGTGCTTGCTTTTCTGGCAGGCATTGGATTGCTTCTAAATGTAGTGGCGGTTTCTTTATTTGGCTCGAGCACGTACATCGCTTATTTTGATTTGCTGCAGCGAGTCAAAGAGAATCGTGTCTGGCAGGCTCCCGAAGTGACGCCGACTATTCGAGGACAGCTTTTGCGAATGCTTCCGGATTCTGAATCCATGGTGATGTGGGTATCTGGAGCGGCGCTTGTCGGTGCAATGGTGTGGATCTTCTTGATTGCCAGAAAGTACAGGCGTAGCCCACTCTGGTATGAGTATCTTGTGCTTGGAGCCCTTCCGCTCGGTTTATTCACGGCTCTGCATTGTCACAACTATGATCTGCTTCTTTTGCTTCCAACTGTCGTTGTCTACATGTTTGGTGCCAGCACTCAATCGGTGCCATTGAAGCGGAAACTATTATGTTTGATTGCGATCGTGCCGCTAATGATGCCGATTTACAACAAAATTCATTATGAGTATCTGCTCGTGGGCGGACGCATCAATCTTTTATTCCTTGACTTGTTTGCAGTCGCAGTTGCTTCGGTGGTGTGGTTGCAGTTCGGTAAGCAAGAATCGGAACTCGACTCGGGCGCAAAGCCAGGTTGAGGTTCGGGCTCTCAGATTTTTTGCTCTCTTGACAGCGACAAGGGCGCACTCCAGGATGCCAATGCTTTCTGCCAACCTTCGGCTTCCTGCGCTTAGCAATGCGGCAACATTTTTCCGCTATGACTCATGCCAGGCTTGATTGCAGCTATAATTTTGTCTCTGGCGACCATGGTACCTTTTTTGACTTCATCAGAATCCTTAGCAACAAAGCAAGACTACGCTGAATTGTTTGTGTTGAGCGCAGCTTCGCTCTTTTTTGAACTACTCGTCATTCGCTGGCTTTCCGCCGATTTTCTGGCGTTTACAGTCTTTAAAACCTTTCCGCTTGTCACCTGTTATGTTGGCTTGGGCGTAGGGTTTGCAGGCGCGAAAGAAAAGAGCTATCTCAATCTGGCGCCTTTTGCCATTCTTCAACTTGCCGCATTCATGTTCATGTGCAAAATGATGGGATTCGACAATTATGCCTTCCCGTCTGTAAGCGTCTGGCAATGGTTTCAGACTGACACCTTGCTGCACGGGCAGATGATGTGGGTTTATGTTCTTCTCTTTGTTCTGATTTTGATCATTCTTCTTTCCGGGCCTTTTGCTGCCATGGCTTGTATAGGCTCGCGGCTTGGTCAATTGTTCGCAAAGATTCCCGCCCTCAATGCTTATGCCACAGACATCTCGGGCGCTGTGTTTGGAAGTATTTTGTTCTCGGTGTGTTCGTTTCTCGGGTTCGCGCCATGGGTGCTTCTGATACCTGTGCTGGCGATCATCGGTTTTCTGTCCAAAGCAAAGTGGTGGCAGAAGGTAATTCCTATTGCTTTGACTCTAGTTTTTGCATCTTGGACGATTGCAAAACCTGGGGAGACATTCTTGTGGTCGCCTTATCAAAAGCTCACAGTGATGTCGTTTTCGGCAGGTGATAGACCTCAGGATAAAGAACTGGCGAAAAAGCAGGGTATCGTTATTGGTGCAAACGGACTGTTCTATCAGTATGCCTTGAATCTTTCGGAGCAAAATCTCAACAGTCCAGAGATGTCGGATGCTGTGCGCAAAGAGTTGCAGTCGCACGCCCGACATTACAACCTTCCTTATGCTTTGAAAAAGCCAAAGTCCGTTCTGATTCTCGGTGCAGGTTCAGGAAACGATGTTGCCGCTGCGCTCAGGAACGGAGCTGAGCATGTTGATGCTGTAGATATCGATCCTGTAATTCTGAAATTGGGCACTACGCGTCACCCGGAGCGTCCTTATGACTCTCCTAAAGTCCGTCAGATTTGCGATGATGCGCGCGATTTTCTCAATACAACGAAGAGCAAATACGATTTGATTGTCTTCGCAGGACTCGATTCACATACGATCTCGAGCCAGGGCGGTTCGATGCGATTAGACAACTATGTCTACACCAAACAGAGTATGCAACGCGCTCTTGAACTTTTGAATCCCGAAGGTTTGATGATTGTATCTTTCTGCAAGAGTACGGCATGGTTGAGTCACAGGCTCTATTCGACCATAGAACAAGCGGCTGGATACGCACCAGTGACGGTGCTTGATTCGACCAATCCGACTCTCTCCTGGGAGATTTTTGTTACCGGTCCAATGGTACGCGACAAACTTCTTACCATAGATCCAATAGCTATTGCGCCTTTTGTTCTGCAAAAGCCGAGTGATTTGGGGCCAACCCGTATCTTGACCGACGACTGGCCCTTTGTTTACGTTTCGCCGGTCGGTGTGGATGTGCCCTATCTGCTTGTAGTCTGCGCCGTGCTGGCATTGAGCATTTTAGCGGCTAAGCGAGTCTTATTTGCTCCTACAGACAGAAGTCTCTGGCAAATGTTTTTCCTCGGCGCTGCCTTCATTTTGCTCGAACTGCAATCGATTGCACGTCTTTCGCTGCTCTACGGATCAACCTGGTATACGGCTGCCATTGTTATAAACAGCGTGCTGCTCATGATTTTGGGGGCGAACTTTCTTGTCATTAAGGCGGGCAACCTGCTTGCTCCACGTCTCAAGTGGATATATGCAGTTCTGTTTCTTTCCCTAACGGTCAGCGCTTTACTGGACGTGCGCCCGATTCTGGACCAGTTTAGTAGGGTGACTGGACAGTTTATAATTTCGTTCATCACGGTGTTGCCGATGATGATTGCAGGCATTATTTTCTCGCTCTCGTTTAAGCGAGCCCAGCATCCCGACAAGGCTTTCGCCTTCAACTTATTGGGAGCGGTGGTCGGAGCACTGGCCGAATATTTGTCCAATTATGTCGGCATCAACAGCCTTGTCTGGATTGCGCTCGCTCTCTATCTGGCTTCGGCGTTTTGCGCTCGGCTAAAATCAGACCCAACCTGATTGGTCTTTTGCAAGAAAAACGAGTGGCACCACTTGTGGTGTCACCCGTTTAAGGAATCTGATAAACCGCTTCAGTTACCGCGCGTCAGCGCTTCTTCTTCTTCTAGCTTGTCAAGCCAGTTCTGAGGCAGCTCAAGCGAAGATTTGCCTTCCAATAAGGCGGCTTCCTTCAGCTCCCACAAATAATCGAAAAACTCTTTTTGTGAAAGATGACGTGATTGGGAGCTGTGACGCATGCGGTCGTAGACCCGGTTGAGCCTGTCCTTAAATAGATCAGTCTTCAGGGTTACCATTTTTTCCGTTCTGACACTGCCGTTCGTTTTTGAACTGCCCATTTCGCACATCCTCTTCTCGACTCTGAATTGAATATTCCCAGCCAAAATTTGAATTCATCGCCGGACTCGATGTCAAGCGGTTCTTGGTAAATTAAATCGTCCTGCATGGGCTATTTGAGCTTTCGACACTCGAAATTTTTTCCGATATCGGAAAAAATCATCCAACAAAAAACCGCCCCCGCCGTATCGCGGTGGGGACGATGACTGGATAGCTCTCTTTGCAAACTCTAGGAGCGACGTTTACGAGCAGCTTCAGCTTTGCGTTTGCGTTTCACGCTTGGCTTCTCGTATCTTTCTCTGCGCTTGATTTCTGACAAAATGCCGGCTTTCTGAATTTTCTTCTTGAAGCGCTTCAATGCGGCTTCAATGCTTTCACCCTCGGCGACTCTAACCTCAGACAAAGGTCCTCCCCCTTCAAGAGAAACGGTAAATATAAGCTTTTACAAGTGCAGCGATCTTAGCATTTAAGGACTGGCTGGACAACACAGCCTTCAATCTGAGCTTTTGCTAAAGCCGCCAACGCCGCAACGACGCCAAAAATCGACCTCCGTCAGGCAAAGAGGTGATTCACATTTCGAGTCATCTCCAGATCTCGGTTTACTGATGGTGTGCGGCTGCCTCGGCTGCCGAGTGTTTTGCTATTAACTCTTGAGAAAGGTTTGGAGGCACGGGTGCCAGGTGCGATGGCTTCCAGACGTAGTATCCGAGTCCTTGTGACAACGTTCTCAGTTCTATAATGTAGTCCCAGAGTTCGCCTTGTGGAACGTGAGCACTGATTTCATCCCATCCCTGACGTGTTACGTCAGGTCCGTAGCCAAGAATATGACCTCTTAATCCATTCATTTGCCCCAGAACACCTGAGGTGAAGGCGCTTGGTACGAAAATCTTGACTTCGGTAATCGGCTCGAGAATGACAGGGTGAGCCTTGCTCAGACCCTCGCGCATGGCCAGAATTGCGGCCATGCGGAATGACATCTCATCACTGTCTACGTCGTGATACGAACCGTCGAAGAGGTTAACCGCTACGTCGACGACCGGGAAGCCTGCCAGCGGACCCTTTCCAAGCGCCTCGAAAACTCCCTTTTCTACACCGGGAATGTACTGCCGGGGTACGGCACCACCTACGATTGACTCTGTGAACTTGTTGCCCGAGCCTCGCTCAACGCCTTGAATCTTCAGGTAGACGTCACCGAATTGACCTTTGCCACCAGTTTGCTTCTTATGACGACCGTGAGCTTCTGCGCTTGTCTGGATTGTTTCTCTGTAGGCAATTTGTGGTCGTGAGGTATCCAGGGCAATGTGATACTTTCTTTCCAATCGCTGCCTGGCTACCGTCAGATGCACCTCGCCTTGCCCGTAAAGACAGTATTCATGCGTGTCGGGATCTCTGTCGACGATGAGCAGGGGATCTTCTTCAACGAGTTTGGCCAGATGGGCGGATAGTTTCGTTTCATCGTTCCGATTTTTTGGTGCAATGGCAAGTGAGTAAAGCGGCGGAATAAGCTCTGGAACAGGCATAATTCGGTTTTCTTTCTCGCTCACAAGAGTGTCACCGGTGCGCGCAGTTTCCAGCCGCGCGATGGCGATAATCGAGCCCGGTCCAGCGTTACCGGCACTGTCATGCTTCTTGCCTGAGATGCTGTATAGCCCTCCAACGCGTTCCTTTTCGCCGTTGCGTGAGACGTCAATTAACTGAGAATCGGCTCTCACTGTACCTGTGATAATCCTCGCTACGGATAGTTTGCCTGATTGTGGATGAATGTAGGTCTTGAGCACTTGCGCGATAACAGGACCGTTTGCCTGAATTTCAATGTTACGGTTGCTTTGATCTCGATATTCTCTTTCTAGAGGATCCGGGCAAAGGGCGATAATGGCGTCAAGCAAGCTAAAGACGCCCTGATCGGTATGGGCTGAACCCACGAGAATGGGAACGATGGTTCCGCCCTTAACCGCATTTTTTAGATCGTTCTCGAGTGTTTCGATTGATGCCTCATTCCCTTCCAGAACCTGCTCCAGCAGCACGTCATCGGTGTCTGCGAGGCTTTCAATCAACTTTTCTCGGGACACAATCACTTCGTCTTGAACATCGGCTGGAATGTCACCTTTTTCCGGTTTGCCCTGCGCACCGTATTTGAAGCCTTCCTTTCTCAAAACATCGACATAGCCTGAAAAGCTTGTGCCTGAGCCAATCGGGTATTGTAGCGGTGCAAGCGGTCGCGGTGTTTTCGTACCCGGGAAATTTTTCAGAGCGGTCAGGGTTTCAATGAAATCCAGATCTGGTTTATCCATCTTGTTTATGAATACCATTCTGGAGATGCCTATCTTTTCAGTAAATCGCAATAAATGGTCCATCTGGATCAGTTTGTGTGCGTCAGGTTCAACTACAAAGACCGCCGCGTCGACACCGAGCAGCGCCAGTCTGGTTTCCTCGTTGAAATCTACGAAACCCGGGCAGTCCAGAATGTTGAAGGTGACGTTTTTGTATGTAGTGTGAGCAACGGAGACTTGAGTGGAAATTTGCCTGGATATTGATTCCGGCTCGTAATCCATCGTCATTGTGCCGTCCTGGATTTTTCCTCGACGGCTGATTGCGCCGGTCAAGAATAGAATCGATTCCACCAGACTGGTTTTACCGCTTCTGTTTATGCCGATGAAGGCAACGTTTCGAATAGCAGTAGGCACGATTCGCTCCTCACTGGCATGCAAAGAGGTATGGCTTCGTGGATTCCTGTTGTCGCGCCCTCGTCAGGCAGCAGTGGAGCTACTGCACGCTGCTTTTAGCCTGGTCGTACGAGCCCTGGTCATGAGAATACTTCTGATCTTCGTCTTCGTGAATTTTGCCGCCGAAAATTTTAGCCAGTTCTTTGCCGGCTCTTGGAATGATCGGGAACTGGTAACCTGTTCTGCGGTTGAAAATGACTGAGTCGGAACGACCCCATTTGAAGCCGTTCATGGCGACGTTGAGAGTTGCTACTCCCGGCAGCCCGGTGTAATCTGCTCCCGCCGCCAGCATAAGTATGCCGATCACCCCGAAGATGGGGGCCATCACGGCGTGTACCCACAGTCCTTCGGCTGGTTTGACCAGGGAGCGTTTGCCGGCTGGTAAGTGCAATAAGAAAGGCGAAATGATGGTGAAAGGCAAGAAGCCTTCCCAGTACATTAGACGACCTTGAATACCTGCCTGGTAAGCCTTGTAGATGAACGAAACGCCGAGCACCATCAAGAAAATGCCGACGACTAGTGCTACCGGTTCTGACATCTGCGGGATCATAGTTTGGACCTGTAGGTAGTGGTGCAATACTCCCAGTCTATCTGATAGACGTGCACGGCGCTAGTGCGTGGATCCCGCTCAGTGGCGTATAAAATCTCTTTGTCCGGGCGACTTCTAATGTTTTCTGTCTTCACTCCAGTCCAGCAAGTGAAACCAGACGGGTGGAACTGGTCTCAAGGGAGTCGTCAGGGCTGGAGGGGGCGCCTCTGGCTTCGACCTGTTCATGTTTTTGAGCTCAATTTCAATTTTGTGTTTCTCGTGCACTAGTTTCAGAAATGTGCCCGCATCCCAGGCTGTTTCGGGAACCTGTTTCGGAGCCAGCGTCTGCAGTACCCACTGCGGCACCTGTCGATAGATGAACAGGGGCGGCAGAGGAGCCGGTACAGGCTTGGGCGGACAATAAGCCGACCAGCGAATTTCGCATTTCGGCATGTATTTGCGCAGCTTCTGCACACTTTCTTTACTCACTCGGGAGTCGTAGAGGAAAAGAGTCTTTAGTTTCTTCAGCCGCTGCAACTTGTATAAACCCTTGTCAGTAACGGCGGTTCCGCAGAGTCGAAGTGTTTTGAGACCCTTCATCTTCGCCAGCGCTGGCATGCTCCCGTCATCGACGTTCGTACCGTCTAATTCCAGATACTCGAGCGCTTTAAGGTCAACCAGGTGCTCCAGTCCGCAGCCCGTGAGAAAGGCATTTGTTAGCTGCAAACCTTTCAGCCGACTCATTTGCTGAAGAAAAAATAGACCTTTGTCGTTGATTGCGACGCCGTCGAGGTTCAACCATTCAAGGTTTTGAAGATTTTCGAGATAGGTCAGTCCGGCGTTGGTAACCTTGCCTGCCGCTACAATGTGAAGCTCTTTCAAGTGTTTGTGCCCATGCAGATGTGCCAGCACCTCATCGTCGACTTCTTCACCTCTCAACTCGAGGCTTGTGAAATTGTTCTGTCGACATCTCTCTATGTGCTGTTGCACTGCGGTATTCACTGGGATTACCTCGCCTTGCCAGTAGTAAAGAGCCCCCATACCAGTCTACATGGATCTTTGGAATTGCGGGCGCCGAAGCAGTAAATTTGCCAGGCTGGTCTAAAATAGTTCGTTTGGAAATCAATCAGTCGCACAGCCAGCTGTTCGACTTACCTCGGAAACGAGAACAGGAGCGAGTTGTGAGCACTTCCCGTCTGAAACGCAATCGTCGTTGTGGCACTGTCAGTTTGAATGATGTTGGACAAGAAGTCTGTGTTGCCGGTTGGGTGCATGTTAATCGGGACCTGGGTGGACTGGTTTTTATCGAACTGCGTGATTCCACCGGTCGGGTGCAGATTTGCGCTGATCCGAATCGAAATAAGGAAATTCACGACAAACTCTGCACGCTCAAGAGTGAATTTGTCATCGCCGCTAGAGGCACTGTCACGAAACGTCCTGAAGGACGCGAGAACAAAGAGAGTCCAACGGGGCAGATCGAGATTTATCCTGACCAGGTGGAAATCTTAAATACTTGCCGAACTCTTCCTTTCCAGCTCGATCAAGCAGGTTCCGTTAATGAAGAATTGCGTCTCAAGTACCGTTATCTGGATTTGCGTCGCCCTGAGATGACCAACAATTTGTTGACCAGGCATCGCATCACTCAAGAGATCCGTCAGTACCTGGACAAGCACAATTTTATTGAAGTCGAAACTCCAATATTGACCAAGGCTACTCCTGAAGGTGCTCGTGACTTCCTCGTACCAAGCCGACTCAACCCCGGTAACTGGTATGCCTTGCCGCAATCACCTCAGCTTTTTAAACAGACTTTGATGATTAGCGGTGTTGATCGCTACTATCAGATCGCTCGCTGTTTCCGTGATGAAGACTTGCGCGCTGATCGTCAGCCTGAATTCACTCAGGTTGATATGGAGCTTTCCTTTACCGATGAAGAAGAGATCATCGCTGTAACGGAAGGGTTGCTGGTTAAGGCTTTTGGCTGCACAGGCGTTGATCTGAAACCGCCTTTTCAGCGCTTGACCTATGCGGATGCGATGGCTCGCTTCGGCAGTGATAAGCCTGATACGCGCTTCGGAATGGAAATCAAGGATCTTACCGAAGTAGCAGCGAATTGCAATTTCAAAATGTTCCGTGGTGTCGCGGATGGTGGCGGCAAGCTGAGGGCGCTTGTTGTCGATGGTGGCGCGGAGTCTGTTTCTCGCAAGCAGCTCGATTTGTGGCAGGAATTCGCTAAATCGACTGGCGCCAAAGGGCTTGCCTGGGTCGCCTTCGGGGCTACTATTCGCTCATCTGGTGTCGATAAACATCTGACGCCGGAAGAACTGGAGAAGATGAAAACGCTTTCTTCTGCAAAACAGGGAGACTTACTTTTGCTCGTCGCCGATGCCGAGAAAGCAGTGGCAAATACTCTTGGTCGCTTGCGTTTGAAGTTGGCTGAAGAGTTGAAGTTGATTGATGAAAACAAACATGAGCTGTTGTGGGTCGTTGATTTCCCACTATTTGAATATGATGAGCAGGAAGGCAGACTGATGGCTGTTCACCATCCATTCACCAGTCCTCATTTGGATGATCTGGAGCTGCTTGAGAGTGCACCGGAAAAAGCTCGGGCTAGAGCTTACGACATCGTCTACAACGGCGTGGAGATAGGCGGCGGCTCGATTAGAATTCATAGTCAGGAAGTTCAATCGCGGGCGTTTACCGCGATCGGTTTGGATCTCGAGGTTGCAGGCGAGAAGTTCGGTTTCCTTTTGGAAGCGCTTGAGTCGGGCGCTCCTCCGCATGGTGGCATCGCTCTGGGCCTGGACAGAATTGTGATGCTTCTGACTGGAGGCAAATCCATTCGTGACGTTATCGCCTTTCCGAAAACTCAATCGGGCGGTTGCTTGATGACAAGTGCACCATCTGTAGCGTCATCTGAGCAGCTCGGCGAGTTGCATGTCAGAGTCGTGGAACCGCAAAAGAAGTCACCGCAACCGGCTCAAGTCGGAGCGGAGTAATCTGCCTGAGCGCCGAATTCTCGAGTAATGCCGCACCTGAGCAGCCGCAGCCAGGTTTTAATGATCGTGCTAAAATGCGATAAAACGTGGAGTTTAGAACGCGCACTTTCTATGGGTACTCTCGAATATGTCCAGTCGGCTGATGACTGATTTGAAGAACATATTCACTGGAACAAAGTTGTTTGGGTCGTTGATTTGCTGCACCCTGATGCTTTCTTCCTGTTCCGCTGATATAAAAACATCCACTGATTGTCTGATCTCCGGTAAAGAGTACTTCAAGGCCGGAGACTACAAGAAGGCAGAAGTTGAATTTCAACAAGCTCTGAAGAAAGATCCGCACAGCGAAACTGTTAAGGCAACTGCTACTAACAACCTTGGTGTGATCTATAACGAAGAAGGCCGATTCGACGACGCCATTGCGGTGCTTAAGGAAGCCACTACTGTCGATCCGAAAAATGCTATCGCCCGTTATGTGCTTGCCAACGCGCTGACAAAGAAAGGTCGTTTTGATGAGGCTCTGGTCGAGGCACAAATGTCGACTGAGTTGGATAAGAATGAACCGGGAGCTTATCGTGCCCTGGCCGAAGCAGCGCTTGGTAAAGGTGACGTTGCCCTGGCTATCACGTCATATCGGTTCGCCACCCATCTTGAACCTGACAATGAAATTACACACATGCAGCTGGGACTGGCTCTGGGTGAGGTGCAGGATTGGGATGGACAGATCGCAGAGGAGCGTAAGGCTCTCGACATAAATCCTGACAATAATGAAGCAAGGTTGGCTCTGGCCGTGGCATTGCATAAGAAGGGGCAAGTTGATGAATCTCTTCAGGAGGTTCGTACGGTGCTCGATAAAGATGCCAATAACGCTGATGCCAAAAGAATTTTGCAAGCATTTGGCGCCGAGTCCAAATCAGCTGCGCCATCTCGAATGCGATTGGACGGAACTCAGTTAGGGCAGAACAAATCCAAGATGTAGCACTATCAACTCCAGATACAGACGAGACAGTCGAGGTTTGCCAGGCGAGGTTGAGTGGGGGTCTGAGTGAAGAATTTGAACGATGACCGTTTGCCCGTTTATGAGTTGCCTCCTGCACGAAAGCCGAGTATCGCTTTAGTCTGGTTGTTGAATCTGATTCCGTACACTGGGGCAGGTTACTTCTATGCATTCGGTGTCGAACGCGCTGCCAAGCCCATGCTGTTCTTCTGGATTTTCATGTTTGTTTTTGGACCGCTCACTCTTTTGCCCGTCTACTTTATTCTCTCCGCTCTTGGCACCGCGCATATTTTGAACGAAGACCGCAAGCAAAGGTCTCTGGATGTTCGGCTGCGCGAAACTGTATCTGGCGAAGAGTTAGTTCAGTCTGTGCCCAGGGGCAAGCAGCTGCCGTTGGGTGAGAGTCCTGAATTCGCCTCAGCTGCTTTTATGAACAGGATTAATAGCAAAAAGCAGATATTGAAGTCGCGCCAGGGTGATGGTGATGATAAGTCGAACCATGCTTTAGAGGCTTTCGAGTACAAAGCGCTGGCTGCTGAACGACAGCTCAAGGCGCGTAGCGAAGCAGAGTCTCGAGCTGTGGCTGAGTCTCCCGCATTCGCTCCTTCGCCAGTCGAATCAGATTCGGATTCTTACTCCGTAGGCGCTCAGCTGGTTGCACCGAATGTAGTGCCTGAGCCGGCCTCTGTTCTGGTCAATTCTGATCAGCTAATTCCAGATTTCAGCGCGGTTCTCGTTAATTCAGATCAAGTACTGCCTGAAGTAAGTTCGATGTTGGTTGATTCGACACAGATGACGCCGGAAGTCAGTTCAACACTGGTTGATTCGACACAGATAACGCCGGAAGTCAGTTCAACACTGGTTGATTCGACACAGGTGACGCCGGA
>RXJR01000041.1 GCA_003963305.1 Candidatus Melainabacteria bacterium | reverse complement strand
GAATAATGTACGCAGCAGAATAATGTACGCAGCGGAATAAGGTACACAGCGGAATAATGTACGCAGCAGAATAGATTCCATAGCGAATTATTAACAGGCAGAGGCTAATGCACCCCTGGGAACTTTCTTTTTAAAGAAGTCCAGGAAGAAACAATTTGGTCACTTTTGAATCGCATAATTTTATCGTCACCGCGAAGCTGAAGTTCGCCGGTGGCTTTACTAGACAATCCAAGCTGGCTCTTCGAAGCGTCTTAGATTTTCGATTTTGTAGATCCTGTGAAGGAGACAATCAGAGATGAGATTACTCAGCAACAGAGTTTACCTTTTACTGGTTTTACCGGTGATTTGCAGCGCCGCACAGCAAAAGTGTCTCGCAAATCCTGGCGATCTGATAACTCACACATCACGTCCCACTACTACAGTTCACTCGACCGTCACGACCTATAGAGTGGCGGGATGGCAACATGAACTTACAAGCGTCACTCCCAACCTCGGAAATTATTACTGGGAGCCCATGACAAAGCGCGTATGCAACACAACCAGAACCACTTCAAAGGGCGCTACCGCAGCACCGCCGATAATCACCCGAGGTCCACAGTACATCAAACCAAACTTCGTTCCGTTGCCTGCAGTAAGTCATCCGCAACCAAAAATAGCCGTAGCTCAGGCACTGCCGCCAACGGCTGCGCGCACATCCACCAGCCTTACTTACAGCACCGCAACTCAGCCGGCACTCTCCTACCAGAACACTAGTTTGAGCTGGTCCTCGACAAAACGGCCAGAAGCCACAGCCGCTGTGACTCTTGGCAGCCGAGAATCCGTTTACGGTGTTTTGAAAACTCCAATCAGCTCTATGAGGGCACGAGCGCAATCGTTATAACCAAGAAACTATCAACGCCAGATCCATGCAGGTGTCGCGGACGCTACTAGTATCCGTGTACATCGGGTGACGCGGGTTTCCGTGTATCGCGGGTGACGCAGGTATCCGTGTATCGCGGCTGACGCGGGTATCCGTTGGTATCCGTGCATCGCGCAAACCTTCTTATGTTCTGTCGGAACAGCTTCAGGTGAGATCAGTGGAATCGTGATGTCTTGAAGTGGTCAACCTTGCAGTGAGCCAAACTCGAACGAAGCTGGCTTACAACACCCTTGCTTACTTTCGGGCAGGAATTCAACGTCAAATGGTCCAGCGTACCGCAATTTACCAACTGGCGGACGCCTTCGTCAGTAACATTAGTACCGCTCAAATATAGTTCGTGCAGCGGCATACGGCTAAGTTTTGCCAACGTTTTGTCGGTGACATCGGTACCATTCAGATCGAGACTGCGCAGGTTTTTTAGCCTTTCTATATTGCGCAATCCGTCATCACCAATGCGCAACGATCCCAGTCGCAGACCCTTCAATTTCTTCAAACTCATCAATTTATTGACGCCATCGTCAGTGATACCAGAGTTATGACAAAGAGATAGATATTCAAGGTTCGGCATTTGGACGATCTGATCGATGCAGTCGTCATTAAGATTATTCTCCTCGATCTTAAGAACCTTCAACTTGGGAAGTCCAATCAGAGAACGTAAATGCCTGGTTTTGATAAGAGTTCTATTCAGCTCAATATTTTCCAGGGTTTTAATGAATGCAAGATTCTGAAGATCCGATACTCCAGTCTGGCTCATTTGCAATATCTGCAGAGGCAAGTGTGTTACGTATTTAAGTCCAACCCCTGTGATACTCGTGCCATTCACATCTAACCTGATCACATCGTTGCGCTCTTTGCACCATTTGAGAGCTTCATCAGAACAATCAAGAGATTCAAGTGATACTTCTGATGTACCGTTCAGGATGATAGACCTCGCCAGCTCATTGGGATCATCGAGTTTTTGATCTTTCAAGTACTCCTTACCACTGAGCTCTTGTTTTTCCTTAACGGGAGGAGCAGGCGCTGGCCAGAAGGAAATGCCGGCGACAATGACTGTAGTCAAAGCGGCAGCGACAGCAATTACGTGGGTCAGTTTGAATTTACTGACAGGCGATGATTCGAAGTCCAGATGGTGCAAAAGAGTTTTTAGCGGTGAATCCAATATCTTTAAAATACCGGTTAACTCATGCTCGAGTTCCGGCATAGTCTGCCAACGATCTTTCTGATCTTTTGCCAACGCTTTAGAAACAACTTTTTCAACTGCGGCTGGGAAATTTTCGCCTGGTGCATTCACTCTCAAAGCAGGCACTGATTCGTTTAGATGCGCATACAATGTCTCAAAAGCGGACGCACCTCGAAACGGTACAACTCCAGTCAGCATCTCGTACATAACACAGCCAAGAGAATAGATATCAGAGCGCTCGTCTATTCCACGACCAACGGCTTGCTCAGGGCTCATGTAGTAGGGACTGCCAAAGACATCGCCTGTTCGCGTCAAATCATGACGATCGTTCGCCTCGACTACTTTTGCAATGCCAAAATCAATAATTTTCACCAATTTAGAACCATCAGGCTGATCGATCAACATGATATTTCCTGGTTTCAAATCACGATGCAAAACCCCCTGGGCATGCGCATAGGCCATGCCACGGGCAACTTGAATGCAAATTTCCAAAGCCTGGCGAAGCGGCAACTTACGCTGCAACTCAATCGTGCGAGCAAGAGATGTTCCTTCAATGAAGTCCATAACCATGTATGGACGTCCGTCCGAAGAGACACCAAAATCATGCGATGTAATCAGATTGACATGATCCAATTTACTGATCGCTTTTGCTTCTCGTTCGAAGCGCAAAATAGTTTCGTTATTGTGCACGGAGTGCAACATTTTTATTGCATACAATTTTTGCAACGCGGGCTGGCGAGCTTTATAGACAACGCCCATTCCACCTTTGCCGACTTCCTCGACTATTTCGTAGCGACCTTCGAATTCAGAGGAGATAGGCTTTTCGCCAATGAAAAAGGACGACTCAGCAGCGTCCTCGTGGTTCGAACTTTTGATTTTTTCGAGAGAATGGGAAGCCAAAGGAACTCCAATTGGATGCCGTGCGTGTGTTACCTCAGTCTGATATTCCACAGCAAACTCACGATCAGATCGGTTATCCAGGTTAACTCTTTTAGATATCCGATAGTAGATGCAAATGTGTTGCACACCTGACATCTGTGAAGTGAAAGTTTTCTGGAGGACAATTTTGGTTGGAGAATTAGCCTACTCATCATTGATGATTTGAGAAATGTCCCCAATTTTGGAAAAGTCGGCGAATTGCACTTCCAGAAATCGGTTTCGGGTTATCGAATTTTTTCCGATATCGGAAGAAATTCATGGGCAAATCCTTCAATTCGCACAATGTACAACCGCCAGTCATATTGTCAAGCGGACAGAGGCGCCCATAGACTTTTCTGGAACAATGGCACAACTGACTCGTCATAGCTCAGAGGTAAAATGCGATTCTGGAGGGTTATATGAATTCGATCAAGAACAGCTTGATGGGTAGCCTGGTGCTTCTGTCCGTCCTGAGCTCGGCACCGGCACTTGCTGAACATAGTCATCACTACGACAACCATAGAAACGACTGGGATCATCGCGACATCAACGTTCGTGTAAACGATAACTACAAAGGTAATTACAACCGTGATTACGACCGCCACTACGATCGCCATTATCGACACCAAAAAGCGATGTGGAATAACGACTGGAACGGACAGAGAACGCTCTACAGAAACAATTGGAACCGCATTTCCCGCGAGCGCCAAAAAGAACTAGACGCTCAGATGCGCGCTCAGTGGCTGGCATATCACCACAATAATTGGAACGGCTCTTATAACTGGAATACGTATAACGATCCGCTGTTTCTCGACTATTTGCATACTTCCAATCCAGGATTACTGAACACAGTGCGCAACTACCTTGGATTTTAGAGCACACTAGCTCAGGATTAATAAAGAGGGGGGCGCTGCTCCCCTTTTTTACTTTAACCAACCGAAGATGAAACCTGTGGTTCTTTACGTAACGACAAGTTAGCGACTACTGCTTGCGCACCACATTCGGTGACGAGACAGGCTAGCAAAAACAAGCGATTGTACATGGATGCCAAATACATATGGACACTAGTTCTTCAGATTTTCCGGCATGTCCGATTTGCCAGCATCCGAACCGGTCTTCTCCCGAGGCTGCGCAACTGCGCCGGAAGGACGACTTCCAGAACGTCCGTGATGGAAACTACCGATTGAAGGCATGCGATCCATGCCACCACGCTCCTGATGAACATGATCTGGTAGTGGAATTGGAATCGCTGAGTTGCGATCCGGTGCAGTCACGGGCATCTGACCCTGGTCTGGTGATGATGGTACCTGCGTCCCTCGTTCAGGCGCGACAGGCGGCAAGCTTCGATCGGGGGCGGTACGTGGCATTTGCCGACCTGATGACTGTTGTATATTTCGTTGTGGTGCGTTGTTCGGTTTGTTACTGACAGTTGCTCCAGCTGGGGTAGCGCCGTTCGCTTGTCCAACCCTACCGTTTGCTTGTCCAACCCTGCCATTCGCTCCCCTATCGCTACCGATCGCTGGTCTAGCACTGCCATTCTCTATAGCGGCAGATCCATTTTGACCAGAACTATCTCTACCTACAGATCCCCGATGTTCTCCCGGTAGCTCATCAACAGGTGCTCGACGATGTCCGTCAGAGTCGCTTACCTTTCCGGCAGTCGATTTCGAGTTGCGCTTCACGTGACGATGAGCCCCGGACGTTTTGGAGATAGACGTATCGTCGTTATTCGGCGGCAAAACCGGCGATGGGGTTGAGACTGCTGACTCAACTTTATGATTGGGGTGAACTTGCTTGTCAGACTTTTTAGTGGAGAACATTACGGCGGCAGAAATCGCACAAGCAGCGACGATGAGTGCTGCGCCGATCATAACTACGAAATTAGGCTTATTTACTTCTTTTCGAGCGCGGCTACGTGTTGCATAACTTCCTCCGGATGTAGAGACCTCTTGCACAAGATTTTCACTGCCAGGCGACTCTCTGCGATACTCAGATTTTGGATTCGACACAACCGAGGTTTTGTTGCCTTGATCGCCTGTGCCTGGAGTCGTTTTGGACATCTCGACGGTCGTTTTCGGCATCTCGCCAGTTCCTTTCGTCACCCCAGCAGCCGGCTTCGCCATTTCTACAGTCGGTCTGACTGCCGCAGAAAGCGCATCTACACTGAATTTACGGGGCAAAGGTGTCGCGATATTATCAACGACCCTGACCAACGTAACCGTAACATCATCGTCGCGCATCAAAAAATTTCCGTCACTGCCTCTGGTAGCACGGGCATGGTTAACAAGAGATACGAATGCGTCCAATGAGTGGATAGAATCAAGTGATTCTACCGCTGAACGAGTCAAGCCTGCTTCCATTTGACTCAAAAACCAACATGCCACCGTATCTGACATCAGCAAAAACAAGTCCCCGGATTGCCAACTGCCGTCGACAGCAACTTTCTTGCTATCAAAAACATTGCCATTCCGCTCAGGCACACTGCAAAGCAGAAGTGGAAAATTAGAAAATGCAGACGAGCTAGCAATTGGGAAAGAGCTGATACATTCGCCGTTACGAATCTGAAACACACAGCAATCGCCAATGGCCATAGCAGACCAACGTTTCGACCGTTCGTACAATGTCAATCCAACGAAAGCAGCAAAGGCGCCAAGTTCAGCTTTCTCTTCTGCGTACCAGGGCAGCTGCTGCTTAGCCACAAAGTCAGACCAGGCATTTTGTTCTTCGATTACTGTTTCAGCAGTAATATCCGATTCCCACTTGCCCGCACCGTAACCAAAAGCTAGCAATTGAGCCCATAACTTAGAAAATATGGAATCGGTGGCGCCATCGCTTACAGAGGTTCTGAATAAATCAACGCCTTCTTGGGCCACTTCATACAACTGCGTGCCATCCAGTTCACCCGGAAAGTATGCGTCTTCGCAGTCGACAAAACTCCTACCTGCCTTTGGCAAACAGAAAGTTTGACACGCGATCCGCACAACCGGCTCCTCTGTATGTACACCAACATGACCATCATTTTCGCACTATTCCTTTCTACCCGCTGACTCTGCCAGAATAAAGCGTAAATGCCTATCAAACTGGGCAAATTAACAGGCAGGAGCATGTAATGAGTAGTTCTGCGCAAGAGACGACAAGGGTTTGCCTGGCTTGTGGGCTCGAGACACAAGACGAAATTACACACTGCCCAAATGACGGTTCTTTGCTTGCCGCAGGGTCTGATCCGCTGGTTGGCACCACATTCCTGGAAAAGTATCAGATTACTAAGGTACTGGGCCGCGGCGGCATGAGTGCCGTTTACAAAGCTAAGCATTTAATGATGGACAGGTATGTCGCCATTAAATTTCTCAGATCCGAACTTGTACATGACAACGTAATGCTGCAAAGGTTTCAGCTGGAATCGAAAGCTGTAAGTCTTTTGAAACATCCCAATATCATCACAGTGCACGACTTCGGTCTGACTCCTCAAGGAATTCCGTACTTGATTATGGATTTTCTCGAAGGAAAGACTGTTGCCGACCTGATCGCTGAACATGAGATTCTGGAACCTGCGCGTTGCGTAAATTTATTCACGCAAATATGCAACGCGCTAGCACACACACACAACAAAGGTGTTGTTCACCGAGACATCAAGCCAAGCAATCTGATTGTATCCATCGGAGACGACGGGCAAGAAATTGCTCAAGTTGTTGATTTTGGTATTGCGAAATTGCTGGAAAGAGAAGCAAGCGGTGCAGCAAAACTTACTGCCAGCGGAGAGGTTTTCGGTAGCCCTGCGTATATGAGTCCTGAACAATGCAGCGGTTCTGCAATCGATGCACGAACAGACATCTATGCGTTGGCCTGCGTTATCTACAACTGTCTGACTGGCCGTCCACCTCTACTCGGCCGCAACGCCATGGAAACTGTGTTGATGCATGTGCGCGAAATGCCGAAACCATTCGGTGAGATACGTCCCGACCTTTCCCTATCTCCGGTTCTTGAACGCGTAGTCTTCAAGGCTCTAGCGAAGGATCCGGATGAGCGCTTTGGCTCGATGTCTGACTTCGGGGCAGAACTGGCAAAGTCCCTTCTTGAAAGTAACAACAACACTACGTGGGTCATTCCTGCGAGCGCCCAAAAAGCGCTTCAGGAGAACGAACTAGCTCAACGATACGAACATACCGTACCGATTGCACAATCACCAACACCAACACCAACTTCGCCAACAAATCCACCAAATTCAGCTCCGAACTTACCAACAGTTCCAACGAATCCAGCTCCAATTTCACCAACAACTCCAACAACACCAGCTCCAGCAACGCCAACGGCAGCAACAGCTCCAACAATTCCAGCAACATCCACGCCAGGTCCGGCACCAAATGCGACACCGCAGCCCAAGCTGCCGATGCCGTCGGAACCCACACTAAATATTCGACCAGACGCCATTCAGCCTAGCGCAGAGCTGGGACACGCGGATCCGGTCGTCTTGCTGACCGGCGGCAGCGAGCACAACGATAACCTGCTGACTCCAGCGCAAGAGAGTAATTCCCGCGGTCGAATGAATCCAAATGCAATGATCATGCCCGGCAGTGACCTATTTGGCTATGATTCCCTCAAACCGGCGCTGCCAGATCAAGTCATCGTCAATCAAAGTAAGCCAAGTAAACCAAACGAGTCCACAAATAAAGTCGAAGACATCCCGCTTGTAGCTCCTCCACGGCTTAACACAAGCACGCCAGTCCATCCCCAATCGCCACCGGATCGGCTAACAAATTCAACGTCCAACCCAAGTCAACTAACGAACCCAGCAAACCAAACGAACCCAGCAAACCAAACGAATCCTACGAGCCCGACATACCAGCCGAATCCTACAAGCCCAACATACCAGACGAATCTTACAAGTCCGACACACCATACGAATCCGACAAAACAGACAAATCTTACGAATTTTGCTCAATCACAAAGTCCCATCACCAGAAACCAGGAAACGACCTCGGATTCGACGGGCCAATCAATTTCGCAAGATCAGTCACAACCAAATTGGCAAACTTCGAGTTCGAGTTCGCCGGATCCATCTGAAGCAAACACGAACAAGCTTATCCTCATACTTGGCATAATCCTGGCTGCCTTGATTCTGCTCACGATTGTAATCCTCATATTCAGGGCGCAACAGGGCGGCTGAGAACACCAACGGGTCTCTCTTTCATTCGACTTTCAGCCCCGTTGAATTAGTTAAATTTTTCATGGAAATGCGCCAGATCTGACCAGGATCTATAATGTTAAGAGGTCAGTTCAGAAGGTCCACGCCTGGTGAAGATTAGTCGAGCACGAGTATTAGTGTCAGTCAGCATACTGATTGGGGGATTGTCCCGCCCGATCGATGCAGACGCCAGAGGTTGGCAGCAATGGGTGCAGCAGGGCGCCAATATCGTTCGAAGGGGTGTACAAATCCGTAATGAAGCGGCCGGTTCATCGGGGAGCGGCTATTCAGGCGGCGGATATCACCAGGCGCCTCCGGATGCTCCAACGTACCAACCAGCTGCGAGCGGCAGCCCTGGCTCGAACTACTACAACATCGACCCATCGACTATGAGAGTACCGACCAGGCATGCTGAACAGACTCCCCCACCTGAGCAACCGGCTTACACTCCTCCGACATATCAGCACTCATACACACCCAGATCGGCTTATCATACGGGCTCGGACGCCAGTTCAGAGCAGCAGCAGCAGAACGTGCACATGCCCGCATACACTCAGAAAAAGCCTCTGCGCGCGCGAGCGGTCGTCAAACATGTAGACAAGCCCGAGAAGTCCGCTGTAGTTGTCGTTCACTCTCCACCTGAGCCAAAACCTCAGATTATGGAAAAGCCGGATGTACTCAAACCTGCCACTACCCTCGATACCAGCTGGATTCTGCCGACAGTCGATAGAGTCGAAGCAAAACTTCGCCTCAAAAGCTGAATCCTGATTGCCTACCCTGGTTGCCTAGCCTGGTTGCCTACCCTGGCTGCCTAGCCTGGTTGCCTACCCTGGCTGCCTAGCCTGGTTGCCTACCCTGGCTGCCTACTCTGGTTGCCTACCCTGGCTGCCTACTCTGGTTGCCTACCTGGCTGCCTACCCTGGTTGCGCTACCCTGATTACCTAGACGGTAGAAACCGTATTTTGTCCTCGCGTACCAATTTCAAGCAGACTGGTCAAACAGGTCAGGTCAGCATTGAAAGCAAATCCTCTTGCTCCATCAGCGATTTCAAAACGAAGTTCCTTGCTCGTTTGTTGCATCTTCGTCGGCAAAGGGCTGGACATGCGGAACAGCATCCGAGCATAGGGATCAGCCAACTGCCCTTCACCATTGGGAAATATGATGCTTGGGGCATTTGTCGACGATACATGGACGTTGAAGACCAACGTATTACCATTCGTGGTCTGGATCCGTTTCAGATTCTCGGCATCTTCACTAGGATTTCCGTCTGTCGAATCACCATCTGTGATATTCAAAACCATGGGTGGATAACAATTTGGATATTGTGCGACAAACTTTTCCACAATCCTCTGGGCGCTCTTAAATGCAGCGCACATCGGCGTCCGACCATTCGCAACCGGGTCAAACCAGACCTTCGTGCGTATTTTTTCAACACCTTCCGGCCGCTGGATCGTCTTTACATCGATCCGGGCCGCCTGCGCCAGGTCTGAAATACAGACCGATTCGGCACCCTGAAACTTTCCAACAAAAGCGGGACCGACCTGAGCACCGTAGCCGATACAGCTGATGTAATAGTATGGGAAAACCTCACCCATACCAATCGTACAGCGAATTACAAGGCTGTGTAAAAATCGATTCAACACTTCCGCGACGCCATCGCATTTGCGTTTGCTTGAATCGCCTTTGATACCATCTTCCATCGACTCGGACTGGTCGACTAAACAGATAATGGCAGCGGGATTGGTGCGGCTTATTTGGGCGTCGTATGGCACTAGATAAACTCCTGATAAGAGAACACCGGAGAAAGCTGGAAGCAGTGCACATTATATCCTGGCGAGCCTTTGCTGATTAGCTTTTAGTGCAGGACATTTTAGAAGGGTATAAAATCATGTTTGAATTGGGTGAGCGTATTGAGGATCGGGACTGAAGCGTGTCGAATTGGCCGGTAGCAGCGGATTACGATGAGTCGATCCAAAATCCGCATTTGAATTTCGAAGACAGCGAGCTCAAAGAAGGAGAGCCTGAGTACGATCCTTACGGCTCTCCGGCAGTACGCAGCGGCAACTTTGCAAGCGTCTACATGTTGCAGGGTCCGCGGCGCAAAGTGGCGGTCCGCTGCTTCCTGAGAGAGATTCCAGACCAACAAGAAAGATATGCAGCAATCAGTCGGGACCTGCTTGGTTTGGGATTGCCTTATACAGTCAATTTCGAGTTTCTGCCGAAAGGAATAAAAGTACAAGGCGAATGGTTTCCAATCCTCAAGATGGACTGGTGTGAAGGAGAACAGCTAGACAAGTACCTCGAGCGAAATCTGGAAAATCAAGCCAAATTGCGCCGTCTTGCCGATAAGTGGTTTGAAATGTCACATTCATTGCGCAAGGTCGGAATCGCGCACGGTGACTTAAGCCACGGTAACGTCATGGTCCTGGATGATGAAATCAAGCTGATCGATTATGACGGCATGTTCGTACCTCGACTGGCAGGCAGAAAAAGCAATGAGCGCGGTCTTGAACACTATCAACACCCTGGTCGCACCGACAATCATTTCGGTCGTTATCTGGACAATTTTTCAAACTGGGTTATGTACACAACTCTGGTTGGACTCGGTGAAGATAAAGAGCTATGGAAGCTGGTCAACATTGCAGATAAACATTTGATTTTCAGCAAGAGCGATTTTGAGCATCCAAACCGATCTAAGACCTTCGACATCCTAAAAAGTCACGAGGATAAAACACTCAGAACATATGCCACCACTGTGGAAAACCTTCTGCAGTACGATGTCGAGCAAATTCCAGATTTTCACCCGGACAAACCGGTCCTCTATCCACCCGAAGCTTTCCAAGCAAAGAAACCGGCCTCTGCAGGCGTGGGCGACCGGGGCGGACTGTTCAAACCGATTGACGATCAAACCCTGGGCGATCGGGGCCGATTATTTGAAACAACAAAGAAAGAGAGCGATCGCGGCGGTCTTTTTGCAGACACTGGAAATGAGCCAGAGAATAAACCTGAGCAACCTAAAAGCGACGGTATATCAAGATACGGACGTAAGCTGGGACCGGCTCAAATTGCAGTGGGATCACTGGCAACAGTTGCCATAATAGCGCTCGTCGGATTCGGAGTTTTTACGTCGATGAAGCATGAGACGCCCGAGTCGATTCTCACAGACGGCATCGACGCAGAGAAATTGGGCAAATCTTTTGATGCCAGAAAGAAGTTTCTGCTGGTTTCAGACGACGATAAGGTAGATGCCAAAATCCGTTCCAAGGCACACACACTGATGGGCTTGAGCTACGCAAAAGAAGGACTTACAAAGAATAACAAGGACAAGATGGATGAAGCAAAGGAGTCATTCACAAAGGCTATCGCTCTTGATTCAACCAACGCTGATGCGTTCTACGGCCGTGGAAAAATATATGAGGCGAGAAAAAACTTTAGCGACGCCAAAAGTGATTTCGCGAGTTCAGAGCGACTAGACAGTAATGTGGAAGACTATAAAACAGCATTGAAGAATGTAGAAGACAAGTAAAAGCACCCAGATCCCTCGCAAAAGGATATTAATATGTCGCAAGACCGCGGAGAAGTACCTTCAGATGGAGAACGTTTACCAGATCGAGGTCAACCTCCTGAAGAGGATCAGGTGCGCAACACGATGCCTTCGCAAGTAGCTGCGAGCTACGACATGTTCGGCAATCCACTCATGCCTGCCGCCCCAGACCGGGTGCCCGGAGGTGACCGCGGCAATCTAGGTCAAAACGATGGCGACCGGGGCAATGCACTTTCGTCAGGGAATAGCACTGCACCGCAGCCGGTGCCAATCGTTTACACCGAAAAGAAACCCATTTCAAATAACGTCAAGATTGCGGCGCTGGTAGGTTCGATATTTGCGGTAGGAACGCTAGTTTTTGTTCTCATGGCAAACCCGCTCAAACAATCATCATCAGACAACAAAACCGGAACCAATACGGGTTTCCGCATAGCGATGCCGGAGTTGCCAAAGCAAGTTTTAAGTCCGCACGAAATTTTCAAAACATGCGGACCTTCCATCGTCACCCTGCAAATTCAGACAAAGGCGTATCAAGTTTCAATTCCAAAATACGATCTGGTTTCGATAAGCGATCCTGAAAGTCCAATTCTCGCCGTTCTTGATGATGACGACCAGCCGCACCTGTATCAACAAGGCAAAGCAGTATCTGCAGCAGGAGGAATCGTTGTTACCTCCCGAGGCAAGATACCGGCGATCATTAAACTTTCAGGCACCACACCAGTCATTTCCTTGATTGACTCAAACGGCGTTAAACGTGCAGAAATTCGCGGCGTGCTGGAAAAGTATCTCACTGTCGCAACAGGAAGCGGATTTTTCGTACGCCCGGATATCGTGGTCACGAACTACCACGTCGTCTCTAATGGAGACCTTGGAGTAGCTGGCTACATGGGTGGTACAGCGCAAATCACCGACGATCCGGCCAAGTATGAGTTGACACGCAAGCCAATCGCTTCCGATAAGGAACACGATCTTGCTCTTGTTTACGTTCCAGGCACAAAGGCAAAAACACTGCCGATGCGCACCGACTTTGGCTCATTGACTGTAGGCGAACCGGTTTACGCGCTGGGTAGTCCAAAGGGCGTGGCTGGCTCTATGTCCGAAGGTCTTATCTCGTCCGACAAATTAAGAGGTAAAAATCCACGCGACCCTGATTTGCCGAAGTTGTATCTACAGCACTCTGCCAAAATCGATCATGGGAACAGCGGGGGACCACTCGTCAACAACAGAGGCGAGGTCATAGGCGTGAACACGGCAGGAGTAGGTAATGGCACTGTCAATCTGGCAGTTGTCGCCAAGTTCATTGAGGATTTGCTAAATCAGCCCGATACTCAAGCTAAAATCGACCAACTGCAGAAAGCAAACCAGACAGACCTGAGAGGCGGTTAGAGCCAAAGCCAAAGCTCTGTCTTTCTGGTCCTTCAGGCGAACCATTAGCAAAAGCTGGCTACTCCTGTATCCGCAGGAAGTGCCTCATTCGTTCAATTTCCTTTGCCAATTCAGATTTGAAATTTGAATCACGAGGTCGTCGGCTAACGAAACCCGTCTCAACGTCGAGCCGACCATCTAAGTTTCCGACATTAGCCCAACCAATAATGTCGTCTCTCCACAAGAGAGGCAAAGAGTAATATCCACGGACCCTTTTTGCAACGGGAGTATAAGCCTCGAACCTGTAACTCCAGTTCCAAAACAACTCGAAACGATTTCGATCCCAGACGAGCGGATCAAATGGAGCCAGGAACCTCACCACCCGCGGTGGCTCATAATGCGCACCTGCAGTGGGCACCAGGTGAGACGGAATAACGTACCTGACGTTATCGACATCAACCGTTTTCAAATCACCACTTGAAACCAGCTTAGCAAGAACCTCCCGCACGTTGCAGGACTCCGGTCTAGAAAAGCGCAGACTCTGCAAAGTTCTAAGCGGTGAAGGCGCAAAAATATTGGCCACCAATTTCACCAGACGTACACTACGCTCCTCTTCCGACAGCGCAACAGTCTTGTTTAAATTAGCCTCGTAAATACGTATACCCTTCTCGCGTCTGACCACTCGCAACAAACCACGCCGATGAAGGTGTTCTAGCGCATGAGTAGTAGCTTTGGAGTAGCCACCCCAGGCATTAATCACACGCTCTTTGCCGCAGTGCTCCTCAAGTTCACGAGGATGCATGGCACCATACTTCCGCACCACGGATAGTACTTTCTGTTCGACAGCCGACAAAGCATCGGACTTACGCGGATGCAACAGCTGCCAATTTTCGTTGGGAAGAAAACCGTAGGCATACAGATAGTCCTCCTCAAGATTTAGTGATGCGTATTTTCTATCAAGGTCACCAACGCGATAATTTTTGACGCGTTGCCTGAGAATTAGATCTTGAGCTGTAGCTGGAGAGCGTATCGGATCAGCCTGGACGAAACCCAAACGCCCAATAGCGTCCTGCAACTTAGTCGGCGTAAACAGCGAATTTTGAATCGCAAGTGCGCGAAGATGGTGAACATTCTGGATCAAAGATGCAATACCAAATGATATTCCAAATAAAAACACCACCCGAATCGCTTCGCGGTGGTGTCTTTACTACTGCCTGACTGTCCTTTCGAGGGACTCAGTATTTATGCACGCTTCAGTCAGTCCGTCACGCGCACCGGGCTCTCTGCTACGGTTTCTGGTCAGCGCCGACCTGTCGTTTCCGCATTGCCCCTCGGCTCAAAGCATTGAACATTTAAGTCATT
>RXJR01000040.1 GCA_003963305.1 Candidatus Melainabacteria bacterium | reverse complement strand
GCTTTACGCAGAGGAGCTTGCCGAGCGCGAAGCGGAGCTGCTGAGAGCCAAAAACTACAGCAAGGAGCAAATCGAGGCAGCGGTTAAGTCCAAGGTCAGTCAGGAAGACTTCTTTGAGGGCTTGCTGCGGCATCTGATGGGTTTGAAGACGGAAGTGAACTTGACGTTCGACGAAATCTTCAACACTGTGGTGCACGAAGCTGGGCATGCTCTGGCGATTGCCTTCGAGCGTTTCCTCGGCCGGACTGACGAAATCGTGCGCTTCATTGCAGTAGAGCCGAGAGGACGCACCGGTGGTTTGACCTTCAAAACTCCAGACCGTGATGCTTTCGGCAAAACCCTGGAGGAGGTTGATGCCGACGCTGTCTGTGGTTTCGGCGGCAGTGCGGCGCAGTTGGTTTTCCTGAACGTGAAAGACTCGGGTCCCGACAATGATTTCGAAGTTGTCGGTCAGAACATCTACCGGGCTATCGGGCGCTGGTACGGTTCTGAAAAGCTGGGTCCGATCTCACTTGGTCAACGCGGCATGACTGCTTCGACCGAAATGGGCGCTGCGCAGAAGGATCTGATCGATGCGGAATGCAACCTCAAGACTAAAGTGCTGTACGCGAAAACCTGGTGGATAATGAACCTCTTTATCCGTTCGGAGACCGTCTGGACGATGTTCTGGGAGCTGCTTGAAGGTAAGATCATGCGGCAGGATCGTTTTGCCGAGCTGTTCGCTGCTGCCATGAAGGAAGTGCAAGCACATCCGACGTGGGACGACGGCAGTCTGGAAAAGCTCCTTGCCGAAGTCGCAAAGGACCCCTACAGCTGGGCACCTGCGCCTCTGGACTTTGCTACGCGTACGTACCTGGACAACCGAATCGCTGGTTTGCGCGCGCGTTATGAGGGTCTGTCACTAGCCAACGGCGCTGAGTAGAGTCGGCTGCGTTTCAACAAAACGCTGTCGTGCTCTAGTGCGGCGATTCATTAAACCAAGACAGAGGTGCGCTCTCACAGGCATCTCTGTCTTACAACGCTGACCTACAAATTTTGGAGTACTGATGAATGATCTTTTCTCTCGCCTGACGGCGACTCTTCCCCATCAAGTCAGCAATGCCGGCTCGGAATTTATTCACCAGGAACGGCACCTTGGCTGGCTTTTGCTGGCATTGCTCGGTATAGGTGCCACCATTGGTGCCGGGATATTCGTCATGCCCGGTCGCATTGCTTCGCTGGCAGGACCTGCGGGAATCATTTCTATCGCAGTTACGAGCATCTATTTCTGCGCGGTCGGCAATCGCTACGAACGCTTTTCGTCGTTTCTGCCAACCGGAGTCTCGGCTTACTCATATTCCTATCACACACTGGGTGAGCTGGTTGCCTGGGTGGTAGGGTGGGGGCTGTTCATTGAATATTTCATGGGCACGGCTGCCGTAGCGATTGGATTCAGCGAGTATCTGCGCACTGCTTTTACATTCGGTCTGCCGGAGTTCTGGACGGGCTGGTCGAAAAGCGGACGTTTCGGCATAGACATCATTGCCGTTGCTTGCATATTGACGGTCACGACACTGCTTGTGGTGGCAGGAACACGTAAGCCGGCCTGGATAAACGCTGTCATGGTAGTTCTGAAATTGGCACTTTTGACTCTGTTTATTGGTGCCGGCGCAACTTCTGTGGACAGTGAAAACTGGCGTCCATTTTTGCCGGTCGGCTGGAGTGGAGTCATGCAGGGAGCGGCGCTTTTCGTCTTTCCATTCGTCGGCTTCGATGCACTATACACTTTTGCGCGCGAGTCGAAGAGCTTGAGAGATACGAAGATTGCCACTTTCGTCTGTGTGATTGGCGTCGCCGTTCTCTACTTGCTTGTCTTTCTTGTTCTGACCGGGCTCGCTCCAAGTTTCAGTGCAAGTGCCACCGGCGTAATGATTCCAAATTCGCTGTTTTCGGGCGATGAATCGGCTGCTCCTCTGGCGAAAGTTTTGATTGCCAGTGGTCATGGTTTTGTCGCCAGGATGATTGCCATAGGAGCGGTAATCGGGCTCTTCAACGTAGTTTTTGTGATGATTCAAGGCGCGCCACGAATCTTCAGAAACATGGCCGAAGATGGCATGTTGCCGCAAAAGTTCGAAGATCTCAAGTTTGGAATCATTGTCACTGGCGTCATTTGCGCCATTTTTGCCGCGGTCGTTCCTTTCGCGGAGATCTCCGAGATGATGGTGCTGGGCACACTCGTGGCCTTTCTCGCTGTAGGTTTGGGCTCGCTACGATTGCCCGGTTCGACCTGGGTCGATTACCTCTCCGCCTTTGTCGTCGCTACCTGCAGCGTCGTCTTGATCTTTTATCTGAACCCGATGGTGCGCCAGGTGTATCTGGTCAGTTGCCCGCTTGGTCTGCTGATCTATTTTTCCTACGGCTACCGTCACAGCCGGCTCAGGAACGAGTCTGCATGAACCTGACCGTGTCTGCTGTCTTATGGATCAGACGGCAGACCAAAGTGGCACTTCTTCAACTATCTGTTGGCGACCAGTAGGGCGCTGAGGAATCCGTCATGGGACTCATAAAGAGAAATTGGTTTTACAGATTGGCAGTGAGCGGAAGGTATGCTCCGCAAGGCGTGGTCGACAAGACGTTCGGGCAGTGGGTCGATCCTGAGACGATCAACATCCGCGGCTTCGAAGACTTAGCGGGTATTCCAGAAGCGATCTCGCAGTTTCGTGAGCTGAAACGGCAGATCGTCGAACAGGCAGATGCCGTCAAGACGATACGCAAGGAAGAGGAAGATAAGAAGTCGAAGTTCGGCGGTAAGCTGCCCCAGTGGGTCCTGCTCGAAGGATCTGCCGGCAACGGCAAGACCCTCATTATCACTGCACTGGCGAAAGAGTGTGGCGTGCCTGTGTTTGTGATATCAGGCTCTGACTTTGTTGAGATGCTCGTTAGTCTGGGTGCAAACCGTGTGCGCGAGATGTTCTCGGATGCGCGTGAAAAGCGTCCTTGCATCATCTTCATCGACGAAATCGACGCAGTCGGTCGTGCACGTTCGCGTGGTTCATCAGATCCTGAAGCCGACCAGAAGCTTAGCCAGATCCTGGTGGAGCTGCAAGGGCTGAATACCTGCAACCAGAACTTCCGGCTGTGGATACTGGCTGCGACTAACCGTGCGGATATCCTGGACAAAGTATTGCTGTGTCCAGGTCGTTTCACGTGGAAGATCAAGGTCGAGCCGCCCAATCTGGATGGGCGTGTGGCGCAGAGCAGGCTCAGGAGCGAGTCTGCATGAACCTAACTGTGTCTGCTGTCTTTATGGATCAGACGGCAGACCAATCATGTGCCGACTGAAGTGGCACTTCTTCAACTATCTGTTGGCGACCAGTAGTCGCTGAGGAATCCGTCATGGATCTCATAAATAAAAATTGGTTTTACATATTGGCAGTGTTAGTCGTTGCCTTGATTTTTTACAACATCTCAAGGCTTCCCGATGGAGTCATCTCCACGGCGCCTCCGGCTGCGCATCATGCGGGTCAGACCATGGACCCCCAGTTTGCGGCAGCCAAAATAGCCGACGCGGATATGGCTCAAGCATCCGCTGAGTTGGGCGGGTCGAAGCAAGTAGTCGTCGATGGTGACACGAGAGTGACTGCGCCCACTGACGGTACGCCGTTGCAAATCATCATCAAGGAACGGCGCGGTCAAGATGGAAGCGATGAGGCGAATGACCTGGGTAATGACCCGCGTTCGTTGAAGGCTTTCTTCAGCGGAGTAATGGCGGTGTTTGGCTACATTGCCAAACTCGCCTTGTACGGCTTGATTATCGCCTTTGTCGTCTTGCTCGCAACTGGCAAGATCAGTCTGAGTCGAATCTTTGGTGGTGGCGCTCCTGGTGCTGGCGGTCGATATGCTCCGCAAGGCGGAAATGGAGACGCGCAGGGTGTGGCCGACAAGACGTTTGGGCAGTGGGTCGATCCTGAGACGATCAAGATCCGGGGCTTCGAAGACGTAGCGGGTATTCCAGAAG
The DNA here is from genome assembly GCA_003963305.1 of Candidatus Melainabacteria bacterium. Taxonomy (NCBI): domain Bacteria; kingdom Bacillati; phylum Candidatus Melainabacteria; species Candidatus Melainabacteria bacterium. Next base: position 540 of record RXJR01000040.1, on the reverse strand, counting down.
CGATCTCGCAGTTTCGTAAGCTGAAACGGCAGATCGTCGAACAGGCAGACGCAGTCAAGACGATTCGCAAGGAAGAGGAAGAGAAGAAAGCGAAGCAGAACGCTAAAACCGGCACCAAAGCGGTGGTGACAGCAGCCGAGTTGATGACGAGATTGCAATCAGCGGTCAAGAAATCGAAGTTCGGTGGCAAGCTGCCTCAATGCGTTCTGCTTGAAGGCCCTCCCGGCACAGGCAAAACGCTCATCATCACTGCGCTGGCGAAAGAGTGTGGCGTGCCTGTGTTCGTAATCTCAGGCTCGGACTTCGTGGAGATGTTCGTTGGTCTGGGTGCCAACCGTGTGCGTGAGATGTTCTCGGATGCGCGTGAAAAGCGTCCTTGCATCATCTTTATCGACGAAATCGACGCAGTCGGTCGTGCGCGTTCGAGTGGTCCCGGTTCACATCCTGAAGCCGACCAAACGCTAAACCAGATCCTGGTGGAGCTGCAAGGGCTGAATACCGGCAACCAGAACTTCGGGCTGTGGATACTGGCTGCGACCA
>RXJR01000039.1 GCA_003963305.1 Candidatus Melainabacteria bacterium | reverse complement strand
TGACTCAATAACGTGTGTTGTGTTGGCAAGGCTGAAATGCCTTGTGGCGTGGTCATCTCGGGATGCCTGCCTCGGAAATGAAACATAATATACAAATTCGGATGCTGAGAATTGGCTCTACATCAGGATTCCCGTTGGTTGGACCCGTTTTGGATGAAGCCCTACGGGGTAGACTCGGAACGGCGGGAACGGCTTGCAGTCTCAGAAACGTTTGCAGACTATATCCGACAACACAAGCAGAGTACTGCCAAAATTGGCGTCCTGCCCCTGTCTACCAGTTTCCGTGGGCTGGATGCTTCTCAGTGGCTTGAGAATATTCCGGTAGAACCTTCTAAGCCGGTCGTCAAAATAAAAGCCTATGCGCATGACCGGGTGACTCTCCATGCGTATTTGAAGCCCCCGGTTTACCGGGTGCGGTCAATGCGTCGAAAGACTTTGGCCCAATTAGCACTCGGAACGAGTGCTCTCGTTAAACCCTCTGAATTTCGACGACACTACAAAATCGGCAATAGGCTTGTGTTTCAGCCTTCGCCCACGTCCTTTACAAGCTACGCTAGAAACTATTGCATGGATGCTGCGCATGTCGTTGAAACATACGCAAAGGGTAGGGGCGTGTTTGTAACGCTCACTTTGCCAGGAAACACTCCCGAGGTTTTTAGGTGTTTTTCGGCCGCCACTGGTTACGTGGTTGACCGCATGAACAGGTGGTTGAGATACAAAGTCGTCAACTCGCTGTTCATGTACGTGTTCGAGTTTCAGAAGCGCGGCGCCTTGCACATGCACTATTTGTTCAGGTTGCCGGATGGCGTGAAGAATCGAGAATTTACCCGAGATCTCAGAGCCCAATGGCGAAAAATACTCCTGGACGTTTCAGAGGAATCGAGTGTTGACCTTTTCCGGAAAAAGGATGGAGGCACCTGGAGGCATCGAGCAGACAAGCCTCGAATACAGGTCAAAAATCTACGCGGCACCTATGCGCAGTACATAAGCAAATACGCATCCAAAGCAGAATCTAAGTCTGGAGTGTTTGACCAGTTTTCTCCCCGCAGGTGGTGGGGGTGTTCGCGTGAAGCTCGTGTGCTCGTTTCTCAGTCGAGGCTCGAACAAGTATTACCCGTAAATTCCGTATCAGACGGGTTTCAAGGCATGTTGTCTCTGCTTATGAATTTGGGTGATTTCGCGCTATCTCACAAATTCTATGGTGGCTTTCCAGGTGAAGAAACTGACTGCCTATCGGTAATGGTGCCGGTTGGTACTGCGAAGTTGTTGGCTAATTCTTTTGTCGATTATGTCTCTCACGGAGACTTATTGCCGCTGCAATGCGCTTTAGTCTCTCTCTCTGAATCAAATAAAGCGCCACCATAGGAGGTATCAGCATGATTCATTTCTCGGTAACAAGTGAACAAGCGCGGGAGATTATGTTGGCTCTCATAGATGCTAATGCGCATCGACGTTTGCTCCAACTCCACGATCAGGATGCACAAGAAAAACTCTCACTTCTAATGGACCGCATCGCGTTGGCTGTAGTCGAAGCGCGTCTTCATGCAACTGAACCAGCCACGCCAAACATAGAAGAAATAGCAACCAAAGAAGGGCTCGAACTATGCAAACGAATCTCATAAACAAACCACCTGTTCCAAATTTTGAAGCGTGGCGCACTTGCGCCCATGTAACTACTTTACGTCAATCCGAGTACGTAGATTCTGCCTTGCTATTTGCGCTCTGCACTCGGGCGACAAACTGCAAAGCGACCATGTGCAAGATGGATTCTGTGTACCTGCGTAATTTGCATGAGGTCGTTAAATGCGCTGACGTGCAAGCGGTAGAGTGGCTCAAACGGGCAACCATTTGGGAGGGTGCTTTAAGAGGCAGGGTAGCCCGTTACCGTTATTTGCCCCACTTGCGCCCAATAGCTGATTCTCAAATAAACGGAACGGATGAATCTCATTTGACGGCGGTAATGCTGAGTTGTTCGTGGGGCATGACTCAAGAACCGGGCGTCCGCGTGGTGCAAGACGTCGAGCCACATTTAAGAAGAAAAGCAATCGAAAAATACATTGCTAATCCAGAGGCTCAACTGCTTGGGCTTTTAGACCGACTGCATGTGTTGATACGTGATAACTACAAAAGTGAGCGTGAGGGGCTCGTGAAATTTTATAAAGACTTTGAGGACCGGGACGCGGTAGAGGCCGCTAACCGGACGGTGGACCTTGCGCAGTTTTTCAGGGGTGATGATTGGAGGCTCTGTACCCGTCAAGTCTCTTGAAAAAACCACTTTTTAGGATTAAAATCGCGGGCATAGGCAATTGCCAACAGGCGCGAAGGCAAATAAATGAGTAGTTATAACGGTGCAATCGGCAATCCAGCATGGTTTGCGCCTATGCAATTGCTTTTAGATGCTGTTGGACCCGATGACCCGCGATATATATTTTGGAACGGTGCCTTAGGCAATAGCCTGGGCGCTTTTCTTTGCGACATGGAGCAAGTATGCGAGGCTTCGCCCTTTGCTTATCCAGATATGACTCAAGAAAACATTTCTGCCCTGGGTCTCAAAGAAATATTCCGTCTGTGGATGTTTGAGTACTTTCAGTCTCTTTACCGCATTGAGTAGGCGGTGAAGGTTTGACCAATTTAGTAGGTGGTGTTGGCACTTTTGAAGGTGACCCACAAGAACAAGTCTGGATAACGGTTGACGCAATATGCGCATCATGCACTGAGGCGGATACGGATGTTCCTCCATTTTTGCGTGCTGTTGTCGGCGATGCCTGCCCGGGTATTTACGTTAGCAAGCTCGAAGCGCTGCAACTGAGCCAAGATGCCTATCAAGAGATACTAAATGCAGGGATGCAGGTTGATCCGTGCACTTTCTTGGCTTATTTCGCTCCGCTTGTTTTTCGTGGTGACTTTAACGTGTCTGCTCCGGGTGCCGAAGAAACGGGTGGCACTTACTTAGTCAGTGCGACATGGTTATTGCAAGATAGGATTCGAGTTTTTCCAATCCCCACGTATAACTGTTGGGAGACAATTGAACGAAACAGAACCGTTATGTGGGCAGGTGCGAAGCCGGTCGAGGTAAGCGCGGCTATGAATCCTGAGGATTGCAGATATGGACCTAACACGGGAAAAATTCTAGTTGAGGATGGTTATTTGTCGGTGCCGGGCGAAGCGCTTACTTTTATAAAGCCCGGTACTATGCAGCTAGAATATCTGGGTCCGCTAGTCACCGTTGTATCAGCCCCTGACCTTGCAAATGGAGAAACCGGTATGCCGATTCCACCTATCCCAAGCGGATACCCCGCGCCACCGCCGCCGGTGCCTCAACCTGTTAATATCGTGTTGGACCCGTCAATGTTTTCAGACGAATTGTGTCACGATATCGTAGATAGGGGCGATGGCTTCCAGAGTCTGAGCGATATAGCGGATTACTATCACGCCACAAGCTGGGATGAAGCAACCGACTATGCGGTTCGCACTAACGTGCCTAATCATGTGAACATGGAGTACACGAACTATGTTCTCGGATTAGTCGATCCTTCCTTTTGGAACGTGCTAGTTAACGGTACAGGCTCAGTCGAGCCTACGATTACTCTGCAAGGTGTGGCGAAGGCGTTTGATACCGCAGATGACACTACGAAGAAGGCGTTTTTAACGAGCGTACAGCAACAAATAAATTTCTTGGATGTGTGGCACGCATTAGCCCTGGGCGGTACTGAAACTTTGGTTCGTGAAGCGACTACCATTATCCTGAAAGAGGTGACAAACGCGCCTCCCGTCTTGATTCCTGAGGTAGTGCTAAATGAGGCCGCAGCTGCAACTACTTTGGTGGCGGAGACTTCTCCGCTGGGGGCTCTTTACTTAACACTTACATTGGGGGCAGACTTGCTAAAGAAATCAACCACTCAAGTAGACCAGATTATCAGCTACGAATGTGATGGAGAGTTACGCCTAAATGTAGTCGCTGACATCAATGACGACATGGGCCTTCGATTCTCGAATGTGCATTACATGCAACTGGTCATGGACAAGCTGAACCAATTGCTTCAATGCTGTAATCCCTGCCCGGAAACACTGACGCAACCTGACGAACAATTTCTCTACTGGGGGCACCTGACCAGTCACGGCGAGCCACCAAAAATTGAGTCTCCAACTTATCTCAATATTTCTGGGGTACTTTTCCACGTATCCGATAATCTGTTCCCGAAAGTGTACGAATTTGGTCCACCTGAATTGTCGCTACTTGCTAAATTTGCATGGCGCTTCAAAGACGGCAGCTACAGTGAGATTGAATACGTGAACATGGATAAAACGTCAATCAAGGCGCCAAATGAGGATGTGGTGGGCTTTATGTGTCACTGCTATCCGGGCGTAGTTCTCAATGCAGAAATTTACACCAGGCAACCATGGTTTCCGCCAAACGGTAATTATGGCAATGTAAACCCTAGACCAAATCCGTATTCCTGATAGCATTAAGGGGTACCCCGTTAATAGGTGAGAAAAATGGCAGGAACGTTTGCCCACGATTTGCAACCCTCAAAATTTTACGTATACGATTCTGACGATGGTAAGTCTTACCTGGTCAAGATGCAGGACAAGTACGCTTCTGCTAGCGGTCTGACTTTGGCGGATAATACTCAGGTGAACACTCTCCAGCGTTACCCGAACCAGAAACGTTGTCGGCACTCTTACTTGCACAATGTTGACGATGCCGGTAAGGTGCACCGCCGCTTCGTGATTGTCAGCAAGACTCACATCACCAGCCCTGGTACGCCGGGCAGTATTGATGGAATGTCCGGTTGGCAATTTGGCGGTCAAATTGGTGAGAAGATCATCAAGTAACCGTCTGTAGGACTTGTTTTGAGTCGAGCAATAAGCGCCAAACGAAACAACGATTTGGCGCTTTGTTGCAACTACTGTTCATTCCATTGCACTCAATAGGAGGCGGTTCCGTTGCTTCATAAGTCATTCTTCAAAACAATGATTGGCTACTTAACCAATTTGGGGTACTTGTCGGATAATCCGTTCGAGGGTAACCCTGACTATCCTGACTACTGGATTCTCTTACAGTCAGAACCAACCTTTGATAATTGGGCATCGTTGGAAGCAACCTATGGCGGCTACGCAAGGCAACACTACTATCGTAATCCCACAATCTGGATGCTCAATGATGGCCCGCCCTTTTTCGCGGGCAATCGAAACCTGATAACATTTCCGGCTCCTACTAGCGATGCCGGGCAGGTGCTATCACATTGGGGCTGGTTATACCCTGTCGCTGGTAGTGGCGGTGCGTCTTATGGTCTCGTAGTTGCCGGTCCGTTAAGCAATCCTATTACGACTGAAATTGGGCAAACGATTATTTTCCCTGTGAATAGCATCACCGTTAAAGCTCCGTACTGAGGCTGTTTCGCATGTCAAATGATTTAATCGTAGACCAGCCTACCGCGATCGGCATCGCATATTTGGCAATCCCCTACGGTACTCCTGGAGGCGGTTTGCAAGGTGAGTACTTTTCTGGTGTCAGCACTTATGCTGATGTGCAAATTGGCTTCGGCAGTACTACCCTGACAAAGTTTCAGCTGATAACTGATGTAGAGGTCGAGCAACCATTAGGGGTCGTTAGGTGGGGCTATATAGATGTATTTGGCGCCTCGTCTTACTTTATAGAGAAGGGGCGCTTAACACTCCGCACTCAATCAATAACGGTGGATTACCCTGAATTGCCGGTTGGGAAGCAACTGGTGGTTCGATGTCGATGGTTCTTCCCGAACATTAATTACACGGCTGTATTCAATAAATAGCGATAAGATATTCTTACGACTGTCTGACCGTGGGGGCGCGATATGAAGATAGCCTATGCTTTATATGCTGTTTTGGTTTTCAGCGCGTCAATGATGCCGGCACATGCTGACGGTGAGCATGATCAATCCAAACGTCCGGTCACTCATGTGGACCCAATGACCGGGGGGCTCTCGTATAAAGAGAGGCGGGCGAAATGGTACCGGGAAGAATTGGCCAGGCAATCGAAGAAACTACCGGGACATACAAAGACGGTCGGCGAAGAAGAATTTGCAGTGACTCATGGCCGATATCAGTTTCCAGAAGATGTGGCTATGCAGAGGCGGGATAAGACTGGCGGCCGCTAGCCTCTGTTTCAATTGTCGAGTTTTTGGGTATAAAGTGGCTACTAGACTCGCTTTTAGAACACGGAGGGATCGCCAGTGTTCAATATTCCTATGGACCAATTGACTCTATGGTTGCAGTCAATTTGCGGGACGGCGGTGTTCGTAGCTATTGCTGCATACCCGATTCTCGGTTTCGCTAACTATGTGACTCACGAATTTAAGGCGCTGCGTGCCAATGGGCAGACTGTGGCGCCTGTAAAAACTGAACGGGTGGCACCTTGCCATTACAATAATGGGCTGGTACCTCCCCCGCCGCCTATCGTTCAGTGAGGGCAGAAAAGGGGGAGAAATCCCCCTGCCTTTTCTATGATTACCTTTTAATTCGGGGTAGGCTGATTGGACTGCCCTGGGTGCTAGATTGTCACAATCGAAAGAAGTACCTGGGGCAGTACGCATCAGAAGCGTCTGAAATACAGCATATTAATGTGTGATCGGCAAGTAACAGTCTTATAATGCCTGCTGTGACTCAATAACGTGTGTTGTGTTGGCAAGGCTGAAATGCCTTGTGGCGTGGTCATCTCGGGATGCCTGCCT
>RXJR01000038.1 GCA_003963305.1 Candidatus Melainabacteria bacterium | reverse complement strand
GGAGCAGCAGGTGTCACCGGTGGACTGGCAACACCAGGTTGCATCAACTGGCTCGTAGCATCAGCCCGCGACGCCAACTTGTTCAGCTAACGCATAATCAAGTTTTCCCCCGCCAACGCCAGCCAGAGACCTCCCGTAAGGGGGGTTTTTGGTATTGTGGGTTATTCTGTGTACAGATATCGTGAGGAGACAAAATCGTTTCAAGTTCCAGTTCATCGAAAAAAACAAATCAGGAAATCGCACTGCCCGGGCTGAATTCGAAAGCCCTAGATCTGGTATCGCGCGGTTCTGTATTGATTGCCGGAGTGCAGCAAAGTGGGCTTGTTGCCGCCAGACATTTAGTGGAAGCGGGAATAGGAAAGTTGTCTCTAATTGACGAGGACCCGAAGGCTCTCTCTTCGGCTTACAAAGTTCTAGATGGTGTGTCGCAAACAGAGGTTCGCTGTCGCGCCTGGAAGATTGATGGGCACGATGCCGAAGCTGTTTTTGCAGACACCGATGTTGTGGTCGATGGATTAACGAGCTGGCAAGACAAGCTTCTGGTAAGCGACGTCTGCATGCAAATCGGAAAGCCACTTGTGCATGCAGGCGGAAGCGCTTTCAGATATCAGTTGTACACGATGCGCCCGCAGCGCTCGGCTTGCTTGCGTTGTGCATTTCCAATGGCTGGAATAGACGATGTCCCCCTTGAGCCTCCTGAGCATAAATCAATTTCGGCGGTGCTTGGAATGATAGGCGCCTGGCAAGCTGTTGAAACAATCAAACTGGTTGCGAAAATTGGTGCCAGTCAGGGCAATGAACTGACAAAGATTGACTGGTTGAGCGGCGAATTTGAAACAATCAGAGGGCTCGATGCACGGCTTGATTGTCCTGATTGCGGAAGAAGCAGTCGTTAGGCGTTCCTTCCTCGTTCGCTGGCAATTCTTCCATTATTTCGTCTGTTGTCAGCTCTAAATTTCGTCTTAGGCCGGCTAGATTTCGGCTGCTATCAGCTCTAGATTTCGTCTTCTGGAAATTTGTCCAGATCTTGAATGACCGGGCAGCTCGATTCTTTCATCGACGACAGAATCGCATTTGCTTTAGCCGCATGTTTCAACTTGATCAGCGCCTCGACTGACTTCCACTGTCGCATTGTTTCTTTGATTGCAAGTTCTTTCGCTACTTTGTAGTAATTGCTGCTGCCGCACGCGATCTTACTTTCTGCGCTATTGGGATCGTCTTTATAGATTTCAGGCGAGCTCTGCAGTGTGCTTTTGGTTGCTGGAGGTTTTGGCGCCGACCCAGGCTTTGATGTCGACGCTAGTTTTATCCAGTCAACAAGGTCCATAGAATATGGATCTCGCAAGCCGATTGGGCTTCCTTTCATGCGCTCGGCTGTTATTTCCACATAATTTGTATGGCTGTAGAAATCTTGAGCTGTATGCAACAGCAACCCGAGATGGTATAGCGCCCTTGCTCGGTCCATAGGGTTGGTATCTGCGGATGCTGCAAAATCGATGATCAACCGCTTCTGCCTATCCATGTATGAAAGGGCTCTGGAAAAATTGTCGTCTCCAAAGTGTCTGCGGGTTTCGCTAGCAGCCTCACTGCCCGGCTTGCTCTGGCTTTCGCAGGCTCGTTGCACCAGATTCAGGTTGGCAGCGTTAAACGTGGCAGACAGAGCGTCGTGGGTAATCTCGTCGTGCATCGGTCCGCATGACGCTTCGTTGGCGAAAGTCGGCTCGATCGCGATACAAACGCACAATGTTGTCAGGGCTGTTGCTAAATGCTTGAGCATAACCGGTTCAAAAGTGGACTCATCCAAAGTTGTTCTATCAAATCTAACACGCATATAGAAGGTTGCGCACTGCTGAAAAAACTTTGGACTGCGGTTGAACTTTTTTCTCTTCTTTCTCGTACTACTTTATAGAGGGAAATATGGAGGTCGATAGCTTTTTGATATATCACCGACTGTGGTATCACACCGAAGTATATCTATCATTCTAAAAGCCGCATAAATAGCCTGCTTACAGCAGGCGAGTTGAATTTTTACTCAGTCGAATTTTAATCGCGGATCGCATTCAATATTTAGTGCGAGAATCGTATCGATGCATCTAGTGTCTTTGCCTTCGAACCCGCGAGGTGACTGCTTTTGAACACGTTGAATACTGAGCGCGTATCGATTGTTGATGCGTTTGAAAATCTGATGGATATCGAATTTGTATCATTCGATACCGAGACCACAGGGCTTTCACCGATCGCTGCCAAGCTGGTCGAGCTTTCTGGTGTCAAGTTCAGGCTCGGAGACGACCATTTCGAGACGTTTTCTCAGCTAATCAACCCGGAATGCGATATTCCATACGAGGCAACGGCGGTACACGGCATTACCCAGGAGATGGTAGCCAATTGCCCAACTTATGTTGAAGTCGTGCCTCAGTTCTTCGATTGGATAAACAACAGTCAGGCCGTTCTTGTTGCTCACAATGCGCCCTTCGATGTAGGTTTCCTGCGTGTTGCTTTTGCCAAGCTGAAACTCGAGACCCCGCCTCACTACGTGGTCGATACACTGACGTTGACGCGGCAGCTTTTGACTGATGCACCTAATCATCAGCTCGGAACAATCGTTCAATTTTTAGAGCTAGAGGAAGGCGGCTACCACAGGGCTCTGGCTGATAGTCATCATGTTCGCAACATCCTCAGAAAAATTACCAAGATGAACGACTCGCTTAAGGGCTGGAAAGACCTTTGCGAGCTGTACTCGATCTTAAAACTGGACGAAGAACTCGATTTGCTCCCGCCTGTTCCGGCTTTTGTTCAGGAGTCTATCGATTTGATCAATGCTGCTTTAGAGCGCGACGGCGCAATAGCATTTCGCTACAACAGCCTCGGCCGCGAGCGTAAGGTTAAACCACAAGCTCTGATTCAGAATCGCGGTATCTATTACCTGACCGCATATTGTTTTCACTTCGCAGCAGAACGCACTTTTAGACTGGACCGCATGTCTAATCTGCGTCATCATGAATAGCTAATAGGGCAATCTTAGACTTTTCAAGGCGCGGGTGTTAGATTTAGATAGTGAAGTATAACGTTCGCCACTACCTGCTGTCTGTTGCCCTTTCGGTATTGATTTCATCTGGAAGTCAGCCGGTGACGGCGTTTCCGTTCCCTGGTAAGTCGCGTCCGGCTACCACTATCAAAAATGTCGTTAAGCCGGGCACTGTGGTCGAAACCAACATTACACCACCTGGTACCGCCGGTGGTGAGAGGCGTCCGTCCGTGCCGGCGCCGCTGGTCGACAAAATAGACCCTCTCAAGGCTGATGTTTTGCCGGCTGACAAAGCTAAGACGACCGAAAAGCATATGAAGCTTGGCGACATGTTTTTCGAGCGCCACGATTACACGAACGCACTGATCGAATATGAGGAAGTCGTCAAAGTCGATCCCCGAAACTTCAAAGCACACTGGATGTTGGGCAAAGTTTTGATGGGAATGTCCGACTTCGAAGAGGCTCTGGGCGAATTCGAGACCACTATTTCCATTCGTCCAACCAGCGGCGATGCGCATTTCATGAAGGGCGAAGCTTTGCGCATGCTCGGTAAGTATCAGGAAGCTAATGACGAATATACCAGTGCCTTGAAAATCGACCGGGGCAATGCCCTGGCGCACGCCTACCTGGCTGAATGTTATCGAATGCGAAAAGATTGGCGCCCCGCCATCGCTGAGTGCAAGCGCGCTATCTCCTTAGACCCAAAATTGGTTGTACCGCATCTGATTCTTGCGCAGTGCTACGCCGCCGATCGCTTGCCCGGTCCATCCGATGAGGAGTATAGAAACGCAATCGCGCTCAATCCCAAAGATGCTGTGGTGCATGCTCGCTATGCTCTGGCTCTGGGCAACAGTGAAAAGTGGCAGAAGTGTATTGATGAGTTCAAGGAAGCGATCCGCCTCGATCCTCATTATTCCGAAGGACACGTTGGACTCTCGTGGGCGCTTGCCAGTACTGGTAAACCCAATGAGGCCGTCAAGGAGGCGCATATTGCCGTCGGTCTGGCTCCTAATGACCCTGATACCCACTCGAATCTAGCCTGGGTTTATGGAAAGAAAGGCGACTATCAGTCTGCGGTAATTGAGTACCGGTTGGCGCTGAAAATCGATCCCAAAAACGCAAAGTTGCATCGTGCTCTAGGTCTGGCTTTGAGCGATAACGGCGATGTTAACGGTGCCATCTCCGAACTTTTGACGACTACAAAAATGTTGCCACGCGACTATGAATCCAAACTTGCTCTGCAGTCTCTAATGCAGAAGAAAGTGCAAGACTGAAGTCGTCTGAGTTCTCCAGGTGCTCGGATCAAGCGGGCTTTTTACTGCTTCCTGGCTTGACTACAGGTACGCCTTCTTTGCACAGTGGACACGTTTGCGGTTCAAACGTTTCCAGATTCAGTGTAATCAGTTTGTGAAAGGGAATGCCGAAATCGATTTTGGAGCCACTTCTGTCTACCACTGCGCCGACAGCGATCGGAGTCGCTCCCAGGCTGCGTACCAGATCTATTACCTTTTTGGCGGAGCCACCAGTAGTAGTGACGTCTTCAACAATCAAGACTCGATCACTGGCGGTTAGCTCTACGCCACGTCTGATCGCAAAACTGTTAGCGTCTCCCGCGGCATCGGTGACCCGCTCTGCGAAAATCGCTTTGATTGGCGGACCATCAGGGTTCAGCTCCTCGAATGCCGAGGCGACAAAAACTTCCCAGTGAATAGCACCGAGCGCCGGACCTGCTACTACAGATGGTGTCAGTCCACTGGCCACCAGTTGCCGGGCCAGCATTCGTGCCAGTTGCATGCCGAAGCGTGGATACTGCATAACGCGCTGGCACTGCATGTACTCTTTGCCGTGCAATCCGCTTGTTAAGAGGAAGTGCCCGGTCTGCCATGCATCAACTGATCTGAGCAAATTTTCAGCTGTGCTCTGGGTCGTTAACTCTGCTGCCACTGTAAACCTCACTAACGCCGGAACTGGTCACTTCACTTGTGTTCATGGAAGATTATACGAGATAGCCATTTCTGAATTTGTGATCTATTCTGATTTCATGAAACCAATTATCGGCATCAATTTAGACGTAACCAGCGGCACGCCACCTCAAGCGTCAATTCAGACAACATATTATGAGGCGATACAAAAGGCTGGTGGCATACCCGTTTTGCTGCCGCCGATGTCAGACGCAGATCTCGATGATGTTCTGCGCAGCTTGAACGGCGTGTTGCTTATCGGCGGGCTCGACTATTGTCCCAGCAAGTATGGCGAGGAAGCCAGTGACAAAGTCGAGGTTTGCGATAAACAGCGAGAAGAGTTTGATTTCCGACTGATTGACCGTACCTTGCATCGCACAAATCTCCCCGTTCTGGGTATTTGTGCTGGAGCTCAGTTGCTTAACATAAGTCTTGGCGGCTCATTGATTCAAGATATCAACAGTGAATTGCCCGATACATCTGTTGTTCATACGATTAACAAAGGATGGCAGGCAAATCCGCACAAACATCCTGTGAACTTGCAGTTGAGCAGTCAGCTGGGACAAATCTATAAATCGGAGCGATTGGATGTGCCGACTTCGCACCACCAATCCGTGAAGAAGCTGGGCAAAGGATTGGTCGCTGTAGCTCACGCCGATGATGGGATTATCGAAGCGGTGGAACTCGAGGAGCGCCCGTTCATTATTGGCGTACAGTGGCATCCGGAACGTGATTTTGCTTCCAATGCCGCGCTGTTCCAGCACTTTATCCAGGCAGCTGCGCAGATTTCAGTACCATCGGCCTCGGCCGCATTAAAGTAAGCGGACTCATCGAAATTTATGAGACGCTGTTCGGCACAGTTTGCAACTAGCTTTTGCCGTCATATTTCGCTGTCATGTTTCGCTGTAAAAGATATGAGGCGCAACAACGTTTACCAAGCATGCCAATAGCATAGGCTTCTTAAAAGCTCGCAATGGTCGACTCTGGTTGTGTTTTGCTCCGTACCATCGCTAGCGGCTGCCATTTAACCTTTGCTAGTCGCTTGACACTTTGGGCTAAACATCTGGATAATCAACCTAAGTGGCACGGTAGCTCAGTCGGTAGAGCACGCGACTCATAACCGCGTTGTCGGCAGTTCAATCCTGCCCCGTGCTAAGTTTTAAATATGAGAGTTTTCCCTGGGGCGGCATCTGCACGGTTGGAGAAACAATGAAGCTAAATAGGTTTGTTTGGGTCGTCTTGCTGTCGATTACCGCAAGCACGACGGTCTATGCACAGGCACCCACAGCGCCGGCGGCACCTGAGAGATCGGTAGAAGATCTGTTCAGATCGGCTCAGGTATTGGAAAAGCAGAACAATCTCAAAGAGGCTGAGTACTGTTACGAGACCATCGTGCATCGTTATGAGAAGCAGAAGGTCAAGAACTTCGCCAATCTTTATCAGGCTTACACCGGGTTAGGTAATGTTGACATGAAGCTCCAGGATTTAACTGGCGCCGATTTGAATTATCGTGAAGCTCTGTCGGCTGCGGTCAACATGTACGGAGCTGGCAGCGCGGAGTTGATCAAACCGCTCACCACCCTGGCCCGAGTTTGTTATCAGCAAAAGAAGTACTCTGACTCTGCATCGCATCTCAGGCAGGCACTGGCTCTCGCCGAGCGCAAAGGCGGAGTAGAAGATCTTGAATCTGTCTCAATAAGAGAAAAGCTGGCTGAAACGTTGGAGCGCTCTGGAAACTACAAAGAGAGTGAATCGTTGATTAAGCAATCACTGCTTCTTCGCGATAAGATCGGCGACCACACAAGTGCGCAGGTTCTGGCTCTTCTAAACTGCTACAGCGATGTCTTGCATAAAACTGACAGAATCAGCGAAGCTGAACAGATTGATTACCAGGTAGATCAGATTCACGCGGGCAAGGTTCCACCGACTACGGTCTGGAAGCAGTAAGAGTCGGCAGCCCAGTCCGGGATTCGGCACTAAATCAGGGATTCGGCACGCGATACTTCTCCACATCGCCAAAGTGGAAATATTCATTCGACGAGCGTGATGCCGTCTGAATACCAGCCATTTGATTGACTCGATGGCGTTTTGATTTGGCCGGAAAACGAAGAATTTCCGTTCCGTTCAAAGCCGCAACCGCATCCATTACCAGGCGGTCGTAGTTTGGAAAACCTGATGACTTCACCAGTTGGAAATTGACTATTTTCAAGTCTTCTCTGATGTCGCATTTGAACCAGGCTGTGGTGCCAAGCGGAAATTGTCTGATCACTGTTTGGCTACGAGGGTCCCATCGTGACATCGTGTCTTCTGAATTGTTTAGATTGCTCTGTACGTCAGACTGTACCGCGCGCAGAAAGCGGTTGCGCCAGGCATCCCATTCGACCATCAATTGTTGGTCCGCAGTGTCAGGATCTTCGCTCAATGCTCCGTCGAGTTGCTGAGCGCTGCCTTGCAAGACTTTTTTGTCGGTCTGACCATTCAGACCCTGTAAATTGGCTGATTCGTCTTCAGCTTGACCTTTGAGTGCATCGCGACCAGTTTCATCGGCCTGGCCTTCCAGTTTTTTCTTCGGCACAGGCACCATCATTGGAATTTGGTCTTTCAAGTTATCTTGCTTGTTCGGCAAGACATTCGTGTCTTCTACACCACCTTTCAACGGCTCGCGAGTGGCAGGAGGCGCGTCTTCGCCCCAGGCAATCGGAGCCTCCATCAACTGACTGATCAAGGTGAACGATAAGGCAATCGCGAAAGTGCTCACTGCGCTTGTTTTGTTCTTTGTCGAGAAAGGTTGAATTTTCATCATTCCGTCTCTTTTCCAATTTCCCCTGATCTTAATTGGTAGGATAACCTACCCGGTCAGAATCTTTTGTGAAGCGTATGGACCTCCATTTAAACACGCCACCCCCGCTCATTGCCAAGATTTCAGCAGCACTGAACAACCTTCCTGACGAAGCTTGTTTCTCTGCCCAATCTGGAGTATTGGTGGCTATTTCAGGTGGACCCGATTCGACCGCACTGCTGGTTGCCTTGCATTTGCTCGCCAGGCAGGTTGAGTTCAAGTTCAGAGCCTGTCATATAAATCACCGACTCAGAGGCGAGGAATCAGACCAGGACGAGCAATTTTGCAAAATGGTGTGCGAAAAACTGGGCATCGAGTTGGATGTTTACAGAGTTGCTGCAGAAGACGTTAAGGCGGAAGCGTCTGAGTCTGACTTGCGTGCCACCAGATACGACTTCCTGTTTCGTTGTGCGCAGTCTGACGGTTGTCGCTTTCTCATGCTTGGGCACACTACCAATGATCAGGTAGAGACGGTCTTGTTTCGCTTTCTCAGGGGCACGTCCCCGGCTGGGTTGTCTGGCATAAAAAGTGCTCATCAGATGCGTAATGGCATCTGGCTACTCCGTCCTCTGCTCACTTCATCACGGTCTGAGGTTAATGAATTCCTTGAATACTGTGGCGTTGTACCTCAACAAGATGCGTCAAATAAGAGCAGCAAGTTTGCACGCAATTTTTTGCGTAATGAAGTCATACCTCTGTGTCTGACGCGCTTTCCCACTCTGGAGCGGCAGGTCGAACGTTTGCGCGAGCTTGTCGCTTGCGACGATGAGTATCTCAATCAGGCTACAGGGGCGGTTCTCAACCAACTCGGTGGGGCACTTCGTCAGTCCTGGTCGACCGAGACGTTTTCGAGCGTGCATTTGGCTTTGCAGCGGCGTTTGCTGGCTCAGTCATTTGAATGCCGAGAGATCGAGGTTTCATTTGAGCGTGTGCAGACGGTATTAAATGTAGTGGCTAGCGCTGGTTCCCGTGTGAGCAGAATTTCCCTCAATCAGCGCTGGGACGTAGCCGTTGACAGCAGCAAGATTGAATGGATTGACAAGCAAGCGGTAGTTGAGGACTATCACTTTAATCCTGTTGCTGTGAAGGTGCCAGGGCGAACCATGCTCTTGCAGTCTGGACAGGTGTTAACTGTTGAGTTGCATGCGGGGCACTCACCCATGCAATTTCCCTCCCGGTCCGACATGGAAGCGTATGTCGACTTGACCGCGACCTCTGGCCACCTTCTGGTCCGCCTGGGGAGTGAAGGCGATCGCATCACTCCGCTCGGAATGTCGCAATCAGTCAGCCTCAAGAGATATTTGAAGAGTAATAAGAGTAGCAGTAGCAGAAATAGCCGAAATAACTTCTTGCAAACTATTGTCGTAGCCGACGGGAACGAGGTTTTATGGGTGCCGGGAGTGGGACTGAACGAAAAGATTCGGGTGCGCGAAAACCCCACCCATCATCTTGCGATCTCGGCAATATCAGCCGATTTCGTCTCTGTCTGAGTGGCTGGTTTTGTAACATTTGCTTGATATTCGGAAATTGGTTCAGTTTCGAGTTACAAATTCATTTAGACAGTAATCGCCTTAAGAGCCCATTAAACGCAAGTGTGTGAAAGGTATTTTTGCATTAGAAGTGGATGTCAAGCGCCGAGATCGGTTATAGAGGTGGGGATTTGCTAAATATAAATGAATTGCTGTCATCTGTGAACGCTCGAAAGCCAGGCAGGTTCAGGGTTAGAGCAAGAGTTACAGCGTGATATAATTTGATGATGAGGATTCTGGAGTAGAGACGATTATGCGGAAGTACGGAACGACTTGGGCCGTTTTCTTTTTACTATTAGTGTTGGTCGTATTTGTGTTTTCGCTGACAAGCATCAGCAAGCATGATGAGCCTCTGACATATTCGCAATTGCAGAACATCATTCGTGAGGGCAAAGCCGACGCTATCCAGCGCGTCACGATCACGAACGGTGAAGCCAGCATTCTCGTCAAGATGGCTGGCTCGGAGCGTGATAAGCAAGTTACTGTTCCGACAGAATCCAAGGAAGATCTGATCAAAGAGTTCAACAAAGCCGGCATCATGCTCGATATCAAAGAGCCGGATAAATCAAGTTTCTGGTTCAGCATGATCAGCTCGTTCTTCCTCCCTATTCTTCTGCTCGTCGGCTTCTTGTTCATGTTCCGGAGTGCTCAATCTGGTGGCAATCAGGCTATGAGTTTTGGTCGCAGCCGCGCCAAACTGATGGTCGATAACAAGGTGAAAGTAACCTTTGCAGATGTAGCCGGTATCGACGAAGCCAAACAAGAGCTGCAGGAAATCGTCGACTTTTTAAAGAGCCCTGAGAAGTTCCAGGCGCTTGGAGCGCGAATTCCACGCGGTGTTCTCCTGGTTGGTTCGCCTGGTACTGGTAAGACGCTCCTCGCCAAGGCCGTTGCCGGTGAAGCAGGCGTGCCATTCTTCAGTATTTCTGGTTCCGATTTCGTCGAGATGTTTGTCGGTGTTGGCGCATCGCGCGTTCGCGACTTGTTTGACCAGGCTAAGAAGCACGCCCCTTGTATCGTTTTCGTAGATGAGATCGATGCTGTCGGTCGTCAGCGTGGTGCCGGTCTCGGTGGCGGTCATGATGAACGCGAACAGACTCTGAACCAGTTGCTTGTGGAAATGGATGGCTTTGAAGGCACGACTGGAATTATCGTCATTGCTGCTACAAACCGCCCTGACATTCTCGACTCAGCGCTATTGCGTCCAGGTCGGTTCGACCGTCAGGTCGTTATCGACAGACCTGATGTGCTCGGTCGCGAACAGATACTCAACGTGCATTCGCGTGGCAAACCGCTTTCCAAAGATGTCGATTTGAAGACGCTTGCACGCAGAACGCCAGGATTCACTGGTGCTGACCTTTCCAACTTGATCAACGAGGCTGCTTTGATCGCTGCTCGTCAGGACAAGCGTGAGATTGAGATGCTTGATCTCGAACTGGCCATCGACAAAGTAATCGCTGGTCCTGAGAAGAAAACTCGCATCATCTCCGGCAAAGAGAAAGAGATGACCGCTTATCATGAAGTCGGTCATGCTCTCATGTGCATCTTGTTGAAGAACGCACATCCGTTGCACAAAGTCAGTATCATTCCCCGCGGATTCGCTCTCGGTCTGACGATGTTCTTCCCAGAGGAAGACATTCTCACTCAGACGCGCTCTCAGCTGATCGACCAGATAGGCGTCAGTCTTGGCGGACGAGTGGCAGAAGAGATCGTGTACGGTGAGATCACAACTGGTGCACAAGATGACCTCGAGAAGAGCACTAAGCTCGCACGCCGCATGGTGACTGAGTTTGGCATGAGCGACCGTCTCGGTCCGATGACTTTCGGTAAGAGACACGATCATGTTTTCCTCGGACGTGAGTTCGGTCACGAGCGTGACTACGGTGAAAATGTCGCCACCATCATCGATGAAGAAGTAACGAGGCTGGTAAGCGAAAATTACACGCGCGTCAAAGATTTGCTCACGCAGCACCGTCCACACATGGACGCTATCGTGAAGGTGCTGCTCGAGAAAGAAACGCTCGACAAAGCACAGGTAGATGCCATCATCGAAGAAGTTAATCGCAGCACTGGAAACGTCATCACGACGAGCTCAGGCGACGACAACACCAACGTGCCGCCTCCATTCGAGTACACTCTCGACGGTGGCAAGGTAGTGTTGGACGCAGAGAAGGAAAAGATCCCGGCAGACAAGAAGCAGGAACCGCCTGATGCATCTCCTGGTGGCTTGCAGCCTAAATTCGCTTAGACGTCTGATGGAGGCTCCTATGAATCGCACTGCCCGTTTGGTCGGCACACTTGTGCTGGGAAGTTTTGTTGGAACTGTTGGCATTGCAGCGTTTGCGCAGACGGCAACCAACAATTCCGGAGTCTCCTCGAACTTTGGAGCGACAAGAGGATTCAGTTCCTACACCTTCCGAAATCCGCAGAGCTTCAACAATCCGACCTATCCAAACCCCGGCAGCCCGCTCCTATATCCAACCGTACGTGGTGGCACCGGCGCGTTCGCCAATCAGATCAACAACACGCCCAATACGAATATCCAGAGCTACAGCGGCACTAACGGTCTCAATGCGCAGGGAAAGAGCATCAGCTCTATTAATCTGACGGGATTGAGCAATACAAGCCTGAACCTTACACCGCTCTCGGCTTCGACGCCCAACACTTCGACGAACCCAGCTTCCAACAATCCGGGCTTCAACAACCAGGGCACTGCCTCGAACAACACGACTGGCATCATCAACCAGGGATCGGGCTTGCGATAGTTAGTATCCTGAACTCATCCACAATCCCAACATAGTTAGAGCAAGCTTAAGAGATTTACAAAGCGTTGCTTTATAGAGGATCATTATCTAATCAAACGTGAAGCTCGGCTTTCACGAGATGCTCATCAACACTCTCTGGAGGGTCTAAACGTGGCCGTCGTCCAAGAAAAAGAATTACTTTGCAAGGATTTCCTCACCAAAGACAAGCAGTTGCTCATCGATGGAAAGTGGGTCAACGCGGAATCAGGAAAAACATTTGAAACCAAGAACCCAGCTAACGATCAGGTAATCGGAAAGGTTGCTGAAGGTTCGAAAGCTGATGTCGACAAAGCTGTCAAAGCAGCTCGCAAGGCTGTAGAAGAAGGCCCATGGCGCAAGATGAGCACAGCTCAACGAGCCAAGGTTATGCTCAAGCTGGCTGATTTGATCGAAAAGAATTCTGAGCAGTTGGCTCAATTGGAAACTCTGGACAACGGTAAGCCAATCAACGAATCGAAGCACATCGACGTGCCTCAGACGATTGAGACTTTCCGCTATTACGCAGGCTGGGCAACCAAGCTGGAAGGCGAAACCATCAACGCCAATCCGAACATGTTCACCTACACGCTACGTGAGCCAGTCGGAGTAGTTGGTCAGATCATCCCCTGGAACTTCCCGATGCTCATGGCTGCATGGAAGCTCGGTCCAGCACTGGCTTGCGGTAACGCAGTAGTGCTCAAACCAGCAGAACAGACACCTTTGACAGCATTGAGAATCGGTGAATTGATTCAAGAAGCTGGATTCCCAGACGGTGTTGTAAACATCATCACCGGTTTTGGCGCAGATTCAGCTGGTTCTGCCATCTCCAACCATATGGACATCGACAAAGTTGCCTTTACTGGTGAAGACAAAACCGGTCGCGAGATCGTCAAAGCTTCAGCCGGCAACTTGAAGAGAGTTTCGCTCGAACTCGGCGGCAAAGCTCCAAACATCGTTTTTGCTGATGCTGATATCGACGCTGCTGTAAAAGGCGCAATCACCGGTATCTTCTTCAACCAGGGACAGGTTTGCTGCGCAGGCTCCAGACTCTTCCTGGAAAAATCAATCCACGATGAGTTCATGAGCAAACTCCTCGCTCGCGTCGCTAAGATGCAGCAAGGTCCTGGTATGGACGAGAAAACTCAGATCGGTCCTCAAGTATCGAAAGATCAGCAAGACCGCATCTTGAGCTACATCGATATCGCCAAGAAAGAAGGCGCTTCGGTTGCATGTGGCGGCGACGCTCCAGCAGGCGATCTGTCTAAGGGCTACTTCGTCAAGCCGACCATCTTCACTGGCGTCAACAACGACATGCGCATTGCTCAGGAAGAAGTCTTCGGACCGGTTCTGGCTGTAATTCCTTTCAACTCCATGGAAGAAGTTGCCGAGCAAGCCAACAAGATCACCTACGGTCTGTCTGGCGCTGTCTGGACCAGCGACGTCAAGAAAGCCCACAAGCTCGCTGCTCAAATCAAAGCAGGAACTGTCTGGGTAAACTGCGTCAACATGCTCGATCCAGCCATCCCATTCGGCGGCTACAAGATGAGCGGCTACGGTCGTGAACTCGGCAAACACTCAATTGAGTTGTACACCAACATCAAGAGTGTCTGGGTAAACCTGGCTTAAGCGACTCGCTGAAAATTACAAAGAACCGTCTGCTTATGCAGGCGGTTTTTTGCTCTGTTAGACTTTAACTTGGTCTGCTTTCGGTTGGATTTTGGATGAATAGCAAGCTGAATCGATTTGGAATTTCTCTATTGGTTGTTGGAGTTTTTGGCTCGTTTGCAATGCCGCAAACTGCTGCATTGGCTCAGACCGGCAACTCCAAGTCACCATTTGCGCGTGGCTGCGAGCTCATGATGCAGAAAAATTTCTCCGGCGCTATTTCAAGTTTCACTGAAGCAATAGCGGAAGATGGTGAGGACGTCAACTCTTACTTCCGGCGCGGGCAGAGTTTTCTATGCATGGGCAATTACAAAGAAGCGATAGTGGATTTCGATCGCGCTCTTGCCAAAGGTGCGCTCGACTACAACGTGTATCTCTGGAAAGGTACAGCCAATGCTAAGTTGAACAATGTCGAGCAGGCGGTGTTCAACTATGAAAAGGCAATGCGCCTCAATCCCAAGCTCGTCGAACCGTTCAGAAGCGCCGACAGCAAGAAGCCCGAGGCGGCCGCGCCTGCGAATCCAAATGATAAGTCGAACAGCGCTGCTGCTGCTGCCGTCACTCCTTCTGCTGGTGCCGTAACTCCTGCTGCTGCCGTAACTCCTGCGGTTCCTGTTGATCCCTCTACTTCCGGTGGTTTGGAAGCTCGTGTTGCCGCTGTTCAAGCGGCCGTAAATAACATGATGGCGTCTCAACATGGCGCGTCTGTTGATGCGCGCACCAGCAGCAGTTCCGCCACAGATTCCAGTATCAAAACGAAATCGGCGACGCTCAGCCTGGGAAGGAATGAGCGCGCAGTGGACGCTTACAAGACGGCAGCCCGTAACATCATAGACAACGAAAGTGGTTATTTCCGTCCTGGTACTACATATAGTGGCTTGCTGAATATTTTCGGACAATTGATTCCGTTGTCTGGATTCAACGGACAGCCTGAGTGGGCAGATAGCGTGCAGCACGGAACGCGGTACTTTTCTTTGAAAGACCCCAGGCGCGACCTTCGAGATTTAGATGCCCAAATAGTTGCTCATCCACAAGATCCGACTCTGTTGTTCCAGCGAGCTAGAGCCTCTATACAGCTGGGCAACCAGAAGCAAACGCTCGAAGATTTAAACAGAGCTATAGAGCTGGACGGCACTAATCCAAACTACTTTCTGGCTCGCGCTTTCTATTATCATCAGCTCAAAGAGGTCGATGCTGCCGAAGAAGATATTCGCCGTGCTCAGGATGTAGATCCAATTGTTCCCTCTGATCTGAAATTCGAGGTACCTGCCAATGCTAAGCAAGAGAGCAACAGTGCTAAGTTGAGTAATCCGCTGCTTGAGCATGCACAGGATAAGTGATGAAGTCAGCAAAACAATTTATGGTCATGGTGATAAGCGCAGCCGCTTGCGTTGCGGCGTCAATCTCAACTACTGCTCGGGCTGATGAGACTAAGAATGTGGAAAGTATTTCAAGCTGGAAAGATCTCTCACCGTCACCTCGTCTCGGTAAGCGAGATGGCTTGAAGTATTTCGAATTTAAAACCAAAAACGGCAGTAACGTTTTCCTGTTGGCTGTGGATTTGAGCAGTAAGAAACTGCGTATTGAACCTGTTGTGAATAGTCCAACTGCTGCCACAACCGCGACTACCAATCGGATTCATGCTTTAGCCGGTGTCAACGGTGCGTTTTTCAATTTGAGTAATGGTGAGAGCACGAGCTACATCACAGTGTCCGGCGAGCAGATCTGCGACCCGACAAAGAACAAGGCTCTGACTGAAAATCCTAAACTGAAGCCTTTTCTGGACACCATTTATAAGCGCAGCGAATTGCGCATGCTCAAAGACAAGTCCGGCGCAGTACAACTAAGCATCGCGCCGCACTTTGTTCCGCTACCGCAGGGGCTGAAGATCTTGCATGCGATACAAGCCGGTCCGCGCCTTTTGCCGAGGATGACGGAAAGAGAAGAAGCCTTCGTTCGGACTGAGTCAGATGGGAAAGTCGTCGATTCGATCGGTGTCTATAAGCCGGCTGCTCGCACCGCTATTGGTATCACTAAAGACAGGCGATATGCGCTCATCATCTGTGTTGCAAGCAAACGTCAAGACGAGTTCTCATCGGGTCTGACGTTGCCCGAGCTGGCGGCATTGCTTGTAAAGCTAGGCTGCACCGAAGCGCTCAACCTGGACGGTGGCACGTCAACAACCATGGCTGTCAGATTGGGCGACGATGTTGACGCCCATATGGTGTGCGGACGCGATCCAGAGACGCTCGTTAAGTCAACGTTGTCCGTATTCGCAGATTAGACCTGGTGTTTGCGACGGCGTTGCTTGGACAGTTCGGCAGCCTTTAGTCGAGCAACCGCACGAGACATAGCCATCTCGGAGAGATAGACGTCGAGTTTGTCTGTCTTCTGCGTCTTTTCAGCTTCGGCTCTTGCCTTAGCGTCGTGTGCTCTGGCTTCGTCGATTTCTGTATCCAGTTCGGCAACGTCGCTCAGCACCGTCACCTGATTTTCGCCAACTTCAAGCAAGCCGCCAATGACAGCTGCGATATTTTCTTCACCCTGCACTTTGTAGCGCAAAACATCGATAGCAAGCGCTGTGATCAAAGGTTGGTGGTTCGGCAAAATCGAAAGTTCGCCGTCGATAGCGCGGGCTGATACTTCGTCGACTGCTTGTTCCAGCACAACACGTTCTGGGGTGATGATTTTTAGATTGAGAGCGCCTGGCATTTTTGCTATTTCTCCTATCTGCCCTTGCCGTTTTTCGGACGGCCCGGTGTTTTGCCTGTTGACTTGGAGCCTGACTTACCTGAACCGAGATGAGCCGCTTTGGCACTCAGTTTCTTACTCGAAACAGAACCACTTGATGCTCTATTGTTATTGCCGCCGTTGTTGCTCTTGACGCGGTCGTGCGTCAAAACGCTGTCGATGATGCCGTAATCAAGCGCTTCTCGCGCCGACATGTAGTGGTCTCTTTCGATGTCGCGTTTGACAACAGATTTGTCTTGTCCGGTGCAACGATGCAGCAATTCGATCTGTGCTTCTCTGAAACGCTTACCCTGAGCTGCTTGAATCTCCAGATTGGTGATGTCTCCATCAGCTTCCCACAATGTTTGATGAAACATGAGAGTGGAAAATTCATAAGCAGATCGAGTGCCCGTGCCGGAAGCGAGAATTTCGCAAGCTCCGGAAAGAGCATGGCCGAGGCAAATTGTATTTACCGGTGCTTGCAAAGAGTGCATCACGGCGATGATGGCATCGGCATTGTAGCCATTGCCGCCAGCGGAATTGATATACAAATTGATGGGCTCTGCCGCGTTCGCTTTGTTTAGCTTGATTAGCTTTTTGATCACTGGCAATGTGATCTCATTCTCCAGACGCCCGAACAAAAAGATATCGCGAGTGCCTACTTTGGCTGGAGTCTCGATTCCTGGTGTTGCGGGCGCTGGTTGATTTTTCTTTTTCATGGCTCCGGCGTTTAGGATTCAGCCAATTCCTTAGCTTTTGCTCTTGCTTCTTCGATGCCGCCGACCATGTAGAAGGCTTGCTCAGGCATATCATCGTGATCGCCTGCCAGGATCTGTTTGAACGCTTCAACAGTGTCTTTGACCGGTACGTATTTACCTTTCAGGCCTGTGAATACTTCAGCAACGAAGAACGGCTGGCTCAAGAACTTCTGAATCTTTCTTGCGCGAGTAACGATGATTTTGTCTTCTGCTGACAGTTCGTCCATACCCAAGATGGCGATGATGTCTTGCAAGTCTTTGTATCTCTGCAGGGTCTGTTGAACACCGCGAGCTACTTCGTAGTGATCTTGTCCGACAACTTCCGGCTTCAAGGCTGTAGATGTCGAGGCGAGCGGGTCAACAGCAGGGTAAATACCCAATTCTGCAATCTGACGGCTCAATACTGTTGTTGCATCTAGGTGACCGAATGTTGTTGCTGGAGCTGGGTCGGTCAAGTCGTCTGCAGGTACGTATACAGCTTGTACAGATGTAATCGAACCGTTCTTGGTTGATGTAATGCGCTCTTGCAATTCGCCCATTTCGTTAGCCAGAGTCGGCTGATAACCTACGGCTGAAGGCATACGTCCCAGCAGCGCGGATACTTCTGAACCGGCTTGTACGAAACGGAAGATGTTGTCAACGAAGAGCAGCACGTCCTGGTGAGCGACGTCACGGAAGTATTCGGCTACTGTCAGAGCTGACAAGCCGACGCGCATTCTGGCGCCTGGTGGCTCGTTCATCTGTCCATAGACCAGCGCTACTTTGTCGATAACGCCGGAGTCTTTCATTTCGTGCCAGAGGTCGTTTCCTTCACGAGTGCGTTCACCCACTCCACCGAACACGGAGAATCCACCGTGCTGCGAGGCGATGTTGTGAATCAATTCCATGATGATAACTGTCTTGCCTACGCCGGCTCCGCCGAACAGACCGACCTTTCCACCTTTGATATATGGAGCCAGCAAGTCGACTACTTTGATACCAGTTTCAAACACAACTGTTTCTGTTTGCAGGTCTTTCAGAGTTGGGCATGGTCTGTGAATCGGCCAGCGTTCAGTTGTGGTCATTGGACCAGCTTCATCTACAGCTTCGCCGAGTACATTGATGATTCGTCCGAGTGTTCCCTGACCGACCGGCACTGTGATCGGGCTGCCTGTGTCGATACCTTTAACGCCACGGGTGAGACCGTCAGTGGAGCTCATCGCTACTGTTCTGACGCGGTTATCACCAAGCATTTGCTGCACTTCGCAGATGATCTTGATATCTTCACCGGATGATGGGTTTTTACCGATGATCTCAAGAGCGTTGTAAATTTCCGGCAAACGGCCGTCTGGAAACTCAACGTCGATTACGGGCCCGATAACCTGGACGACACGTCCTTCTTTGGCTGTAAGTACTGTGCTCATTGAAACTCCATAGCTGTGGACACTTGCATGCAGCAAAGTGCTGGCGCGATCTGACTGAGTCGGTAAGGTCCGACAACGAGTTTAGATCTTAACAGCTATAGGATAGATGCTTCGGGCTGCTTTATCCCCGTCGTTTATGATACTTTTCGTATGCGCATAGCGACTGGCTTTCTGGATTCTTGAAAGATTCTCTTTTACAACGTTTCGTTAACGACATAGTTCGGCTCTGGGTCTTGATCCTGGTTGGAACTATTGGCTTCATGCTGGTCGAGCATTGGAAATTCATCGATGCTCTTTATATGACGGTGATCACCGTTACAACCGTCGGTTATGGCGAAACCCATGCCCTCTCAGAGTCGGGAAAAATCTATACAGTCGTCTTGATTCTCGTTGGTGCAGGTATAGTTTTGTATGTCCTGTCCGACATGGTCGAAATCTTTCTAGAGCTTAACTTCACTAGCAGGCGCATGAAACACAGAATTGTCAAGCTGACGGGGCACCAGATCGTATGCGGTTACGGTAGAACCGGGCAAGAAGTAACGAAACATTTTCGCCAAAACAAAATTCCTTTTGTAATTTTGGAAATGGATCCAGACCGAGTCAGAAAGGCAGAGGGCGAAGGCTTGCTCGTGCTGCTCGGTGACGCCTCCAACGATGAGGTTTTGCTTGAAGCTCAAATTGACAAGGCGAATGGCATCGTCTGTTGCTTGCCTGACGACACGGCCAATACTTTTATTGCGTTGTCAGCCAAGGGCTTGAACGAAAACATTACGATCGTCTCAAGAGCCGGTAATCCAGGTTCTGAAGCCAAGTTGCGCCGAGCCGGTGCCAGTATGGTGATCTCTCCCTATGTCATCTGCGGTCGGCGAATGGCTACTGCTGTCACTCACCCGCTTGTGACGGAATTTCTCGATGTGGTCATGCATAGCTCCGCCTACGACCTGCGCATGGAGCAAATCACGCTCGACGACCATTCCAAGCTTGTCGGACTGACGTTAAAGGACGCCAATATAAAACAAACATCAGGCGCTATGATCCTCGCGGTGAATCAAAGTGGTAAGCTGATGACCAATCCGTCTCCCGATCTGATTTTCCACGACGGTGATGAACTGATAGCCTTGGGAACTGAACAAGAGCTAAAAACCCTTGCCGCCCTGGCCCGTAAGCAAAAACTCGAGGAATTGTAATGAACAACGAAGCACAGACCCAAGAAAATGAAGCGATGATCACGCTCGAAGGAGAAGACGGTCATTCTTATTCGTGTCAGATCCTTGACATTTTCGAGTTTGAGAATCAGGAATATGCTCTGCTTCTCAAAATGGGTGACGCTAAGAGCGACAGTGCCGAAGAAGAAGAAGGTTCGCTTGTAATCATGCGTCTGATTCAACGCGAAGACCAATCGATTTTTCAAACCATCGAAAGCGACGATGAATTCGAACGTGTCGTTGCTCACGTTGAAGAACTGGCTCGTCAAAGCGAAGCCGAGCACGCAGGCGAAGACTAACTCTTACTGCAACGTTTGAGTGGACCAACTGACTTCGATTGATGTGATTCGGTCTTCGTTCATGCCATCGCCGGTGATACTAATTGTGATCGAGCAATTGTGATTGAGCGGTGGCATTTGATTTGAAGACGGCCGAAAAATATCTACTGCTAATTACCAAGCCGAGCAGATTTTTTGCTTCCATATTGCTGGAGCAGAAAGTAGGCTGGGCTCTCTTTTTTCTTTTCATTCTCTCCAGTTTGTTTTGCTTGACCCGTGCCGCTCTTGATGGTGCACTGGGATTGCCCTCAACTGCCAAGACCCTGGGGCAGTTCGTCATCGCAGTAACAACTGTAGCGTGGGGATACTGCGCTCTCTATGCACTGGTTGCATTTCCCCTGGGAAAGAAGTTAGGCGGCAAGGGCACGATCAGAAGGTTGTTTCTGGTTGCCGCATATTCGCTCTTGCCCGCCATCCTGTTTGCTGCTCCACCAACTGCTTTGATGGGGTTGATCTGGTCATTTTGCCTGGCTGTAGTTGGCTTGAGAATGGCCCATGGATTTCCACTTGCACGAGCTATCACGTTGCAGTCAATAATGGTGGCATTGACCGCCATGCTTGCTGGTGTGTCAACTTTTGGTTTGATGAAAGCGATGCAAAAGCATTATCCGGCGGAGAAGCTGGTGCATCAATCTGCCCCACAGGCTCTGCTTTCGCCGTTTGAGGGTGAGTCGTTTCAGCTTTCGGATCTTAAAGGTAAGTCGGTTGTGGTTCTGGACTTCTGGGCAACCTGGTGCTCGCCATGTCGAAGCAGTCTGCCGACCCTGGCCGAAGTGGCAAGAGAGTATAAAGATAGAAATGTGGTTGTGCTCGCTGTCAGCAATGATGATGACTGGCACACGGCTAAGTCATATTTGAAAGCTGCGAAAGTTGACCTGGTCGGCATAAAAGGCACGCCCGAGCTGAACAGGGATTTTATGGTCGAAGCCCTTCCTGAGACCGTCATCGTTGATAAGAATGGCAATGTCGCATGGGCTCATGTGGGTGTTCCATTGAATGAGAAAGAAGTGCTGCGCGCTGAACTAGACCGATGCTTGAGTCAGTCACGCTAATTAGTGCGTATCCTTAGATTTGAAAAAATTCGCTTACAAGTTTGAGCGGAAAAACGGATAATTGTGAGCGTTTCGAGACTGGAGCAAAATTATGGCTATTGCAAATGACGTTACTGAAGTGATCGGCAACACTCCGCTGGTCAGGTTGAACCGTCTGACGAGCGAGCTGTCGCCCGATACAGTTATCGCTGCGAAGCTGGAGTCGCGAAGTCCACTCGGGTCTGTCAAAGACAGAATCGGGGTCTCGATGATTAATGAAGCAGAGAAAGCCGGTTTGATTACCCGAGGAAAGACCACTCTGATTGAGCCAACGTCTGGAAACACGGGCATCGCGCTGGCTTTCGTTGCCGCTGCTAGAAAATACAAATTGATTTTGACCATGCCCGACACCATGTCGCTCGAGCGTCGCAAACTGCTGGCTGCGCTGGGGGCTCAGCTTGTCCTCACTCCGGGTACAGAAGGCATGCGCGGAGCCATCAATAGAGCTACTGAGCTGGCAAAGACTACACCAAATGCCTTCATGCCACAGCAGTTCGATAACCCTGCCAACCCTAAGATCCACCGTGAGACTACAGCGGAAGAGATATGGCGTGATACCGAGGGCAAAGTAGACATTTTTATTGCCGGGGTCGGCACCGGCGGCACCATTACTGGTGTCGGACAAGTTTTGAAAGAAAGAAAACCTGGTGTTCAAATCATCGCTGTTGAACCAGCAGACAGTCCAGTTCTCACTCAGACTTTGAAAGGCGAACCGTTGAAACCGGGCCCTCACAAAATTCAAGGCATAGGTGCAGGGTTTGTGCCCGGAGTGCTGGACCTTTCGGTAATTGACGAGGTATTTCAGGTCACCAACGATCAGGCTCTCGAATGGGGACGACGGTTGGCTGCTGAAGAAGGTTTGTTTTGTGGTATCAGCAGTGGTGCCGCCGCATATGCCGCTGTGCAGGTGGCTAAGCGCCCTGAAAACAAAGGCAAGACTGTAGTCATCATTTTGCCGAGCACGGGCGAGCGCTACCTGTCTACTGCTTTGTTCAACGATATCGTCGCCGATGGTGCATCCAGCAATGCTGGTGAACCTGTCGCGGCCGGAACTAAGTAGGTCGGAGTTAAATAATTAGGAAAGACTGCATTTAAGCTGAATCTAGCAAGGTTAGACTGAAAGGGTAAGAGCACAAGCCGAGGGCAAAAGTATGAGCTTGAGGGAAGAGATAGAAAATATTCTGATGAAAGATCCGGCTGCTCGCAGCCGCGCAGAAGTTTTCCTCTGTTACCCGGGCTTTCACGCCGTTCTGATTTACAGAATCGCTCACCGGTTCTGGACGACAAATGACAAAGTACTGCGTGTTGTCGCTCGCAGCATCTCTCAACTCGGAAGATTCCTCACAGGCATTGAAATTCACCCGGGGGCAAAAATCGGTCGACGACTCTTTATCGATCATGGTCTGGGTGTTGTGATAGGTGAGACTGCAGAGGTTGGCGACGATTGTGTGCTCTATCAGGGTGTCACTCTCGGTGCGCAAGCAGCGGCAAGAATGGGTGCTCTGTCTCGTGATACCAAACGTCATCCAACTCTGGGCAATTCAGTAGTGGTCGGCAGCGGGGCGCAAATCCTCGGTGGTTTCGCGGTTGGAAACAACGTGCAAGTGGCATCCGGCTCGATTCTGCTCAAAGAAGTGCCCGACGATTGTATTGTAGTGGGCGTGCCAGGTCGCGTGATTTTCAGGCAGGGTGTGCGTGTCAGCGACCCTGTGCCGGATATCGAAGCTGAAGCGATCAAGTGTCTGCGAGACAAGCTTGCATCTCTCGAAAAACAGATCGAGCGCGTTCAGCAGATACCGATCTTCGAACCGACTCTGACCGGCGTTCGACGTCCATCACGCAGCGCTGCGTTTACAGACAATACCGCAGTTTATCCGGGCAATACTGGAAACACTGCTGCAGTGACCGCTGCTTCTGATGCTGTAGACATCTTCTTGCACGGCGCCGGAATCTGATCTTTACAGATGATTGGGACTATTGAGATAGCGACAACTCGATTTTGGTTGTTGCTCTAAATCTGAATTGCCGGTTCGATTCCGGCTCGATTTCGGTGATTCGATAGCTAGGCTTGAATGGATTGTTCGGGTTAGTTGGAGAGATCGATTCTGTTTTTCGTAATTGTTGTTTCGCCGGCGACCTGGAAACTGCTGTCCAAAATTGACAATTGTCCTGGTTTTTGGAGCGTGAATTTGACTTCCTTCAAGCTTATTTTGCTGGGGTCAGCAAAACCCAGGTCTGAGGGGTGCAGGTAGAAATATCCGAGTAATGCATTTCCGTCCGGCAACAAGTTAAGCGGATACTTGGGAAAGTCGGAGAAACTGTCGTACTTTCGATAAATCGGCACGTTGGGATTATCGGCATCTCGAAAGTAGAGTTCTGTCATCACTCCATCTACAGCTGTTGTCGAGTTCTGGGAAATTGGAAATTCGAAACGGCTAAATAGCCCGTCGGTTGGTCTGTTGGGATTTCCTATCAGTACGAAATTCAAATCGGCTGCGGCCAACTGTCCCTGTCCACCAGGATTGATCAGCAAGGCTTTCATCTTTGTTTTGCCGATGCTGTAAATTTTGTCGACTCCTTGTGTCTTCGTGAATAATGCGGTGGCACCGCTAGTGGCGTTGACTTTATAGGTGCCTTCCACAACAGCCGGCTGCTGAGCATAAGCCGGATTCGGCATTAGTATTGCTGAGCCGAGAAACGACGCTGCACCAATAACCGATGCTATACCGATATCCGACGCTTCGCCGATCACTGCTGGTATCAACGCTTTTATAGTTTTTATGATCGACATTGCTCATCTCCTTTTAGTTGCGGAATCGTCACTCTGAAAACCGTGCCGACGCCAAGTTTACTTCGCACGGAGATTTCGCCCTGGTGTTTTCTTGCAATCTCACGGCAGACTGCGAGTCCAAGTCCTGAACTGTTGTCCTTTTCAGCACCTTCTTGCGTCTGAACAAATGGTTCAAAGAGCGTGTCCAGAGATTTCGCCTCGATGCCGGTGCCATGGTCGGTGACTGTGATAAAAGCGTCGGTGGTTTCCAGACCAGCGGCTACTTCGATCTTTGAATTTGGTGGTGAAAATTTGATTGCGTTCGACAATAAGTTCGTCAGCAATCGAATCATCAAGTTCAAATCCACGCTCAACTCAGTCTCTTCGCCGGTGCAGACGATGTCTATGGAGCGCTCCGTGGCAAGGTTCTCTACCGCCATCTTCGCTTCTTCGAACACCTTCTGCATCTTCACTCTCCTCATCTGCAAACTCATTACAGCATCTGATGCGCTGAATTTTTCCAGATCAAGAAAGTCTGAGATCATCGAGATCAATCTCTCCAGGCTGCGTTCAGCCTTTTGTACCCGGGCTTGAGCTTTTTCGGGGATGGTACCGCATGTGCCCGCCAGGAGTAATGCCAGCGTCCCCTGCAGTGACAGTAAGGGCGAGCGAAGATCATGGCTGATCATCGCTACCATCAGTTGCTTTTTTGATTCGGCCGCAGCCAGATCTTCAGCCGCTTTGTGAAGACTGCGATCAAGTTTTGCCAGTTCATCATCTCCCGTCAGTGCCGGTTGTAGCTCGACGCGATGACCGATGCGACGTGAATTCTCCTCGATTTTGTTTAATCTATCGGCGATATTTGAAAAGAAGAATCTGGCTAGCAGTGCGGAAATAACTACGCTTGCGGCGATAAAAGAGATGAGCAGATATTGAATATTTGCTTTTAACTGTTGGTCTGCATCATTCTCTTGCAGTTCGATTTGCTTTTCTATGTCGCTTATATGCTGAACGATGCCTTTGAATTCGCGATGCACCGATTCGAGCTGTTTGCGCAGTTCTCCCACGTTTGCAAGCATGCCAACGCTTTCGTCACGATGCTCGTAGCTACGCAGCAGTTGAATGGCACCGTTTAGAGATTTTTCCAGGCGCGCATATTCGTTGATGTCGCGATTGTCATCGCGAGCAAATTGCATAAGCGTGGCCATATTTCGCAGGCAGGTATCTTCGGCTTTGCGACTGGCTTCCACCAGCCCTGGGCGACCCGAGTAAGCGAACGTGAGCATGTTGCCGCTTGCTTCAAGAAGCGACGAAGAAAGGTGCCCCAGCTTCAAAATGATGTCACGTGAATGCGACAACTGCACTGCCTTATGTTCAGCTTGCAGGAACATAAACCACAATGATGCGGCAATGAGAATCTCGAAACCGAGCGGAATGGCAATCAGAATCCAACCTTTTTGACCAATAGTCAGATTTGCAGGTTTTAGTTGTGCCAGTCGCAAACGGTGATCTCTTTAGTGTTTGGATCAGACAGCCGCTACAGTATTTTTTGCAGCACGTTTGACAAACAATTGCGCCAGGACATCAGCTGCCTTTTCGCATTCTTCCAGGGTATTGAAGCAACCTGCTGTGATGCGCGCCGAGCCCATTACTTCTTCTCTGGGGAAACCAATGCAGCTGAGGACGTGCGATGGATCAACTCCACTTGAAGAACATGCTGAAACGCTTGATATGCAGATGCCCTTGAAGTCGGCATCGTTCACCAGTTGTTCGCCGACTGTGCCGTGCACGATGACGCTGACGTGTCCGGGAATTCGCTTATCTAAATTTTTTGCGCCCGTCAATTTGACACACTCTTCGCGGGTCAATCGAGCAATCATGACTTCTTGAATGGCACGTAGTTTTTTTGAATTCTCTTCCAGATTTTGGGCGGCCAGCTCGGCCGCTTTCCCGATGCCGACAATGCTGGCCAGATTTTCTGTGCCGGGGAAAACTCCTTTCTCCTGACCACCGCCAAAAATAATTGGCAGAATCGGTGCATCTTTTCGAATGTAGAGAATGCCTATTCCTTTAGGGGCGTGGAATTTGTGACCCGACAAACTCATGGTTTGAACGGGCAACTTTGTCACGTCTAGTTTGATCTTTCCTGCCGCTTGCACTGCGTCAGTGTGATAAAAGATATTCCGTTCTTGAGCAATTCTCGCGATTTCCTCGATTGGTTGCACCGTGCCGACTTCGTTGTTGGCGTACATGAGCGAGATCATGCTGGTTTCGTCTGAGAGAGAGGCGCGCAGTTCATCGAGATCAACGAAGCCTTCTTTGTCTACGTGCAGGTAAGTGACCTTCCAGCCGCGTGCTGCCAGATGCTTGGAGGGACCAAGTCCTGATGAGTGTTCGATGCATGACGTAATCAAGTGCCGACCCAGCTTGTTCTCTTCGACAAATCTGGCTCGACCGAGCAGGGCGACATTGTTGCTGTATGTGCCGGCCGGTGTGAAGTGAATCTCGGCCGGTTGGGCGCCTATCAAGTCGGCTATTTGTTGCCTTGCTGCTTCAATGGCTGCTCTGGCCTGTCGACCGAGTCGATGAATGGAGGAAGGGTTGCCCCATTTGTCGGTCAGGTAAGGCTGCATCGCCTCAAGCACTTCATCTCTGACACGTGTGGTCGCACTATTGTCCAGGTAGACACTCATTGACAAACGTCCTCTTTGATAGACGGAACCTGTCACCAGCAGGCATTTCCCGATGATGGTAGCATGCAACTTCATCAAACGACACATAATCGCTCTTTCATGCAGAGCGGCGTAAGGCGCTAAAGCATACTGCCATGACAGATTCAGCGAACGCTGAACGCATTTGCTTGCTTGCTGCACCGGTAACTCCGGCGCGATCTAAAATAGGAGTGTAGGCGAGGCATCTGATTACCAAATGGCGCTAACTGAACAGCAGTCGGCTTTATTGCTCAACCAGTATGAAGGAGCTGAGGCGCTCTTTCTGGAGTTGCTGCCGCTTGGTGCAGATTTGAGCGAGGATGGCATTCTTTCTTATTACTGCGCGCGCATAGGTGAATTGACCAACGCCTCGAATATCGACCAGTCCGTTGCCGCTGCTTTAGAGGAGCAGTTCAAAATCAAGGCCTGGCAAATTATCGAGCTGGTCAAGCGGGCTCGGGAGACGGGCGACCTGAGCGACCTTATTCACCTTTTGCGCATTGCTGCTTCCATTCCCGGTCAGGAATCTGCACTTTCACCTGAGTTGGGGCGTGCCTGTCGAGCGCTTCTAACGACAGGCGAAGTGCCGCCTGAAGACATTCAATTGCTCTTCGAACCGCTCACAGAAACCGAAGCGCGAGTGCTTATTGGTGCATCGATTTTTTCTTTTCAGCAAAACGAGCTTCTGCCCATTCAACTACAGCGAATTCTCTGGCATATCAAGTCTCAAAACTATCTTGCCGCTGATGATCCTTTCGTTCTAGCCGGTGATCTGGCTATCGAAGCGATGAGCTTATGATTTTGCTTCTGGTTTCGCCGGTGGTGCCAGCATCAAACTCGTTTTAGGGCGGTTGGCCTCTGGCTGTTTTATGACGTCCTCTGCCACAGCGAGGGCAATCCAGCTCAAAGGCGTGCGACTGGCGAATTGGCGCAAGTCCGTGTTGTCTTGCGTCCACATACCGTCAGCGCCTTTGCCGGTTCTGTAGACTGAAATGTATCTGCCGCCGATGTGGATGGTGTACATGATCGCGCTTGTTTCGAACGTCGACCACTTCGCAATGTTCAGCTTCTCTAGTATGGCCGAGCCCGGGTCGTCGGAGCGCTCAGGTGTTGGCACAAGCGGGTTGCCGTGCACCAGTCGCAGATAGAGCTCGTTGCGCCACTGTTCGATGTCGTGAATTTCGAACACGTCGATTGGTTCCATGTCGACGTAAAAACCAGCTTCCGTCTCAGCAACGGTAGGCAAAATCAAGCGTTCGTGGCGAACGTAGAGACGAATCAGACTCATGATTTCTGCGTGCGCTCGTCGTCATCCTTCTCTTTGTGGAGCGGTTTCATGGTAGGAAACGCAATCACGTCTCTAATCGATGCGGAGTCAGTAAGCAGCATGACGAGCCTGTCTATACCGATTCCGATTCCCATCGTGGGCGGCATTCCATATTCCATGGCGGTAATGAAATCGAGGTCGAGCGGCATCGCTTCCTCATTGCCGGCGGCTTTTTTAAGAGCTTGAAGTTCCAGGCGCGAGCGCTGATCTTCGGGATCTGTCAGCTCACTGTATCCGTTTGCCAGTTCTCGTCCGAAGACGAATACTTCGAATCGTTCTACCTCGTCACGGTTGCGGCGATGCGCTTTTGTCAGAGGTGAGATTTCGACCGGGTAGTCGATCAAGAATGTCGGTTGTATGAGCGCTGCTTCGCACTTCGCTTCGAAGATAGCGTTGATGATGGCGCCGCGAGAGTCTTCGTGCTTGAGTTCGATGCCCATTTTGATGGCGGTATCGCGCATCTCGTCATAATCTTTGATCGCTTTGACATCGAGTCCGGTGGCGTCTTTGATCGCTTGTGTCATAGAGAGACGGCGCCATTTTTGCCCGAAGTCGATAGTTGTATTTTGATATTTGATTTTTGTGGAACCGGTCAGATGCATCGCCAATCCGCGAACCATCTCCTCGGTCAGATCCATGAGTTCGTTGTAATCGCCGTAAGCCCAGTACATCTCCATCATGGTGAATTCAGGATTGTGCCGTGTGCTCAATCCTTCATTGCGGAAGATTCTGCCGATTTCGTAGACTCGCTCAAAACCGCCGATAATCAACCTTTTCAGGTGTAGCTCGGTGGCGATGCGCAAGTAGAGTTCGAGGTCCAGGGCGTTATGGTGCGTGATGAATGGACGTGCGTCCGCACCGCCTGCTTCCACCTGCAAAACAGGTGTCTCGATTTCCAGGCAACCACGCTCGTCCAGGAAATTGCGAATGTATCTGATTGCCAGCGCTCTCGTGCGGAAATTTTCACGCACCGACGGGTGCATGATCATGTCCACATAGCGCTGACGATATCGCTGCTCGACATCTTTGAAGCCGTCCCAGCTGTCAGGAAGTGGCTGAAGCGATTTTGCCAGCACTTCGTATTTAGTCACTTTGACTGAGATTTCGCCCTGTTTTGTGCGGCGAATAGTGCCGGTGGCGCCGATGAAATCTCCTTTGTCAAGGAGGCGCAGGCGCTTCAACTCAGCTTCAGGAAGATTTTGTTTGTGGCAAAAGAGCTGAATTTTCCCGGATTCATCAAAAACGTCGACAAACATCCAGGTATTGCGTTCATTCATGATGCGACCGCAAACGCTGACAACATCTTCTGTTTCGGTATCGTTAGGCAGGTCTTTGTATTTTTCCTGCAGCTCCTGGTTGCGGTGTGTGCGCGAATACTTGTATGGGTATGGATTGACGCCTTGCTCGCGAAGTTCTCGCAGCTTTCTGAGCCTTTCTGCACGCAATCGTGAATCGCCGTCAAATTCCATAATGACTTACACAAACCTCCTGGAGCGCACACCGCTGTGCCCCATCTATATTACGTGATGAAAGTGGCGCCTCCAAGCAATCAGGGCTCTCTTGTGACAATCTGGCACGACTTGAATGAGAGCCTCATGACAGGCTTAGAAGCATCTTATGCACTGGCGCAATCGCCCATCTTTTGACAAGCAAATTTTGGCTGAAACCCGCTTCACAAGCTGATCAGCTCTGCGTGTTATAATTTACCTTGGTTGGGTTTTGTCGCCTGAGCTTGATTGAAAGCCAGTAAAATTCAGCCTTTCCGATTGACCGTAGGATGTGTCGTATATCCATCGGTTATCCGTTTGTCGCAACCTGAGGAGCATCATTAGTGAGCAGCCAACCACCTTCCACACCGGGCGGAGGAGCCGGCGGCGAGCGTATCGTCACCATCGAAGTGAGAGATGAAATGCGCCGGTCGTTCATCGACTACGCAATGTCAGTCATCATTAGCCGCGCCATTCCAGACGTTCGTGACGGTTTGAAGCCGGTGCATCGCCGCATCATCTACGGTATGTACGAGCTCAACCTGAATCCTGGTGCTAAATACAGAAAGTCTGCCAAGGTGGTCGGTGAAGTCATGGGTAACTTCCACCCGCATGGCGACTCCGCTATTTACGAAGCTCTGGTGCGTCTTGCTCAACCGAGTGCCAGCCGCTATGTGCTCGTGGACGGGCATGGAAACTTCGGTGACCTTGATAATCCACCGGCTGCCATGCGTTATACGGAATGCCGATTGGCGCCGATGGCAGAAGAAATGCTGCGCGATATCGAGAGCGAAACTGTCGACATGCGCGGCAATTTCGACGAAAGCCGTATGGAGCCAAGTGTTCTGCCGGCGCGCATTCCAGCTCTTTTGCTCAATGGTTCTGCCGGAATCGCAGTTGGAATGGCCACTAACATTCCTCCGCACAACTTGACTGAAATCATTGATGGCACAATCGCCAAGATTGATAACCATGAGTTGTCATCCGTCGAATTGATGGAGTGGATCAAAGGCCCGGATTTCCCAATGGGCGGCGTAATTATGGGAACTGACGGCATTGTTGAAGCCTACACAACCGGACGCGGCTCGATACCAGTTCGAGGTGTGGCCACAATCGAGCAGATCGAAGGTCGTGGCGGTCGTCAGACGCGTATGGCAATTGTTGTCACGTCTCTTCCATATATGATCGGTCCAGAGGCTTTCACAAAGCGTGTCGCAGATCTCGTTCGAGAAGACAAGTTGGGTGGCATCTCAGACCTGACAGACGAAACCGATCGCAATGGTATTCGTGTTGTGCTCGAGTTAAAGCGCGACGCGCATCCGGAAATTGTTCTCAACAACCTCTACAAACATTCGCAGTTGCAGCAGTCGTTCCCTGTCAACACTCTTGCGCTTGTACGAAAGATGAACTCGAAGGGCGGCTATTCGTTCGAGCCAAGAACTCTTGGCCTGTCCGACATGCTGCAAGAATTCATCGATCACCGCATTGAAGTAGTTACACGCCGCACTCGTTATTTACTTGAAAAAGCCGAGCAGAGAGCCCACATCCTGGAAGGCTATCTCAAGGCGCTGGAAAATATCGATAAGGTCATCGCCACTATTCGCAAGGCAGACAGCACAGACGAAGCACGTCAGGCTCTCATCACCGCCTTCAAGTTGGATGAAGCGCAAGCGAATGCGATTCTCGAAATGCAACTGCGCCGCCTGACAGGATTAGAACGTGGCAAGACGCAGGCTGAATATGACGAGATTCTGCTCAAGATTGCCGAGTACAAGAAGATTCTTGCTGATCGTCAACTCGTGTTGAATATCATCAAAGAAGAATTGCTCGCCATTCGCGAAAAATATGGCGGCGAAAAGAAAGATCCTCGTCGCACAAAGATTGAAGGTTCTTATGAGCAGCTCTCGTCCAAAGACCTGACGCCTAACGATGCCATGGCGATTTTCATCACCAAGCAGGACTATATCAAGCGTATGCCGCTTGATACGTTCAAGAAGCAGCGTCGTAATACTCGTGGCGTAACGGGCGTGAAAACAAGAGAGGAAGATGATCTCCAGCACTTCTTCACAGCCAAGATGCACGATCGCTTGCTTGTCTTCACAACCAAGGGAACTGTCTACTCGCTTGAAGTAATGGATCTGCCTGAAGGCGGAAGAACTGCACGCGGACTGGCTCTCGTCAATCTGCTGCCGATCGGGCAAGACGAAAGTGTGACGACTGTTATTCCAGTCTCTACTTTCTCTGAAGACAGCTACTTGATCATGCTCACGCACAAGGCATTCATCAAGAAGGTGCAGATGTCTGACTTTGCCAGCATTCGCAAGAGCGGTATTATCGCCATCACGCTCAATGAAGGCGATGAGCTGGGTTGGGTTCGCCCTTCCAGTGGAAAGGCGGATGTGCTGATCGGCACAGGCGACGGTATGTGTATTCGCTACAGCGAAGAAGAGTTGCGTCCGATGGGACGTTCAGCTCGTGGTGTACGTGCCATTACTCTGCGCGAAGGCGACAAGATCGTTGGATTTGATGTCATAGAACCCGGCACAGAAGGCGAGTCTCACGTGCTTGTCGTCACCACTGACGGTTTCGGTAAGCGCGTCAAACTTGACGAGTTCCGTCAACAAGGTCGCGGCGGTATCGGTCTGATTGGTACCAAGTTCAAGAATGCTGCTTCGAGATTGGCTGCGCTGCGCGTCGTCAAAGAGAAGGATGAGGTCATGATTGCCACCATGAACGGTATCGTGGTCCGTCAATTGACAGACGACATCAGTTCGCAAGGACGCATGGCGACAGGCGTACGCATCCAGCAGCTGGGCGAAGACGACCAGGTCGTTTCTGTCACACCGCTTGTTGAGCCTGACGCAGAAAGCTTGTCGGATGATAGCGAGCCTTCGGCGGAAGCCTAGGTTCATCTGCCCGATAGCGCATCAGCTGGACCAGGGAACGGATTGGTCAGCTTGCTCTTAGCAGGTGGTCTTCATGCGCTGAAGATCGCATGATTGGGTTCGATTTTATGATGGGCTCAGACTGCTTCGCTCCAGCACTCTTCCAGTTGCTTGCCGAATTGCTTGCACTTGGAGAAGCACCAGTTCATGGACATTTGTTGTGCAAGCGCAAAATTTTCTTTTGAGCTTGGACGACCAGAAAAGACTCTGCCTAGCATTTGCTCCAGCTCGGCTTGGTGAGCCGATAGTAGAGGTGGCAGCGTTAAAACCCAGCTTCCTGTCTCGCTTTCCGAGAGGATGCTTAAATAGAATCTCTCGTCATGTTGACGGATTTTCCCGACTCTGTCTTTTACTAGTGGCATGTTAGGTTACCTCGGACCGGCATTTGTATGTTCGGAACCCGCTTTACATGCGCGTTTACCTGAACAACGTCTTATCTTGCCGTATCATAACTTTACACGATCGGCAAAGTAAAGGGCAACCTTACGAAAGAACCTGCCAAATTCGTCGATCTCAATGGGGTTTTTCCCATTTGAAATTCTGTAAAGCAGCTTCCTGTTGGCTTGTGTGGGTATTGCTGATCGCTATTTATGGTCGCCCTGATCGATATTTGTCAGCAGATCTTTTGTCTTTGTGAAGTAGTTCTTAGGTGTATGCAATCGGTTTCGGCAGGACAAACAAGCACGCGGGACGCGTGCGTTCCATGTGAGGCCCTTCCATGTGAGGGCAGCGCAGCCAATCAAGCACGCGGGACGCGTGCGTTCCATGTTGGGGCAGGACGGCAACGAAAAAGGCAACGCTGAGGGCGCTGCCTTTCCATAAGAGCTTGTTTTTAGATTAGCGCTGTGGCTCTTCTTCTCTGAGCACGTAACCTTCGCCGCGAACGGTCTGGATAAGGCGCTTCGAGTTTCCGTCTTCCAGCTTGGAGCGCAGGTACCGTATATAGACTTCGATGACGTTTGATTCGCCGATGAAGTCATAGCCCCAGACTTTGTCGAAAATAAATTCGCGTGAGAGCACCTGCTCCGGATACTGCATAAAGAGGCGCAGAAGGTCGAATTCTTTCGCTCTCAAATCGAGCTGTCGTTCGCCACGTTTGACGACACGATTGAGCTGGTCCATCCACAAGTCGGCGTAGGTCAAAATGCCTTCCTGCGGCTTGCGGCGCATTACGGCACGGATTCTAGCCAATAATTCTTCAGTCGCGAACGGTTTGGTCAAGTAATCGTCGGCACCGCCATCGAGACCAGTGACTCTGTCGCCCACGCCGTCTTTGGCCGTAAGCATGATTACCGGAACTTTCGATATCGTTCGCAGGCGTTTACAGACTTCCACGCCGTCCAGCCCTGGGAGCATAACGTCGAGCAAAACCAAATCTGGCTGGTCTTTCTTGAACAGATCCAAGCCCTGGTTGCCGTCATGAGCTACAAAGACCTGATAGCCTTCGTAACCAAGCTCTAGTTCGATTAGGCGAGCGATGTTGACATCGTCTTCGATAATCAGGATTTTCAAGCAAGCCACCTCACTTCCAATTGCCACAGTTAATATTAACCTCCGTTCAATATGGCACGTTCTAATCTTTTTGTCTAACGGTTTGATTTTGTTACATCTGCATGGAAATCGTTTATCCATCGGGCATTTCGGCTTTCGCGCCCTTTGGCAACGCCATCAAATTTGCCGCTTTGTTCTCTGAAAATACCCGAGGCGCTCTTAATCA
The DNA here is from genome assembly GCA_003963305.1 of Candidatus Melainabacteria bacterium. Taxonomy (NCBI): domain Bacteria; kingdom Bacillati; phylum Candidatus Melainabacteria; species Candidatus Melainabacteria bacterium. Next base: position 35,788 of record RXJR01000038.1, on the reverse strand, counting down.
AATCTATATCTGTTTGCCGACTGGGAAAAAATCTGGTTGCCATGAGAAAAAATGTCGTCTACGAACTATTCTTTTACTAGTCGGGGATATGACATCCTTTTCCCCATGGTTTCGGGTTGCAAATTCGTCTATCAAATAGGAGTTACCTGTTTTACCAGCGGAACCGAATAATTTGTCTTCAGAAATAGTCTCCGTCGCGCCCGCGGCCGCGGGGACAGACAGCCAGTTGCGAATTTACCCGCTTCAATCGAGAGCGATGACTCAGCTCGCGCATGGTACGTGCGTCGCTATTGCCTCCCTGCTTGCCATACCAGACGGCATTGCGCTCATTCCTCAGTCTACCGACCTGGTCAGCTGGATTCTCAAAGTAATAGGCGTCTGGTTGTCTGCTGCGGTTCTCTGGTTTGTTGGGTTTCTGGGCATTCTTCACTGTGTCGCCCTGCTTATACGAGGAGTTGAGGTCAATCAAGAAGGAGTACGGCTGTGGCGTCTGGCTCGCCCGATTCGCTGGCAGCATATCGACGCTATCGCGATGGAGCCGCAGTACCTCTTTTCGAAGGTTTTTTCGTTGACTCCGGTGGCGAAAAAATTGACCATCTTTGAGCGGAAGAGTTCATGGCGGAAAGGCGCTGGACCGCATCTGGTGCCACACCACATTCCTTCCTTTCTGTTTGCCCCGTCTGATTTCGAACGTTTGCTGGCTGACATGAGCCGAGAAAAATTCGGATTCGAGCCGTCTGCGCCCGATGTGGTCGTGGCGCCGGCATCGAGTTTTACGCAGTTGCGCTCGGTTTATAAAATGCTTGGCTGGCAGCGAGTGCTGCTTTCAATATTGATTGCATTTGGCTTGACCACGGTGCTCGGTCGCAAGGCTGTTGTTAATTATCAATATAATGCCGGCAACAAAGCGATGCGTCTGAAAGATTTTGCGGCTGCCAGAGAACGCTACCAGACGGCATCAACGGTCGATCCAACCTTCGCTGCAGCGTGGAACAATCTGGGCAATTCCGAGTTTCTTCTCGGTGATTACGCGGGTGCCGAGAAGCACTGGCAGCGCGCTCTTTTCTACAAGCCTGACTTTGTTGAAGCAAAAATTTCTCTGGCCAATATCGCAATTCGTAAAAGAGATTTCGACGTTGCCCGCGATTATATCGACAGCGCCCTCAATCTGGCGCCGTCCAACCCCGCGGCAATTGTCACTCGCGCTGATTACGCCATGCACATTGGTCGCGTTCATGATGCCGTCAGTGATGCCAGAGAAGTTGTCTCCGACGATCCCAGGCGCACCGGTGACATGCGCTTCACGGCGGCTTGCCTGCTCGCGCAGGGGCGACTGAGGCAAAAACATCCAGACGAGGCTCAGAAGATACTGGCGGAGTATGCCACCGTAGATGACCCCTCGGTACGTGATGGACGTAATGTCACTCTTCAGCTGCTGGTCACCTCCGAACTGAATCGCGCCCTCAACAAGCCGCAGGAGGCTAAGATTGCCATCGAGAGCGCTATTAGAAGGTCTCCTCACATTGAAGAGTTGCTGATTGAAAAAGCACGGGTGCAATTGGCCTTGCGTGATGACGCTGGTGCCGCCATTACGCTGGATGCAGCACAGAAGCTGAATCCGTCCGATCCCTGGGTTTATATAATGCGAACCAAATTTCTCAAGCTTGATCAGCTCAAAACAGCTCTGGATTGCCCGAACCAGGATGCCGAATCACTGGCTCAAATTGCCCGACTGTATGAGCAAAATGGTGATATGCGATCGGCTCGTGAAGCGGCTACACGCGCCACCCAAATTGAATCCAACACACCTCTGGCATTGACTATCTTGAAGCGGTTTACACGCTATGCCCAGTTCTCTCAGCGCTGAAAACCGCATGGTTGACTGCTCAGGCGCTGATCAATGTTGCAGACCGAAAAGGAAATAAATCAGGCACAGCCCAGAGAGAAGCAGGCTGCCTGAGTTTAGTTCTCGGAATCTGCCTGAACAAATTTTGATTACTGAATACAAGACTAGCCCTGCAGTGAGTCCGTTCGCGATGTTGTACGAAAATACCATCATGGCAATTGTGGCTAGTGATGGTGCAGCTTCGGTGATGTCATCCATATCTATCTGTTTGATCGAATTTATCGTCAGCAGCCCAACTGCCATTAATGCAGGCGCATAGGCATAGGTGAGCTTTTGCAGCGGTTCTATCAAAGGTATAAAGAAGATGCAGACGCCAAACAGCAGCGCCACCACCAGTGCCGCCAGACCCGTGCGCGCGCCTTCTTTGATGCCTGCAGCTGATTCTATGAAAGCTCCGCTGGTAGACGATCCAACCAGCGCGCTGAAGATGCACGAAGAGGCATCGACAATCATTGGTTTTTCGATGTCTTTGAAGTTTCCGTTTTCATCCAGCATTCCACCGATTGAGCCCACGCCAACCAGGGTGCCCAGCGTGTCGAGAAAACTCATCAGAAAGAGCGTCAGCAGAATGGGCAGGAATGACAGCTGGAAAACGCCTTTGATATCCAGCTGAAGGAAGATTGGCGCCAGATCATATGGTGGCAAGAAGGGTATAGCCATCACTGCCCGTGGTGCAGAGCCGTAGCCGAGCAGTGTCCCTATCAATGCTGTTGTACCTATGCCAATCAGCATGGCGCCTTTGATCTTGCGCTGCATCAAAGTTACTATCAGAATAAATCCAAATATCGAAAGTAAAACAGTAGGGCTGTGCAAATTACCAAGCTTCAGGGGCACGTCCGGCGCTCGCAGCATTCCTTCTGCCGTGAGCAGGGCTGCGGCTGGTAATCCCGTTGCGCCGCTTGTCACTATTCCTGTTTCGTAGAGCCCGATCAGCATCAGGAACATGCCGATTCCGGCTCCGAAGCTGTGTTTCATGCTGGTCGAAATCGAGTTTGCTAGCCATGGGCGAATTTTCAGCAATGCGAAAATTGCAAAAATTATGCCGCTGACAAATACTGCTCCGAGGCGCAGCTGCCAACTGATTCCCAGTGCGCCCAGACCGAAGGCAATGAAGGCATTCTCTCCCATATATGGTGCTACGGCCAGAGGGCGATTGGCGTAGAAAGCCATGGCCAGGCAACCGAATACGGCAGTCAAAATAGTGGCGACTGTGCTTGGTCCTTGAGGAATATGCGCAAAACTAAGAATCGCCGGGTTGACGACGATTATGTATGCCATCGTCAAAAATGTTGTCGCACCGCCGAGCAATTCGGTTTTGACAGTTGATCCGCGTTCTTGAATTTTGAAAAAACTGTCGAGACTCATCGGCTTACATCGCCGCAAAAACGACGGGTATCTCAGTTTGCGCTGCAGTCAAAGCCGCTCTCAAGTTAGCTGAGCTCCCGCCGTGACAGATAAGCATTAGAGCAGATCGTGACTGTCTGCCCATTTGATTTCAGCAAGAATGGCGTCGTCTAGTGAAGTCTTGGGTTGAAAGCCTGTGGCGTTGACCAGTTTATTGATAGATGTTGTGGTGGTGGTCGTCAGTTTGTTGACCTGATCCATAGTGATGGGCGATTTGTCTTGCATGAAAAGCTCAGCGGCTTTAACGCCGATTCGAAAAACGCCTTCAGGCACTGAACTGATTTTCTTGACGCTGGGGTGACCGGCTGCGGCCATCACACGCGCAATTGTGTCGGCAAGAGTCTTTACCGGCACAGGCTCAGGATTGGCAACGTTGAAGATGTGCACGCCGTCGGGCAAATTGTTTATGCACAGGCTTATCGCGCGAGCCAGATCTTTGGAATAGATCATGCTCTTTGCCGTGTCGGCGCTGCCGATGTGTTTGTACTTGTTTTGTTTGATGTTTCGCATCAAGCTCAACAAGTTGCCGCGGTCGCCTTCGCCGAATACCAGAGAAGGACGCAAGATAACGACTTTGGGAATGCCTTTGAATTGTTGCAGCCAGTTTTCTGAAGTCATCTTTGACACTGCATATGGTGTTACGGCTTTGAGCGGTCCCGCTTCGGCAATACGGTCGAAGGGTCCCGGTCCATAGATGGCCGATGAACTCAAGAAGATCAGCGTTTTGACATTGTTCTGGGCCGCCGCTTCAGCGAGCAGCTGAGTTGCCCGCACATTGATAACTTCGTACTCTTGATATGGTGCGTCCGGCTGATGCACGAGCCCGGCTGCATGCACGATGATGTCGCAGCCCTTTGTCATCAGGCGCATTTCACGGTCGCCGACTCTCGTAAAGTCGGCTTCTTCGAGCTGCACACGGGTAAAGTCGATGATTGAGCCCACGTCGTTGCGGGCGTTCATGGCACTGCGCACCTGCACCTTTATGTCATGTGCGTTTTCTGCCAGCAGTCGCTCTGTGACCGCTCTTCCTATTAGTCCGGAAGCACCGGTGACTAGTACCCTCTTTCGAACGCCATTTGGGACCATGTGTTAGCTGCCTGACCTTGCTGATAGGTTTCCGTTACGCAAAAGCCCGCGTCCTAAATTGATCAGGATGAAGAGCGCGGCTCTCGACCAAATTGCAGCATACACCAGTGAGTTGAATGGGGCCCAGTACCTTTGCGCTAAGTGTTTTTTGTAGAAGACGTGCATCCCTTTATGCAGGTTTATCGTCGCTCCTACTGGTCTTAACCGGCTTGATGCTCCATGTGCGTGATAGATGACTGATTCGGGGACATACCATACTTTCCACTTGGCTTGTTTGATGCGCCAGCACCAATCAATATCTTCGCCATACATGAATATGTCTTCATCGAGTAGACCGACTTCGTCGATCGCTTGACGTCGCACCATCATGGCCGCCCCGGCAAGAGCATCTACTTCCAGCTGCTGCCCTGGATCCGCAGAGGAAAAATTATATTGTGAAAACGTCGGATTATTCGGAAAAATTCGACTTAAGTAAGTGATTCTGTAAAAAGCGGCTGTGGGCGATGGGAAAGCTCTTCTGCAAGCTAGTTGCAATGAGCCGTCCGGATTGAGCACTTTGGGACCGGCGGCGCCGCAGTCAGGGTTAGCGTCCATAAAATCGGCCAGCCTGGAGATTGCTCTGTCCGGCACTTCAGTGTCGGGGTTGAGCAAAAACACGTACTGCCCCTTTGCTTTTGGAATCGCTTGATTACAAGCTTTGGAAAAACCCAGGTTGTCGCTGTTGGCGATCAGGTTGACATAAGGAAAGTCCTTTTGCAGCATGTCAACTGATTCATCGCCTGAGTTGTTGTCGATGACAAATATCTCGAATCGGTCGCAAGCCGGATCATCGTTGATCGTGGCAAGACACTTAGCGAGGAGCTTGGGCGTCTTCCAATTGACGATGACTATCGAAACGCGCGGAGTTGGCATGCGGTAAATTGAAACATATTCAAGAGCCAGACTTATTCTCGTCTTCTCACAAATGGCTCAGCTGATCATGAGAGAAGCGGAATTCGAGGGCTGCGGGCAGCTTTCAGACTGCAATCAGCTCTTTACAAAGTCGCGACCGGTCTGAATTTGCCGAATGCCTTACGCAGAGTGTTGCTGATTTCGCCCACAGTAGCGTAGCAATCCACTGCTGCGCAGATGTGTGGAATCAGGTTACCTGTGCCTTGAGCCACTTCCGCCAATTTCCCAAGCGAGTGATCCACCTTTTCTTGATCACGCTCTGCTTTGACTCGCTTCAGATCGGCAACTTGTTCTGTTTCCAATTTTGGATCGACTCGATGTATTTCGATCTTTTCGGACTCTTTGTCGATAAATCTATTCACTCCGACGATGATGCGTCGTTTATCTTCGACGCTGCAATGATATTGATAGGCAGACTCCTGGATTTCCTTCTGAATGTATCCCTGTTCTACGGCGCTTATGGCACCGCCCAGCTCCTCAATCTTTTCCAGATAAAGCTCGACATCTTTCTCGATTTTGTCCGTCAGCTGCTCCACGAAATAAGAGCCGCCAAACGGGTCGACGACGTTTCCGACACCAGTTTCGCTGGCGATGATTTGCTGCGTGCGCAATGCCGTCAATGCGGCGGCCTCGCTGGGCAGCGACAGAGCTTCGTCTTTTGAGTTTGTGTGCAACGATTGTGCGCCGCCCAATACGGCTGCCATTGCTTCTACAGTGGTTCGCACGATGTTATTGTCGGGTTGCTGTTGCGTCAGGCTTGACCCCGCTGTTTGCACGTGGAAGCGCAGCATCAGTGACTTAGGATTCTTGGCATGGAACTGATCCTTCATTATGCGCGCCCAGAGTCTGCGAGCGGCTCGGAATTTTGCCACTTCTTCAAACAGGTCCATTTGCGCGACGAAGAAAAAGCTCAATTGAGGCGCGAATGAGTCGATATCGAGACCGCGTGAGATAGCGGCTCTGACATATTGGATGGCGTTTGCGAAGGTGAAAGCCAGCTCTTGAACGGCTGTGGCTCCCGCTTCGCGGATGTGATAGCCGCTGATGGAAATCGTATTCCAGCGAGGCATCTCGCTTGAGCAGTATTCGAATATGTCGGTGATCAGCCGCATCGAGCCTGCCGGCGGAAAAATGTATGTATTGCGGGCCTCATACTCTTTTAAAATGTCGTTCTGAATCGTGCCCTGCAACAGCTTGGCATCGACTCCCTGCTTGATGCCAACGGCGCGATACATCGCCAGTAAGATTGCGCTTGTGGCGTTGATCGTCATGGACGTAGAGACTTTGCTCAGGTCAATGCCGTCAAACAGCGTTTCCATGTCTTTCAGACTATCGATGGCCACTCCGGTTCTGCCTACTTCGCCCAGAGCCATTGGGTCATCGCTGTCATAACCCATCTGAGTAGGCAGGTCGAATGCTGTCGACAAGCCGGTTTGCCCGTTTTGAAGAAGATAACGGAAGCGCTTGTTCGTCTCGCGTGCGTTGCCGAAACCGGCATATTGACGCATTGTCCAGTAGCGAGAGCGATACATATCGGCGTAAATGCCGCGCGTGTAAGGATATTCGCCGGGATTGCCCAGCTTTGTCTGACCATCAAAGCCGGATAGATCTTCGGGCTTCCATAAATACTTGTCTTCTGTCATTTAGGTAGAACCTTTTTTGATAGTTAATGCGCACAAATGAAGGGCGATCGGATAGATGTTACACGCACTTCCGCCGTATAATTGCATCTGCTTTGCTCCTATATTGTAATGGAGGTCCGCTTCTGGTGAAGTATTACAACACCATTCTCGAAACCGTCGGCTCTACACCTCTTGTGAAGTTGAATAAAATCACCGCAGGTCTGAAGCCTTTGATTCTGGCCAAGGTAGAAGTATTCAACCCGGGTGGTTCTGTAAAAGACAGGCCATCTATCAGGATGGTCGAGGAAGCCGAGAAACACGGTTTGCTCAAACCGGGCGGCACCATCATCGAACCGACATCAGGGAACACAGGCACTGGACTGGCACAGATTGCTGCTGTGAAAGGTTATCGATGCATTCTTGTCGTTCCAGACAAAGTGGCGCAAGAGAAAATCAACTTATTGCGCGCTTATGGCGCAGAGGTTGTTGTTGTACCGACCAGCGTTTCAGCCAGCTCGCACGAGAGCTACTACTCGGTCGCCAATAAGCTGACTGCTGAAATCCCCGGGGCGTTTCAACCAAATCAATTCGCCAATCCCAATAATCCGATGGCCCACTATCTCTCTACCGGTCCTGAGATCTGGGAGCAAACGGATGGAAAGATCACTCATTTCGTCGCTTCTATGGGTACGGGCGGCACCATATCTGGTACTGCTCGCTACCTGAGAGAAAAGAATCCGAATATTCGCATTATCGGTGTTGACCCGGAAGGCTCGATTTATTCGGGCGATCTGGCCGGCTCGTATAAAGTAGAAGGCATCGGCGAAGACTTTATTCCACGTAATGCGGAGCTTAAGATTATCGACGAATTCGTTCGAGTTAGCGACAAAGACTCGTTCACTATGGGTCGCAGACTAGCTCGCGAAGAAGGCATTCTTGCCGGTGGCTCATGTGGAACCGCCGTTTTTGCTGCTTTGAAAATTTCTCAAGATTTGACAGAGAAAGATGTTGTCGTCGTGCTTTTGCCCGATGGCGGACGCGGTTACCTGAGCAAAATGTATTCAGACGAGTGGATGCGCGAAAATGGCTTCTTGCCTGCGCCTGAGTACAGCTATCTGGCATCAGACTTGCTTGAACGAAAGAAAGGGCGCGGCAAGATCTCCCCGCTTATCGTCGTTCATCCTGAAGATACGATTCAGCAGACTATCAATGCCATGGAGCAACATGGTATCGACCAGCTGCCGGTCGTTACTGAAGATGGTCGCAACGTCGGACATATCAACGATGTCATCGCCATGCAGGTTGTCTACGAACGAAAAGACCCGGCTAAAACAACAGTCGGATCTGTAATGGGACGACCCTTCCCTCAATTTGATGTTAACTCCGAAATCGATCAGATCTATAAGTCATTTAGATTGGGCAATGCTATGGTGGTGATCACCAAAGATAACAAAGCCAAAGGCGTGCTGACTAAGTTCGACATCATGTCTCACTTACGTGAAAAGATTGGGTCGGGCGACAATCTGGCAACAAAAGAAGAGAGAAAACATAAGGCTGAAAAAGCCCATTTAGGAGCATAAAATGAAGTTCTCAACGAAGGCGATTCACGTTGGTCAAGCACCGGACCCAAGTACTGGAGCGATCATCACGCCCATTTTTCAGACCTCCACATATGTGCAGGATGAGTTGGGCAAGCATAAGGGTTTTGAGTATGCACGCACTCAAAATCCTACGCGCAGTTCGCTGGAAGAGTGTCTCGCCTCGTTGGAAGACGGAAAGCACGGTCTCTGTTTCGGCTCAGGATTGGCTGCCACAGCTACCGTCATGACACTGCTATCCGCAGGCGACCATGTCGTGGTCTGCGACGATGTCTATGGCGGCACCTATCGTTTGTTCGACAAAGTCTTCAGACGTTATGGGTTGAGTTTCGACTTCGTCGACGGACGTGACGTCAAGAATGTAGAAGCCGCCGTGAAGCCGAACACTAAGATGTTGTGGCTGGAAACTCCTACGAATCCAATGCTGCAGTTGATCGATATCCAGGCTCTGGTGAAAGCTATTAGAGCCACCAAAAACGGTGCGGATATCATCGCCGTGGTTGATAACACTTTTGCCAGTCCATATCTGCAAAACCCGCTCAGTCTGGGCGCTGATATCGTCGTGCACAGTACTACGAAGTATCTGGGTGGGCACAGTGATGTGGTGGGTGGATGCGCGATCACGAATAATGATAAGTATCATGAGACGCTGCGATTTCATCAAAATGCAGTCGGCGCTACTCCTGGTCCTTTTGATTGCTGGCTCGTCTTGCGTGGCTTGAAGACGCTTGCAGTACGCATGAAAGCACATGAAAGCAATGCCATGGCGATTGCCAAATTCCTCGAGAAACACCCGGCTATCGAAAAGGTCATTTATCCAGGGCTGACTTCGCATCCTCAACACGAACTTGCTAAAAAGCAGATGCGTGGTTTTGGCGGCATGGTGTCAGTCGTCGTTAAAGGCGGCTTGCAAAATGCCAAAACATTCCTCGATGGAACGAAGCTCTTTTCGCTGGCTGAGAGTCTGGGCGGTGTGGAAAGTTTGATCGGTCATCCAGCTACCATGACTCACGCTTCAATTCCTAAAGATGTGCGGGAGGCCCGCGGCATCGTTGATGGATTGGTTCGTTTGTCAGTGGGCATCGAAGATCAAGATGACTTGATTAAGGACATCGAGACCGCTCTGTCAAAAGTGCAAGTGCTTTCGAAGGTCTAATCAGCTAATAATTGATGCTGCTCGACGCGGTCGTTTTCTTACCCTTGCTCTTCTTGGGCATGGCGATTCTGCCATAGACCGAACTTTTCTCGACGCGATTGCCGCTTCCTGATATGCGTGCGAAGTCGTCGCCGCCGTATGTCTGTCCATAAGTCGCCACACGCGGTGGTGCCGGTGCGACTGGTTGTGGTGGTGCCGGCAGGAGTTCGCCGCTGACATTGCGATTGGCGAGACTGGCATTGGTTCTATTTTGTGTCAGGGTGGCGCTGACATCGCGATTCGCCAGTTGCCCGTTCACCTGGTTGTTTCGTAAGGTGGCGCTGACATCACGATTACCGAGTCTGGCGCTGACATCACGATTAGCCAGTCTGGCGCTGACGTCAGGAGCTCTCAGATTAGCGGCGACATTTGTTTGCGGTGGTCGGGTCAGATTGAATGGAATGTGATTGGGGCGCTGATAAACGGATTTCGACCGCGGCACGATCTGAGTCACAGTAACGTTTGGATGCAGCTGTGCCGGACCCGAGCGGCGGTGGAAGCGATCGGGTCCCGAGTTTGCCCGCACCGTCTTCAACCCTTGCACGTTGGCATAAATCGGATTCCAGTGCCAGTGCCCGAGATTTGGGTTGTTCTTGACCAGATGATGCTGCCAGTTGTTTATCTGCACTGAGCCGGTCGTCACTCGCACTACCGCTTTTCGCTCAGCTGCTTCGGCGCTCAAGCAAAAGATCGGCAAGCACGCGAGTGCCGCGATTACTTTGTTTATAGATGGCGGGGCGACCAAGTCCAATGTCAAGACCTCTGATTGTTGTATACCGAAATTCCCTGGCAAATGCAAGTTAAACCACGATTGCCGCTGCCATATGAAGATTTCTCACTGATGTGTGTTTATCAAAACCATCTCCATCTGCACTTGTCCGATAATTTAGGGCTTCACAGGGCTTGTCGTTCGAGCAATTGCGGCTGGGCGCCGAATCCGTGGATTTTTCGGATGTGCAAGTCATTGAAGCACGTACTTGTTTCGGAGGTGTTATGTCGAATCAAAAGCCGCAAAAAATTGCTTATCTGGGTCTGGGCATCATGGGCTCTTCTATGGCGCTCAATTTCCGTAAGCACGGATTCGACGTAGTCGGTTGGAATCGTACTCTGGCTCGTCCCGGCGTTCAGGCGGTGAAGGACGCTGGTATTCAAGTCGCTGAGTCTGTACAAGCTGCCGTCTCCAATGCTGGTTACATTTTCTCCTGCCTGGGCGATGTGCCTGATGTTGAGCAAGTGCTGCTCGGCGATGTCAAAAAGTATGCGCCCGCCAATGCGATTGTTGTTGATATGACGACCATTGGAAAGGCGGCGGCGGTAAAACTCTACGATGGATTGGGCTCAGCCGGTTTGCGATTTCTTGATGCTCCGGTCACAGGTGGAGATGTCGGAGCCAGAGAGGGGACTTTGACAATCCTGGCAGGCGGTGAAAAGGCTGTCTTTGATGAAACTCTGCCGCTCTTCCAGGCTATCGGTAAAAACATCATCTACTGCGGAGCTTCGGGCAGCGGTCAGGCTATGAAGCTGTGCAATCAGGTTTTGTGTGCGATCAATATGATTGCTGTCAGTGAGACATTTTCTCTAGCTGATCAGATGCATATCGATAAGAAGTTGCTTCTGGATTCTCTTGGTAACGGTGCTGGAGCATCATGGGCATTGACGAATCTCGGTGCGCGCATAACGAACGGCGATTTTAAGCCGGGTTTCACCCTCGAACATATGCTCAAAGATCTGCGTCTGATCGATGAAAACGTCGAGGACTGCAATCTTCCAGGGGTGGAGCTGGCTCGAAACCTGTTTGAACAGGCCGGTCGGCTGGATAGCGAGCAGGGATTTCGTCAGGGCACCCAGGCTATGTTCAGAGCTTATGAATCGATGAAGCCTTAGATCGGCTCGGTAAATAGAATTTATGTTGCTGCCGGCCTGGGTCTTTGCTGCGGTTGCAAATCGATTGGCAACTCTGAAAGCTGCCAATCTGGGCTTTTTGCTGAGGTTTAAGGCTTGTTTGGGATTTTTTACGAACCGATCTTATAACTTGAAACCGGCACCAGAAGCGGGATAGGATCATGGCTGATAGCTTACCGCTCAGGATATTACATATGCCTCAAACACAAGCAATTGTTGACACTTCAGTTTTGGACGAAGTCGTACACTGGATCAAAAGTCTGACCGCAGTAGGTGTTTCACCTGACACTGCAGCGACAATCACAAGCCAATTCTTTCTCGCTGCTTGCGAAATGATCGCAGAAGACGGCGATGAAGAAGATGATTTGGACGAAGATTTCGAAGAATAGATCGATTCGACTCTAAGTCTTTTGGAGGCCTGCGAGAGCAGGCCTTTTTCTTTTTCGGCACTAAATATGGTGGCGTCTAATTAACAGTCTCTCTCGTCGAACTGATCGATCATAGTTGTTCGTTGAGAAGCTAATGTGCCGTCATGTTTCGTTATCTGAAGCCATGACAGTCAGGACTTAAATGCTGAGGTATCATAGGCACGAGCTGGCAGCAATTATTTTCGAGGCAAGACAGCGGTGCGCCATCTAATAATAGTTTCACTGATTGTTGGACTGTGCTTTTCGCTGTGCGCTTGTACCAGAAGAGTGAAACGAGATGCTCGGCAGCTGACCGCACTCGTCTCAATCGAGGGCTCAGACACAATGACTGCACTGGTCCGTACCTGGGCCAGTAACTTCATGCAGAAGGAGCCGAATGTACCTATCTCCGTCAACTCGGGCGATTCCGGTTCAGGCATCGAAGCGCTTCTGAACCGCACCACTGATCTGGCTGCTGCCTCGCGAGATCTAAACTCGGCCGAGTCGATTGAGCTGCACAAAAAGTCTGTAAAACTGAAGAAAGTTACAGTTGCCAGAGACTCTGTCGCTATTGTCGTCAACTCTGCTAATCCTGTTTCGGCCCTCACTCTAGCTCAAGTGAAAGAGATTTTTGCCGGTTCCATCAAAGATTGGAGCGCGGTCGGCGGAGCAAAAATTCCTATTCAGGTATTTACACGGGAAGAAAAATCAGGCACATACAATTTCGTCAAAAGTCATCTTTTGCAGAGTATTGATTATGCTAAAGGCTCACAAACAGTGCTTTCTGGCAGTGATTTGTTGGCGGCGGTGGAGAAGAATAAAGCAGCGATTGGCTATGTCGGTATGGGAACGGCGGCAGAAGCCGGAGACAAAGTCAAAATACTGGGACTGAAATTGTCTGCCGATTCCGCTCCCGTGAAGCCGACGGAACTATCAACCATCGATAATTATCCACTCAGTCGCCCGCTCATATTCTTTATGGATGAAGATCCCAAGCCATCTGTGCGCAAGTTTGTCGATTACTGTCTCAGCTCGGAAGCGCAAAAGCAGGTGCGTGCCGCCGGTTATGCGCCTGTCGATCGATATTAGTTAAGCAAAGTCGATTAAATCGAGCCGAATGGTCCTAAATTTTTTCTCTTTTCCGTCAGGCATGTATAGAGGCAGGAGAACAGCCATGAACGGAAGAATTACGTCCGAGCTCCGCAAAGTCGATGAGACTGAAAGTTCCGCTCAATCTGCTGTCGAAGCAGACTCCGATTCCCGGGATATTAAGCGCACCGGCGAAATCTGCCGCAACGGTGTCTGTGCTATTACTTGGAAGCCCGTCAAACCCGCAGCCGCTTAACCTTATTTTGATTTTGACAAGCTCTTTGGGATATAACTGTCTCGGTAGCGGCGCGAGATTAGCCTTTCGATGGATTTCCTGGAAGCACTGAAGGAAAAGGTCCTCATATTCGATGGAGCCATGGGCACATCGATTCATAAGTATGACCTTTCCATCGATGACTATCTCGGCTATGAAAATTGTCCCGAAATCCTGGTCGAAAGCCAACCTCATGTGTTGAAAGAGATCCACGCTTCCTTTCTGGAAGTCGGCTGTGATGTTGTCGAAACCGACTCGTTTGGCGGCTCGCCGATAGTATTGGCTGAATTCGGATTGGCTGAACGGGCTTACGAGCTAAATAAAAAGGCCGCCGAACTGGCTCGAGATGTCGCGCACAGTTATTCGCAGAACGGGCAGAAACGTTTTGTTTCCGGTTCTATAGGACCGACTACTAAACTGCCTTCACTCGGTCACATTTCCTTCGCCGAGATGAAAGATGCATATTACGTGCAAGTGGCCGGGCTTGTAGATGGTGGCGTAGATGCGCTGCAGTTTGAGACCGGGCAAGATCTTTTGCAGGCTAAAGCAGCTATTGTTGCCATTCTCGACTATTTGAAGAAAGTCGGTAAACGCGTACCAATTATCACTCAAGTCACCATTGAGGCACCACCTCTGGGCACGATGCTCGTAGGCTCTGATATTTCCTGTGCCCTGACCACTCTCAATGCTTTTCCAATTGATGTGATTGGTTTGAACTGCGCTACCGGTCCTCGCGAGATGCTCGATCCTGTCAGCTATCTCTGTCACAACAGTCCTAAGTACGTCTCCGTTTTGCCCAACGCCGGTTTGCCTGAAAATGTGAACGGCGAAACAGTCTACAAGCTGACGCCGCAGGAACTGGCTGATTCGCTCAATCACTTCGCTCGAGATCTCGGCGTGAACATCATCGGTGGTTGCTGCGGTACTACGCCTGAGCATCTGAAGCGCGTTTGCGAGGTCGTGGGCAATATCAAGCCCAAGCAGCGTCTGATTGATTTCACTCCTTCCGTATCGAGCATCTACACATCCGTTGCAATGCATGTCGACCCGGCGCCGCTGATTGTCGGTGAGCGCACCAACACAAACGGCAGTCGTAAGTTCAAACAGCTTTTGCAGAAGGAAGATTGGGACTCTATGGTCGCCATGGCGCGCGACCAGGAGCGAGAGGGAGCGCATGTTTTAGACGTTTGCACAGCCTATGTCGGACGCGATGAAGTGCGCGACATGAATACGCTCATCAAGCGGCTGAACACAGAGATGCAGATTCCGCTGGTCATCGATACCACCGAGTTCAATGTGCTCGAGGATTCGTTGCAGCTGGTTGCCGGTAAGCCGATTGTTAATTCTATAAATTTGGAAGACGGCGAAGAAAAAATGCTTCGCAAAATCGAGCTGATCACCAGGTATGGCGCTGCCGCCGTGGCTTTGACCATCGATGAAGTGGGCATGGCTCGGCCCGCTGAAAAGAAACTGGAAATTGCCAGACGCATTTACGATATCGCCACCGCGGCTGGTATCGCTCCTTCGGACTTGATCTTCGACGCTCTCACATTCACGCTCTCAACCGGCAACGAAGATGACCGCAAGCTTGGTCTCGAGACACTTAAAGGCATCAAGCTGATTAAGGAGAATCTGCCGGGTGTGCACACTATTCTTGGTGTGAGCAACATCTCTTTTGGATTCGACCCGGCGATTCGGCAAATTCTCAACTCTGTCTTCTTGCACTATGCTGTTGAGTACGGGCTGGATATGGCTATCGTCAATGCCCAGAAAATTTTGCCTCTGTACAAAATCAATGAAGAGGAACGTGAATATCACCGCAAGCTGATTTTTGACGAGCGCAGCGATGATTATGACCCTCTTTTCAAATTGCTTGAGTTCTACAAGGAACGCGGCGGTAAATCGTCTGCCGCTGAAGTAGAGAGCGGCCCCGCTGAAATCGAAGATGTGCTCAAGAAGCGCGTCATAGACGGTAATAGGGTCAATCTCGAGAAAGACTTGAAAATTGCGATGGAGAAGTATGCTCCCCTTGCCATAATCAATGACATCCTCCTGGAAGGTATGAAGGTTGTCGGCGAATTGTTCGGCTCGGGCAAAATGCAATTGCCCTTCGTTTTGCAATCAGCCGAAACAATGAAGGCGGCAGTGGCATTTCTTGAACCATACATGGACCGTGTGGAAGGCTCATCGCTGGCGACGATGGTACTGGCTACTGTCAAAGGCGATGTGCACGATATCGGCAAAAATCTTGTCGATATCATTCTCACTAATAACGGCTACAAAGTGATCAATCTCGGTATCAAGCAGCCCATCGAAAACATCATCTCTGCCGCCGTTGAGCACAAAGCAGATTGTATCGGGATGAGTGGTTTGCTCGTCAAATCGACTGTGATAATGAAAGAGAATCTCGACATTCTCAATCAGCGCGATATCGGCATACCTGTCATTCTGGGCGGCGCTGCTCTGACTCGCCGGTATGTAGAAGAGGACTGCCGTCGCGTGTACAACGGTAAGTTGTTCTATGCCGGTGATGCATTCGATGATTTGCGCATTATGGAAGCAATCGCCAAGAATCGTGACCTGACGCCGTTCATGTCAGCGCCAGGTGAGCGCCCGGTCGTCCAGGTCGTCGAGCCGAAGAACGGCAACGGCGGAGACCCAGTTTCCAACAACGGTCAGAAGAAGCCGGAGCGTTCTGATGTGACGCGCAATGTGGAAATTGCAGTGCCACCGTTTTGGGGCTCGAAGATAATTGAAGACGTGCCGCTGAGCGAAGTATTCGACCACGTCAACGAGAATGTGCTGATTCGTGGACAGTTCAGAGTCAGGCAGGGTCAGATGCCGGAGGCTGAGTACAAGGCTATGGTCGCCGACAAGGTCATGCCTGCTCTCATTGAACTGAAAAGTAGATGCATCAAAGAAAAGCTGCTTGCGCCTAAAGCTATTTATGGCTATTTCCCCTGTCAATCTTCCGGTGACGATTTGATCGTCTATCGCGAAGACCGAAAGACTGAGTGGGTTCGGTTCAGATTCCCAAGGCAAGACCACGGCAGATATCTGTGTATTTCAGACTTTTTCAGTGCCGTCGATGAGAAGAGAATGGATGTATTGCCGCTTCAAGTAGTCACCATGGGTGATGTTGCCAGTGAATACGCTCAGGAGTTGTTCAAGGAAGGTAAGTACACTGAGTATCTATATTTCCATGGTTTGTCTGTCGAATCGGCTGAAGGTCTGGCTGAGGTGATACATAAGCGCATTCGGGCTGAACTTGGCTTCGCAGCAGAAGATGCTGCCGAGCGGCAGAAAATGTTCCAGCAGGGTTATCGCGGCACCAGATATAGTTTTGGTTATCCAGCTTGCCCGAACCTGGAAGATCAAAAACAGCTCTTTGAACTGCTGCAACCCGAACGCATCGGCATGTCACTTTCAGAAGAGTTTATGCTCGTTCCTGAGCAGAGCACCTCGGCAATAGTTGTGCCGCATCCTGAAGCTAAGTATTTCAACATCTCGCGCACGCCTGTTGGTGCCGTACAGGAAGACTGAGCCGAAGCGTCGCTCAACTGTTTGTTTCAGGATCGACCTTATTCGCTCAGCTCTCGTCGAACGAAAACTGAGTTCAGTTTCGGTACCAGAGCAGGCTCTTTTCCTGATTTGAGTTTTAGATGCGAGAGCAGTTGCTGAAACTTCTCTCGACCGACCTGGGCTTCGCTTACGATTAATGGTGATGACGAATATTTTGCATCACTGTCAATGCCAGCATATTCGTTGACCATCAATTCACCATTGTCAGACAATAGTATTTTAGCCACTTTAACGAAGTAGATTTGCTGATCGTTGAATGTTCCATGCAACACCAATTTGTCCTCATGCAACTCGATATACGGCTTTCGAAGCAGGTCTACCACAATCAATGCCACCAGACTGACGAGCACAAGTCCACAGATTATCGCCAGGCAAATGCACGCTATGCCTGCCGCGGTGAAGCCTCCACGACTGAGTTCACTATTGACATAGGAAATTGGTCCGAACACAAGGACAGTCAGTACTATTAAAGTGAGCACTATTCTGGGGCTGTGATTTGCTAAGTAAAAACGCTGCGACATCACTGATCCTCGCCCGCTTAGCTGGTGGCTACGTTGCTATACCCCGTTTTTGAAGGGCTTAGTCTCCTCAGCTGGCTGAGCAATTTGCAATTAAGGCCAGGTCGCCGTGCGGATATGATGGTCGTAACTGGCGCCGAGCACTCGATTCAGCACGCTGTGAGCCTGATACGCAACATAAGCGTCTTCGTCATCTTTCATCGCTTCCAAAATTTCGATCGGGCAATTATAATTGTCGGTCACTTTCGTTTTCACCAGTGATTCTGGATCTTTTGAAAGTTGCCACAATATTTCAGCGGGCGCATTGGCATTTTCAGCGACTGCACCGCGTACACGAGGATCGGCATGCCTGGCCAATTCTTCCAGCCTGCGCACCGGTGTGTTTGTTTTGCGGGCAATCACTTGCAGGAAGGCAATTGTCTCTTCTGTCGTTGCGATTTTTGCTTCCTTGATCTGGTGAGCCACTTCTTTTTCCTTTTGTGATTCCAGCAATGCAGCCTCTTTGGTTTGCTGAGCGGCTCGCTGATTCTCGCGGATCTGGGAAACCGTGTTTTGTGCGCGCCAGGCGATGAGCGGGTTTCTGTCCTTGATGAGCAGATTGAGAGCATCCATTGAGCTGAGTGGGTTTTCTGCAATGGAATGGCGAATTCCTGCTTCGTGGTCTTTGGCCAGAACGGTGATCGTATCGCCAGGCGTGCTCGGGTTTTTCGCAACGGCAGCGCGAATGTGCGGGTTTGTGTGCGAGGCCAACCACTTGAGTGTTGCTGCCGGAGTCTCCGGCTTCTGGGCAATAAGTTTGAGGGCGTTGTCTGACAGATTCTTATATGGTTGCAGTGCTGTGGAGCTGTCTGTAGGTCCGGATGCTGCAGAGCCGGTCGAATCAGCTTTGGCTGCTTTTGATCTGGGTGTGGGCACCATTTTTGGTGCAGGCGATGGCTGAGGATTGATCTTTTCAGGGCTTGCCTGACTCGAGTTGTGAATCG
The DNA here is from genome assembly GCA_003963305.1 of Candidatus Melainabacteria bacterium. Taxonomy (NCBI): domain Bacteria; kingdom Bacillati; phylum Candidatus Melainabacteria; species Candidatus Melainabacteria bacterium. The sequence continues at coordinate 17,271 of RXJR01000038.1, read as the reverse complement.
ACTGATTGATCGAGAGTTGCTCGGAATCATCCGTCCGATTTGCACTCTCACTTTCCGTTATAGATGAAGGAGGCGCCTTGCCATCCGATAAGTAGAATGGATCCTCCAGCTCGTCTTCTTGTAAAAGCAAGGTTTCGGTGAAGTAGGGCAGCAAGTCCTCCTCGTAGTCTTCCTCGTACTCTGTGGTCGTGCCGGTCGACTGATCGGGCAAGACAAACAATGAGTTGTATGAGCAACAGTCCCACTTGTCGGCAAGCGCTGTATCTCGATGCTCTTCGTCGGTGAAACCGGCAAGCGAACGCGAGATCTGACTGCGGTTAATTGCCTCACGTCGAGTGATTTCTCGCAAGGCTGCTTCTGAGATCTGCTGTCTGGCTACCGGTTGGCGTTGCTCATGGGCGTGCGACGCTACTTTCTTTGAGATCTGGTCGAGCGAATGATTTATAAGGTCGACTTTATTGTTGAAGTCGGCTTTAGAGAGCGAGTCGGCTTTAGCATGCGAGCCGGCTTTGGTGTGCGAATCGGCTTTCGTGTGCGAATCGAGTTTAGCGTGTGAGTCCGCTTTAGTATGCAGGTTGGAAATCCGAATCTCTTCCGACCGCTTAGCTGGCGCTCGACCGGGATCGATGTCGTAAGCAAAGGGGCTTTTGGGAACCGATAAATTGTCGTTTGAGGTGGTTTTTCTGCGGTTGTTCGCCCAGTTGTTCAGGCCAGTCGTTTCAATGCCGCGTGTCAGCCCTTGCTCGGTGGCCAGGTCGACTTCGCATAGCTCGATTTCGTGCATTTGCACGTGTACGGCATCAGCAGGCGGTTCAGCCGAGGGGTAGCGCTCACTTAAATGCTGCAATCGGGTTTGCAGATCCTCTACGGGTTCAGGCGCGGCAAGCGGTTGTTCTGGCTTCCAGAACTTACGCAGAATTCGAAGTAAGCGTTTCTTGAACATGGGACGCCGACTATCCTTGGTTGATCGATAGACCAGCTTCGCTTTCCGTTTGGCTTGCGACCAAGCGGGGCAAAGACTGGCTCAAAAACCCGTCTATTAGTGGAAACCTTCCAGAGAACCCAACTACTCCAAATGTACTGGAACGGCGGCTATGCGTGGTATACCGGAGTATATATATTCATGCTGGTTTTCAAATACACGAATCCGCGTATGTTCCAGCCTGTCGGCTTTTCAGCGATCGCAATTTTCGTTCTATATTTATATGCAGCTTTGTGCAGGCCGATTTCGACTACTTTGTGAGCATCGCTTTTGCTTCGATCAACGCCTTCTCTTCTTCCGGGCTGACAGCCGGATATTTTAGTTTCAGATCTTTCAGCGTCTTTTGTATGACGTGCGCGACAAACAATCTAGTCAGCGGTTTGTAATCGGCGGGCACGATGTACCAGGGGGCATGCTTCGTGCTTGTATTCTCTATGCACTGTTCGTAAGCCTCCTGGTAGTCATCCCACCGTGCTCTTTCGAAAGCATCCTGCGCTGAGAACTTCCAATTTTTCTCTTTCAGTTCGATTCGTTCCAGAAATCTTTTTCTTTGTTGCTCTTTTGAGACGTGCAAAAAGAATTTGATTACGCAGATGCTGTTGTTGACGAGATATTTTTCGTATGAACTGATTTCTTCGTAGCGCCGTTTGTATATATTCTTGTCGCGTAATTCCGGAGGCAAATTCTGCTTGATCAGAATTTCCGGATGTACTTTCGTAATCAAGACTTCTTCATAATAGGAACGATTGAAAATACCGATAAAACCACGTTGTGGTGCAGCTTTGGCACAGCGCCAGAGATAGTCGTGATTCAGTTCTTCCGCCGAAGGAGCTTTGAAGCTGTGCACCTGGCATCCTTGTGGATTGACACCACTCATGACGTGCTTGATGGTGCTATCTTTTCCGGCTGCATCCATCGCCTGAATGACTACGAGAAGCCCATGGGAGCGGGCAGCATAAAGTTTGTCTTGCTCTTCAGCAAGCAGCACCTTGCCTGCTTCCAGCGCTGCCGTCAGTTCTTCCTTCGAGGTGTCTTCAAATTTGACTTCAGTTGCAAAGTCTTTCTTGAGCGAAATCTTCTTGCCGCCCTGGGCGATGAATTTTTCGATGATCGCGTCAAGATCTTTGGTTTGTAGTTTCATGCGCTGGCTCCAAAAGTGGTGCGAAGAATGTAACACGCAGGTTGTCTGTAAAATCCCTGCAAGATAGACAAAAAAGTGCAGAGTTGCCGATATAAATAGCATTTTTCGGGCAAGATATTATCAGGAGAGGTTAGGCAGCGCCGACTGAAGCGCTTTTATCCTCGATTGTTTTCGTGTGCGTTTAGATCCCATCCCTTTGGCTACCAGCCAGAGAGTTTTTTCGTGAGCTTTTGTGATGTTGAAAGTAGCTGCTCTAAGAACTGCGTTATCAGCCCTGATCGTTTTGACTCTCGCTTCTCCTGGGTTGGCTAAATGCAGAGCGGTTACAGAAACAGTAAAGATCGATGCCAGTCCTGAGTCCGTTTTTCAGGCGTTGCAGGGGTATCGCAACTCGAGCGCTTATCGACGCAAGCTCGTCTCCTATGACGGCAAGAGCGCCGTTGTCGAAGAGCAGCTGGAGGGAGTACCCGTACTTGGCAATGTTCATTGCACCTGGGTCGAGAAGGAAGTGCCCTATCAGCGTATCGACTATACGATGATGAAGTCCGACAAGTTCGTTTCGGGGTCCGGCAGCTACGTGATCGTGCCGAACGGAGCAGATTCTGTCACCCTCGAGTTGAGTACTCAAGTCGACAGTGGGGTGAAGATTCCATTTGCCAATGAAATTGGTGCTGCTGCTGCACATAAGGATATGAAAGCGCGTTTGCAATCTATCAAGCGTTTGTCTGAGACAGCTAGAATCGCCCAGAAATCATAGTTCCGGAAGCTCAGCAATGGTATTTTCAAGCAGTAATTTCGACTGCAGTATATTTTTCCCGTACAAAGTTATATAGAAAAACCAATACCTGTTTTTTTGAAACGAGTAAAAATAGAAATGTGCATTCAGCGTTTTTGCTTGTGCACACAAAAGATGCTCCCTTTTACCATAGAGCCCAATTTCCTCTGACGCGGGAATCAGCTCATGCGTTCGGTCCGACAACTGCATTGATTTGAAGCTCCGGTGATTCACAAGAAGCACCGAATGCTTCAGACTGAGGTGTTCTTTGAACATTTGCAGTCTATACTATGCTGCGGTCTTCTTTTTCTGGTTTGCCTGGAACAATGGTGCGATATGAAATGTGACACGATTCCTGATCTCGAGAAGTTCTTGAAGATTCAAGAGCAAGCTCTGGGAGAATCATCTGCTGAAGTAGCTACCACTGCTTCTAAGCTTGCCCAGCTATATGCTGGTGCAGAGCGCTTTGATGAAGCTGAGCGCCTGTTGAAACGAGCTCTCAATATCCGACTGAACCTGGTTGGATTTCACCACGATGACGTGGAGAAAACTCGAGAGAGTCTGGAACAGCTCAAGCAGTTGCGACTGGGCGGCAAGCCTGTGCAAACAGTCAAATCCACAGTTCCTTCAGGAATGTCCAGTTCACACGCAACTGCAAAAAGCGCAGTCCCGCCCGTTTCGGCGGCAGCCGCACAACCTCCTCAAAAATCACTTCGTCCCGGCACGTCTGGTACTAGATTTGGTGCTATACCGGAAATGTCGAGTCCACGTCCAACCTTCTCGAATACTAAAACCATCGAAGACGCTATCAAAGAAACTGAGCTGGAACTCGAACTTTTGAAGCAGATGGTCGGTGCCGAGCACACTTCAGTTGCTGATCTCTTGACCAGGCTTGCTGATTTGTATTGCCGCTTGCGAATGTATTCAAAAATGGAACCTGTGCTTGTCGATGCGCTAAAAATCAGAGAGTCCGCTTGCGGTTCTAATCATCCAAGCGTCTCGACAGAACTGAAAAATTTAGCTCGTTTGTACCTTGTGCAAGAACGCTTTGCTCTTGCTGAGCCACTTTTAAAGAGAGCCCTGGCGATTAGAGAGAAGGCGTACGGGCGAATGCATCCTCGCGTTGCCGACATCGAGGAGCAGTACGCTTTGCTCTTGCGCAAGACTAATCGCGCCTATCTGGCTGAGACGCTCGACCAGCATGTAAATGCAATTCGAGCGCAGCATGTAGGTGATGCCGGAAATTCTCGCAATACGAGTCTTTCTAACGGACCCGGCAACCGGTAATTTTGCTCTGAGCCTGAGCTAAAGCGGAAAGTACGCGCCGACAATCAAGTCGGCGCGCTGCTTTATGGTTAGCCATAATCACAGTACGTGATCAGGCGGGAGCAGCGCTTTTCGATTTGGATTTTGCTTTCAGGCGGCGCACCAGCGTCGCCATCTCTTCATAGCGGCCAAATGAGGGCACCAGATAAGTGCCCTGGCACAGAGACTTGACCTCATCCAGCAACTTTTCCGCCAGTTCTAAACCGACTTGTGAACCTTCGTCGCCAGCTTTCTCCATGGCATCTCTGATCTCTTGTGGGATGCTTATGCCTGGAACTTCGTTATGCAGGTATTCAGCGTGTTTGAAACTGTGCAGGGGCATGATACCTACCAGTATTGGAATCGGCAGCGGCCCGAATTGATCGAGGAAATCTGTTAAATCGGTGACTTGATAGATCGGTTGAGTCATGATGAAATGCGCACCCGCATCTATTTTCTTTCTCAAGCGCTCCAGCTCTTGCTGCCGATTCTCGTGAGTCGGGTTCAGTGCACAGGCGATCGACAGAGTCGTAGGAGAGCCGATTGAATTGCCTGCAATGTCCTGACCCTGATTGAGTTGCGAGATGATTTTGATCAGCCCGACTGAATCGACGTCATACACAGCTGTAGCATGCACATAGTTGCCGAGGGCGGGCGGGTCACCGGTCAGAGCGATTACATTTTTGATGCCTAAAGCCTGACAGCCAAGCAAGTCAGCCTGGATTCCCATCAAGTTTCTGTCGCGTGTCGTGAAGTGGATGATTGTATCGATGCCGACTTTCTGGCTGATTAGCTGGCATGTCGCTAGCGACGACATACGAACTCTAGCCATCGGGCTGTCACCAACATTGATGGCATCTGCGCCTGCCTCATAAATAAGCTGCGCCGCTTGCAATAGTTTTTTCGAGACGGCGCCTTTAGGCGGGTCTAGCTCGACACTGATATAAAAGTCGCCGTTGTCTTTTTCTTTCGCTTCTTTCAGGCGCATCGCCAGATCAGGCAGTTCGCCTTTGGCTTTGCCTTCTTTACCATCTTTGAGATTATTTGAATGCGAAGAGTCTGACTTGCCAGATTTAGCAATAATCGACACGGCAGGTGGTACTTCCACTGCCGGAAGATCTGTAAGAGTGGCAGAGCTGGCTTGTTTCGATGATTGAATGTAACGGTCGAGCGCTGCACGCATCGCTTTAATGTGTTCGGGCGTAGTGCCGCAGCATCCGCCAATCAGGCGAGCGCCGCTGCGGACCATCGGCTCTACATAAGATGCGCAGTAGTTCGGTCTGCTCATAAAGGTATAGCGACCACCGCTCAAGCTGGGCTGCCCGGCGTTGGGCAAGCAGGAGAAGGTGATCTTGTCTTCGCCGTAGCCTTTTGCTCTTACTGCTGCCGACAAACGAATCAAGCTGTCGAATACGGGACCCGGGCCAGCACCGCAATTGATACCAAAGACGTCCGGCAGGTCATCGCCCAATTCCAGAAGCAGTCGAACTGCATCTTCGGGTGTGACGCCGAGGAAAGTATGCCCTTCCACCGAGAAACTCAGTTGTGCCACCACCGGCAGTTGTGAAACTTTCCTGGCCATGCGAACGGCAATGGCGGTTTCTTCCAGTGAGGACATCGTTTCAATCATGAACAGGTCGACGCCACCTGCCAGCAAAGCTTCCATTTGCTCTTGATAGGCATTAGCAATTTCTTCTTCTGTTACATCGCCAAGCGGGCTGAGCAACTTACCCGTAGGTCCTACCGAGCCTGCTACGAAAACCGGCTGCCCTGCGACTTCACGGGCGTTGCGAGCTACTTTGGCAGCCCATACGTTAAGCTTCCAGACTTGCTCCTCCAGACCGAAGTTGGCCAGTCGCAATCTGTTTCCTGAAAATGAATTAGTTTCTATGACGTCGGCGCCGGCATTTATATAGTCGATGTGCGCCTGCTGCACGAGATCTTGTCTGGTCAGATTGAGATGCTCGAAGCTTGCTTCTGTTGAAGCTCCTCTTGAGTACAAGAGTGTTCCGGTGGCGCCGTCAACAAGCAGTGGTCGCTCTTTGAGCGCTTGTAAGAAAGGGTGAGTCATACCTGTTCCTTTATCTTCGCCTCATCCCAATTGAGACTAGCAGCCAATTTTAACATGCCAGTTGCGTCGATTTACCCGCTGGTGCGGCGCGGAGCAACGGATCCGAGACCCTACGTGCTTTTCATGCCAGTTCGATTATCGTTACGTTTCCAAACTGCGCCGACAGTAAACTAGCCGTGAGGCCTGCTAAAATCAGTCGAGCAGCACTGAAGCTGGCAGTCCCCGGTGGTCGCCAGATTTTGAGCGGGCTACAGGTGTCATTAATAAGAGACAGTTCATTCCGCCGTGACAACAGACGTAACCTTAATCCGCAATTTCTCAATCATCGCTCACATCGATCACGGTAAATCTACGCTTGCCGACCGTCTGTTGGAGAATACAGCAACGATCGCCAAGCGGTTAATGCAAGAACAAGTGCTCGACACGATGGACATCGAGCGTGAGCGCGGTATCACAATCAAAGCGCAGCCTGCTCGTATGGAATACCCTGCCAAGGATGGCAAGGTCTATATTCTCAATCTTATCGATACGCCTGGTCACGTCGACTTCGGTTACGAGGTTTCACGCAGTCTTGCGGCCTGTGAAGGCGCACTCCTGGTTGTGGATTCGACTCAGGGCGTCGAAGCGCAGACTCTCGCGAATGTGCATCTGGCAGTTGAGAATAATCTCGAGATCGTGCCTGTAATCAACAAAATCGATCTGCCCAGCGCAGAGCCCGAGAGAATTCGGCAGGAAATCGAGGAAGTTATAGGTCTCGACGCCAGTCATGCTGTTTTGTCCAGCGCCAAAAACAACATTGGTATAGAAGATGTGCTCGAAGCCATCGTTCACTTCATTCCACCGCCTGCAAATACAGTCAATGAGCCACTGAGAGCGCTGATTTTCGACAGTTATTTTGAAAGCTATAGAGGTATCATCGTTTACTTCCGTGTCAAAGACGGCGAAATTCGAGTCGGCGACCGCATCAAATTCATGGCTAACCAGAAGTCTTTCGAGGTTATCGAGCTAGGCATTTTGCGTCCGCAACAAGTGCGTGTCGACCGGCTTGGACCTGGCGAAGTCGGTTACTTAGCTGCGTCGATTAAGGACGTCTCGACCCTGGTCGGTGACACCATAACTCACCATGAGCGACCGGCGGCGGAGCCTTTGCCAGGTTATCGCCCTGCCAAACCGATGGTGTATGCAGGTATCTATCCAGTTAATAACGATCAATATCCGGAGCTCCGTGATGCTCTGGAAAAATTGAAATTGAATGATGCTTCCTTGTTTTTCGAGCCTGAAACTTCCGATGCTCTGGGATTTGGCTTTCGATGCGGATTCCTGGGCTTATTGCACATGGAGATTATTCAGGAACGTCTGGAGCGTGAGTACAATCTCAATCTAATCACGACTGCACCATCCGTGGTGTACCGTGTGACGAAGACGGACGGCACCGTGATCATGGTTGAGAACCCAGCCAAGCTGCCAGATCCAAACTATCGTGAAAAAATCGAAGAGCCGTTTGTCGCCGCCAGCATTCTTGTTCCCAACGAGTTCGTCGGACCTTTGATGGAACTGGCTCAGGGTCGACGGGGCGTGTTTGTCGACATGAAATACGTCGACACGCGCAGAGCCATGCTTCACTATCACTTGCCATTGGCTGAAATCATCACTGACTTCTTCGACCAGTTGAAATCACGTTCGAAAGGATATGCCAGTCTCGACTACCATTTCCACGAATATCGTGAATCGCGTCTTGTTAAGCTCGATATCCTTATCGGTGGCGAGCCTTGTGACGCTCTTTCTGCAATCGTTCACTATGAGCGTGCTCAATCTGCCGGCAGGCAGTTAGCTGAAAAGTTGCGGAAGTTGATACCACGACAGATGTTCGAAGTGCCTATTCAAGCGGCTATCGGCGGCAAGATCGTAGCGCGCGAGACGATTTCTGCCCAGCGCAAAAATGTCCTTTCAAAATGTTATGGCGGTGACATCAGTCGTAAACGCAAGCTTCTGGAAAAGCAAAAAGAAGGAAAGAAGCGCATGAAGTCGGTTGGTAAAGTCGACATTCCACAAGAAGCGTTCATGGCTCTGTTGAAGCTTGAAGATTGATCTGGTTGGTGCGCAGAGACCCAGGTGGAGCGTAATTGAGCGACGATGATTTTGTATTGAGAAGCGCCGGCGGAGATAATCCGGAAGATGAACGCGAAGCAGCTCAAGCTCAGCGGAAGCTCTTAGTAAGCGCCTGGAAGGCTCGGGACGAGCTGTACAAGCAGTTGTTCGGTGACTTTTCATACGTCACTCCTGAAAGTTATGCGCCTCCGAAATTAGAGCTCAAGAAACCTAAGAAGAAAAAATCCAGCAAATACAACAGCACCGATACTGGTGACCCGGGAGATCCTGAAGCAGAGGAGCACCATCTGGCGGTGCTCGCTTATGGACCGGACCCGCTCCGCCCTTACTGGACTTACGTGACCGCAGGTCTTTCTACGCCCTGGATTCAGCAGCAGCCCGAGGAAGTTTCCGCTTTTGGTTGTGAGCTGATGATCAAATCGCCTGTTGATGCTAAATGGCCGGCCCAGATTTTGAGAAGTATGGCGTTTTACATCTTCAATCATGCCGGCACGATCAGCCCCGGCGTGCGCATCGCCTTGAACGCACCGATAGCCGTCAATACAGAGTCTAAGCTCCGCAATGTCTGCATGTGGTACGCCGATGAAGCACCGGATTGTTGGTATCAACTTCCCTCAGGTGGGTTTGGTTTATTTTGTGCAATTGGTATCACCGATGATGAATTGAAATATGCAGACTCCGTAGAAGAGTATGGCACCTGGTGCATTCAGGAAGTGCTCAGGCAAACCGGTCACGGACAGGTTTCGGACCCCGAGCGCAAGTCAGTGATGGAACGAGCCAACATAGATACTGTGCTGGATAACGTCAAACAATTTGCAGACAACTTTCGCGCCGGTGGATTCTGAGTAAGCGTCCTCTGGTCAGGCTCTGGCTTTGTCTCAGGCGTGGGCGATGGCTCCGTTATTGGCTCCGGCTCTCGTCTTGGCTTTGGCTCAGGCGCTGGCTTTCGCCTTCAAAATGTCGTCAAATACGATATCCATAAAATTGTCGATGGATTCCGGATCTCGCAATACCTTTGCTCGCATAACCGCACCAGACCAGGCAGATTGAAAAATCTCAGCCAGTGAATCAGCAGAGCGCAGGCTGCTTATCTCACCTGTGCCCTGACCTTCTGCAATGCATTCTGCAAATCGATCGCGCCATCTGCGCATTACTGTGCTCAATTCATGGCGCAAGATCTCGCTTTGATCAGACATTTCCTGACTGAGGTTTCCAATCAAGCAGCCTCTTTTGCATTCCTGCGCATTCAATTTTGAGCGATACGTTTGGCAGTAGAAACGCAGTCTTTCCAGGGGCGAGCGGCTGGAGTCACCTAGAATCGCGCTTAGAGCAGCCGTCTGAAAATGGTCGTAATAGCGAATGATTTCAACTGCAAAGTTTTCTTTGCTTTCGAAGTGGTGATAGAAAGAACCTTTTGGAATAGACAGAGCGCTGAGAATCTCTTGAATGCCGGTGTTGGTGTAGCCCTTCACGAGCATAATATCCAAACCTTTTTCAATCAGGGCCGTGCGGGTTTCCTGCTTAGAACCGACTTTCGTAGTCATCATGAGGCCTCGGGCGATCTTCCCGCTATGCTAACAGATTGCAACCGCAAGCGATTCCGCAACGGCGCTCCTGTGATCTGACTGTCACAAAATCAGAGTTTGGCTGTTGCCGGCTGCGGTTTGGTGGTGACTGAAGTCTTTGCAGTTGGTGTCCAGTAGTGTTCGCGATATTTGCGGTAGTAGTCGAATGTCTGAGCCAGACCTGTTTTCAAATCTGTGGTTGGCTTCCAACCTGTGAATTTCGCTATCTTGCTTACATCTGAATAGAAATCGCCTGGCTCTTGAGCTTTTCTTTCAGCTGAGAACTCAGCAAACTCCCATGAACCCTGCTGCCCTACCTCGACAATTGTCTTCACCAGTTCAAGGAAGCTGACTGGAATATCTGAGCCGACATTGAAAATTTCGCCAAAGGCACTTTCTGTAATGGCCGCACGCAAGATTGCATCAACGCAGTCATCCACATAGCAGAAATCGCGCAAGATACTGCCGTCGCCGAAGACTTGAATTGGAGATTCATCCATAGCCAAACGTACAAACCAGTTACAGACGCCGAAGCGCGAGTGTTTCATTTGTGAGCGCGGTCCGTAGATGTTGCTCAGACGCAGTAAAACAGAACGAATGCCGTGTACATCGTGATAAACGTGAATGATTTTTTCTGCAGTCAAATTCGAGATTTCGTAGATGCCTTTTGGATTTGTCGGTGCTTCTTCGTTCACAGGCAGTGACACAGATGGACCGTACTGACCGCGAGTGCCTGTATAGACGACGATGGCATCGGGATTGTTTTTTCGGCAAGCTTCCATGACCACAGCCGTGCCGGTGATATTCATGTCGATATCTGGAAACGGATTGGAGAGGCTCATGAGGTGGCAGACTTGCCCGGCCAGATGGAAAATGTAGTCTTTGTTTTTGACCAGATATGAAACTGCAGAATCGTCTCTGATATCGCAATAGTTAACAGTGATGAGATCCTTCACCGGTGCAATGTTGAATTCATTGCCGCCGTAATCCGGGATCATTGCGTCTAGTACGGTTACTTTCGCCCCTGCTTCGGCCAGGCGGATGGCCAGGTTCGAGCCAATGAAGCCCATTCCACCTGTAATGAGAACCGATTTTCCGTTGAACGCTTGATTGATCATTGTCTAAATTAAATTGTGCTTACCTGGGGACGTCAAAAACATAGTCGCCTGGCTGATTCCCGACGAGAAGAAGCCAAATCTTACCATGGCTCTTGGCGTGCTATTGAGAAATCTAACGAGCTTGAAACCGAACTGGTTGGGCGCCTGCCTGGATGCTAAAGCGCTCTTAATCCGCAGTCAGCTCTTTTCTTCTAGTATGTTCTGGATTGTTAATGTAAAGGCGAGGTGCCAGTGAAAGTCCCTTTCGGTGATTTGAAGACCCACTATCAGGCGTACAGGCCCCAGATTGATAAGGCAGTTCAGCGCGTTCTGGAGAGTGGTCACTATATTCTCGGACCTGAGCTGGAGCGTTTTGAGAAAGACTTTGAAGAATTCTTAGGCAGCGGCTACGTGGCAGGCTGCGCGTCGGGTACTGAGGCGATTTATCTTGCGTTGGCCGCATGCGACGTGGGCCCTGGTGATGAGGTACTCGTAGTCGCCCACACTGCTGTACCAACGATATCCGCGATTTCGATGACAGGTGCAACGCCCGTGTTCGTTGATCTGGACCCAGCTTCCTATGTTATGGACGTCGCTGACGCTGAATCCAAGATAACCGCTAAAACGAAAGCGATTATTCCTGTGCATCTCTATGGTCAGGTCGTCGATATGGACGCCATCATGACGATTGCTGCCAAGCACAAGCTAGTCGTCGTCGAAGATGTGGCGCAGGCTACAGGTGCCACCTACAAAGGTAAGATCGCCGGCACAATAGGCGATTTTGGAGCTTTCAGCTTCTATCCCAGCAAAAATCTCGGTGCGTTCGGCGACGGCGGCGCTGTCTCGACGAAATCGCGCGAAAACTTCGATCGACTCGTCATGTTGCGAAATTACGGACAGTCGAAGCGCTACCATCACGACATAGTCGGTATCAACAGCCGTCTTGACGAGATGCAAGCTGCCATTCTTTCAGCACAAATACCATTTGTTCTGGAATGGAATGATCGTCGTCGTGAAATCGCAAAACGGTACACAGACGCCCTGAAAGACGTGGTTGTGACCCCTGCTGAAAACAGCGACAGCACACACGTATATCATTTGTACGTTATTCAGACGCCTCATCGAGACGACTTGCAATCTTATCTGCTGGATCGTGGCATCCAGTGTCTGATTCACTATCCGATTCCTGCACATACGCAGAAAGCCTACAGCTATTTAGGTTATAAACCTGGTGACCTTCCTGTTACCGAACGGTTGGCGAAGAGAATTCTGAGCTTGCCGATGTTCCCCGAACTGACCGACGAACAAATTGATGAAGTGATCAAGGGCATTCGTGATTTTTGCGCTCAACCCTCAACTGCTGCCGCTGGCGTTCAGTTAGAGCGAGCCACACAAGCGAGATAGTGGAACGGTTCCGACCGCGCTGCTAGCAGAGACAAACGGAAAAAACCATGGCAAGATCTGCTTTGCTCAAATATTCATCTTCGGTTGCCCGGCTGCTTACTTCGGTATCACTGGTGATACCTGCATACAACGATGAAACTACGATTGGGCGCCTGATTGAAGATTCCGACGCTTTACTGCGCGAGGTCTGTCGCGATTACGAAATTATTGTCATCAACGACGGCAGTACAGATAACACACAGGCTATTGTCGACGGTGCTGCCAGCAGAAACCGTCGTATAAAAGTGCTTAATCATAAAGTCAATAAAGGCTTCGGAGCGACTATTCGAGAGCTATATCTCTCCGGCAGCAAAGATCTGATCTTTTCCCTGCCCGGTGACTATCAGTACGCTCCTAAAGAGCTCCTTGCAATGGCCAAAGGGCTTGAGAAAAATGATTTTGTAATCGGTTTAAGAGTAAAAAGAAACGACCCGGCTCGTCGTAAATTCCAATCGCATATCTACAACACTCTCTTGCGCTTTCTCTACGGTCACCGTCATACTGATGTGAATTCAATAAAGCTGTTTCGTAGATCGATTTTGGACAAAGTCATTCTGAGATCACACACACCTTTTGTTGATGCTGAACTCTGCATTCGAGCGGAGCGGGCCGGCTTTAAGGTAGTTGAGATTCCGATAGACCATCTTCCACGATTATCGCAAGGCGCATCTGGAGGCAAGTTCTCCGTGATTTGGGAAACGTTCTCAGATCTCTTCAAAATGCGTTCGACGTTTTAGATTGAGGTGACACATGACTGCACAACCTACTGTTTCGGTTGTTATTCCTTACTTTGATCAGCCGGAGTTTTTGCGCGACGCTGTTGAAAGCGTGATCGCGCAGACTTACGCGAATGTCGAGATCATTGTTGTTGATGATTGTTCGCCCGGGGTGAGCGCCATTCAGTTGTTGCGAGGGCTTCGTCATCCGAAGTTGCTCGTTTTCAAATTGGAGTCGAGAAAGGGCAGTTCTGTTGCCCGTAATGCGGGTATCGTACGCTCGTCTGGTGAGTATATTTTGACCCTTGATGCGGCAGACCTCCTGGCGCCACAGTATGTGAGCGAGACAGTCAAGTATCTGCTCGACAGCAATGATGACGGAGTTTGCACCGCAATTCGCATTTTTGGCGGCGCCGATGCCATTGTTTATCCGGAACTCGAGATCCCTCAAATTCTCAGCCGCAGCACCGTATGTAATACCTTCATCTATAAGAGAAGCGTGTTTGATGCTGTAGAGGGTTATCGCGAAAATCTGGACAGCGACCAGGAGCGTCAATTCTTGTTGGATGCGCTGCAAAAGGGTTTCAACTTCAAGCAGATCAAGCAGCCGCTTTATTTCCGCAGAGAGAACTCCGCCAGCGCAGAACCTTCCGTTCTTGAAGATCGCTACTCGGCTCTGGTTCAGCGCAATCTCAATTTGTACAAACAGTATTTACCTCAGATTTTGTCATTGCAGAAAGTGCGTGTTCAAGAATTGGCTGTGGCTAGAGTGCGACTCAGCCGAGACTTGCAACGACTCTCTGCTGACGACGCACGTTTGAAACGTGGTCTTGCAAATGTGATGAGCTACTATCAAGACCTGGAGCATGATGCATTACGGACTGAAGTAACAGTGGGGCAACTATAATGGGCGAATTGCTAACCGAAGAAGGCTTGTTCACTCAAGCAGAACAGATGCTGCAGACCTACACCAACAAAGGACTGCTGGACGCTGAGGCGTTGGCTCATTTGATGAACTCGTTCGACCGACTTTACACCAAGCGTCATGAGGAATATGTGGCAATCAGTCTCAGCTACCATGAACTGAATGCGCAGTTCAGCAAGCGTGATGCCGAATTTCGCAAGCTCGTCGACAAGTATGAAAGGCTTCGTGTCGCCGGCGAGACAGTAGACCAGGGCGCCGTTGCGAAACTGATGTCCGCAATCGGACGATTCCTGCCAATCCGCTAGCCCCATCCTTGTCCTAATGGAGCGCCCGCGTCCCGCGGGCACCGTAGTCCTAATGGAGCGCCCGCGTCTCGCGGGCATCGTAGTCCTGATGGAGCGCCCGCGTCTCGCGGGCATCGTAGTCCTGATGGAGCGCCCGCGTCTCGCGGGCACCGCACTCCTAACCGACCGCGGGCATGCAATCCTTACAGTTGCGCGCACATTATTCGAACGGTTTCTTCGATGTCATCTTCCGAGTGTGCGGCAGAGACGCATGCTGCGTCTACTGATGATGGGGGCAGATACACCCCTTGTGATAACACTTTGTGAAAGAACTGAGCGAACGCCCTGGCGTCTATGCTCAGGTGATCTTGCCAATTTCTCACTGGTTTTGCTGCGAATATGATGCCGAACATCGAGCCGACCCGTTGCAACTGTATCGGTAGCGACTTCCTGTTTATGTGATTCTGTAATCCTTCGAAAAGTTGTGCCGTGCGTGATTCCAGGGTTTTATACACGAGAGGATCAGCCAGTAATTTTAAAGTTGCTATGCCACCGGCCATGGTGACAGGATTGCCCGAAAACGTACCAGCCTGGTAGACATCGCCATTTGGAAGCAACTGCTCCATTATCTCTGCGGAGCCGCCGTAGGCGCCAATGGGCATTCCGCCGCCCAGAGCTTTTCCAAGGCAGGTGAGATCCGGTTTGATTTCGTAAAGCGACTGCGCTCCGCCGCGGGCTACGCGCAGACCGGTTAGAACCTCATCGCAAATGAAGAGTATGCCTTCTTGCTTGCATAATCGATCAACTTTTTCGAGGAAGCCCGGGTTTGGGGGAATCACACCCATTGAGCCGCATACAGGTTCTACAACTAAGGCTGCGAGCTCACCGCGATGCTTTGCGAACACCTGCCGCACCGATTCAAAATCATTGAATGTAGCCAGCAGTGTTTCCTGTGCAGTTGATGACGGCACTCCAGCACTAGACTGGTGACCTTGAGAGCACAGAGTTGCGTCGCTATGTCCGTGATATCCGCCCTCGAACATGACGATTTTGTCTTTCTTTGTGAAGCCTCTGGCAAGGCGAACCGCACTCATTACCGCTTCGGTTCCGGAATTGACAAATCGGACTTTTTCGATTGATGGAATGGTATCGATGACCAGTTTCGCCATCTCCAGTTCTAATTCGTGTGGCGCACCAAATACGGCGCCATGTGCGATCGCCGACTGACAGGCCGCTACAACCTCTGGAACGCAGTGTCCGAGTATTGCCGGACCCCAGGCTCCCAGGTAATCGAAGTATGTGTTGCCGTCGATGTCGTAAAGTTTCGAACCCAGGGCTCGGTTGAAGAAAATGGTGTGCCCGCCCACTTCTTCGAACCCTCTGAAGGGACTGTCATTACCTCCAGGAATCACTGCTGCGATCTCTCGAGAGAATTCTTCAGACTTTGTGGTGAGCAGTGTTTTGTCGCTGTTTCTAGCGCTGGCAGTCATTATTACTTCTCTGTGTTTTGGGTTTGTTGGTTCGAATCAGAGTTGCTTGCGCCAGGCTTTTCAACCGTTGCGCTCGGCTCCTTTGACGCTTCAGTTTTGTCGTTCGATTTCTTCCAAATTTGCCACCAGTGTTTGCGGCCATCCTTGTCTGTGTCTTTGTCGCTTTCGGCGGGTTTAGGAGCGGCTGCTACTCGTATCACAGAAGTCGCGCCGAGCTTCACTTCCGCGTCGACGTGCTGTGCCCCTTTCTTGTCCAGATTGATGGACATGTGATATTTGCCTGGTTCGATCAAGAAGTGCGGCGTGTGGAACTCTTTCTCGCCTCCTTTCTGATCGAAAACCTGTATCGTGATTTCCTGGTAATCATCGGCTGGTTTGACATCGACCGTTCCGACGTAAAAATTCGCCGCCGCCCACACAAACGCTGTCCCTATCAATCCAAGTAAAGGTACGGCGGTAGACAAAAATGAAATCGTTTCTTTCGTCTTCGCTGCTTTTGACTTGCCGCTTGCTGTGTCGGTCGGCGTTGATTCTGTTTTGGATGGTTTGGTCACGGCAGTTATTACCCAGCTCAAGCCATTTTTGGCTGCCAGGGATCGTACTACAAACAGTGTCCTACTGCTCTATAACTGCGTCCACACGATACGAACCTTTGCGCAGACGCTGCACCTCCACATTTGCGGAGTTGTCATCGCCGCCGGAGGTGGTCAAATGCAGGTCGTTTCCTTTGGAAATCTTAATTACATCCGGAGTCTGATTGGTCAGGCGTACCTGAACTTGATTAGTGGTGCCTAACACTTTTACGGTCAGGGTGGTCTCTTGCTCCTTGTCGGCTTCCTTCTTGTCGGGACGGACCTCTGCGGTGACGAGATCGAAACGCCCCGGATTGCTTTTCGTTCCTCTCAAGTGGACTGTCGCGAAGTGGATACCTGGCGCTACTGTTGTAGGAACTGTTGCCTTCAACTGCACTGGAGAAGCGGCAGTTACTTTGCATTCGGTGGTCTCATCAATCATGACCTGATTGTGGTCTGCGATACCGTCAAAGTTATGGCCGTCGAGAACAACGGTTCCATTGCTTGATACCATATTCGATGCTCGTTCGATGCTTGGAGGTTCTTGTTGCGAGGAAGTGGACAACGGCTGCAGCACCTCTACTTGCACCGGTCGCGCTTGTGAATTGCCCACCATAGCCACTGAGAGAGAATTGCCAGGCACAGCATCCTCCGGCACCATAAATGTTACCTTCCCGGACGCATCAGTGGACAGTCTGACGCCGTTAAAACCAAGCTCTATGCCGCTTTCACCAGTACGGTTCGCGTCCAGTACCGATGCTGTGATGTGTTGACCAGCTATGGCTTTTTGCGGCAG
>RXJR01000037.1 GCA_003963305.1 Candidatus Melainabacteria bacterium | reverse complement strand
GTGTGGTCGGATCCCACTGTGATGCCTTATTAGTTGGCGTTGTTGGATCCCACTGTGAGGCCTTATCAGTTGGTGTCGCGTGCTCCCACTGTGAGGCCTTATCAGTTGGTGTCGCGTGCTCCCACTGTGAGGCCTTATCAGTTGGTGTCGCGTGCTCC
Source organism: Candidatus Melainabacteria bacterium (assembly GCA_003963305.1). NCBI lineage: Bacteria > Bacillati > Candidatus Melainabacteria > Candidatus Melainabacteria bacterium. Next base: position 2,780 of record RXJR01000037.1, on the reverse strand, counting down.
CACTGTGAGGTCTTCTCAACTGGTGTAGTCGGATCCCACTGTGATGCCTTATCAGTTGTCGTAAGTTTGTCGCTGGCTGTTCCACTTACCCAAGGGGCTTGAACCTTATCTTCTGGGGAAAAATCCGACTGACGCGCTTTATCGGCGACAGTGAGTCGTTCGCCAGTAGCGGAATCAGCCGGCGAAGAAACCTTCTCAATCGGTTTCAGATCCGATTGCTGGACTTTTTCAGCTTGAGTGATCTTGTCTGAATTGAAATCGGGCGAGGGTTGAGAAACCTCCGATTTCTGCACGACTGTCAATTTGTCAGTCGGTCCAGTACCAACTGCAGGAATGCTTTTCTCAATCGGCAAATCTGCAGGTTGCACCTTAGCCTTCGACTCGCCTTCAGACCGTGAGCCAGCTAATGGCAGTGAATAATCAGCATCCTTGACTCCACCAGAAACCGTATTAACTGGAGTTACTCTGCCACCATCTACGGTAGCTGGCTGTTGAGTAACCTCCAACGGTTTAGATCCTGGGCCGGAAGCACTAAAGTCGGAAGAAGAAGAAGATTTTGCCGGGACTTCTGACCCTGCGCTCTGTGTCGAACCTTGACCAGGAGCACTACCTTGCATTGGGATGCCGTTTCCTTGACCAGCACCGCCTTGTACTACACCCGCACTTCCTGGGTTGGCACCGCCTTGTGCTACACCTGCAGTTCCTTGATTGACACCGCCTTGCACTACACCCGCAGGTCCTTGGTTGACACCGCCTTGTAGTGCGCCTGCACTTCCCTGGTTCGCTCCGCCTAGTACCGCCCCTGCACTTCCCTGGTTCGCTCCGCCTTGTACTGCGCCTGCATTTCCCTGGTTCGCACCGCTTTGCAGTGAACCTGCATTTCCCTGGTTGCCACCAGCCTGCACTGCGCCAGCAATTCCTTGGTTGCCACCACCTTGCACTGAACCTGCAGTTCCTTGGTTGACACCGCCTTGTACTGCACCTGCAGTTCCTTGGTTGACACCGCCTTGTACTGCACCTGCAGTTCCTTGGTTGACACCGCCTTGTACTGCACCTGCAGTTCCTTGGTTCACACCGCCTTGCACTGCACCTGCAGTTCCTTGGTTGACACCGCCTTGTACTGCACCTGCAGTTCCTTGGTTAGTACCGCTTTGAAGTGAACCAGCGTTTCCTTGATTGGCAGTGCCTTGACCTACGCCAGGATTGCCCTGGTTGCCAGCGCCTTGAACTGAACCTGCAGTTCCCTGATTGCCACCAACTTGCACTGCGCCTGCGTTTCCTTGATTCGCACCGCCTTGTACTGAGCCCGCGGATCCCTGATTCGCACCGCCTTGTACTGAGCCTGCATTTCCCTGGTTCGCACCGCCTTGTGCTACACCAGCAGTACCCTGATTGGCACCGCCTTGTGCTACACCAGCAGTACCCTGATTGGCACCGACTTGTAATGCGCCTGCATTTCCCTGGTTGCCACCAGCCTGCACTGAGCCTGCAGGGCCCTGGTTCGCACCGCCTTGTACGGCGCCTGCATTTCCCTGGTTCGCACCGCTTTGCAGTGAACCTGCACTTCCCTGGTTGCCACCAGCCTGCACTGCGCCTGCACTTCCCTGGTTCGCTCCGCTTTGCATTGCGCCAGCATTTCCTTGGTTGCCACCAGCCTGCACTGCGCCTGCACTTCCCTGGTTCGCTCCACTTTGCATTGCGCCAGCATTTCCTTGGTTGCCACCGCCTTGCACAGAGCCTGCACTTCCTTGGTTGCCACCACCTTGCACAGCGCCTGCATTTCCTTGGTTGCCACCACCTTGCACTGCGCCTGCATTACCCTGAGTGACGCCGCTTTGTGCTGCTCCAGCATTACCCTGATTGGCACCACCTTGTACTGCGCCTGCATTTCCCGCGCCACTTTGCAGTGAACCAGCAGCTCCCTGATTCGCACCGCTTTGCAGTGTACCGGCAGTTCCACCGCTTTGCACTGCGCCTGCATTTCCCTGGTTCGCACCGCCTTGTGCTACACCAGCATTACCCTGATTGGCACCACCTTGCACTGTGCCTGCACTTCCCTGGTTCGCACCGCCTTGTGCTACACCAGCATTACCCTGATTGGCGCCGCTTTGCATAGAGCCAACGTTGCCTTGATTGGCGCCACCTTGTACTGTGCCCGCGTTTCCTTGATTGGCACCACTTTGCAGTGTACCGGCGTTCCCTTGATTGGCACCACTTTGCAGTGTACCGGCGTTCCCTTGATTGGCGCCACCTTGCACTGTGCCTGCGTTTCCTTGATTGGCGCCACCTTGCACTGCGCCAGCGTTTCCTTGATTGGCACCACTTTGCACTGCGCCAGCGTTTCCTTGATTGGCACCACTTTGCGCTGTGCCGGCGTTTCCTTGATTGGCGCCACCTTGCAGTGTACCGGCGTTCCCTTGATTGGCACCACTTTGCAGTGTACCGGCGTTTCCTTGATTGGCGCCACCTTGCACTGTGCCAGCGTTTCCTTGATTGGCACCACCTTGCACTGTGCCGGCGTTTCCTTGATTGGCACCACTTTGCAGTGTACCGGCGTTTCCTTGATTGGCGCCACTTTGCAGTGTACCGGCGTTTCCTTGATTGGCGCCACCTTGCACGGGGCCAGCGTTTCCTTGATTGGCACCACTTTGCAGTGTACCGGCGTTTCCTTGATTGGCACCACTCTGCAGTGTACCGGCGTTTCCTTGATTGGCGCCACCTTGCACTGTACCGGCGTTTCCTTGATTGGCGCCACCTTGCACTGTACCGGCGTTTCCTTG
>RXJR01000036.1 GCA_003963305.1 Candidatus Melainabacteria bacterium | reverse complement strand
GAGCTCGATACAAGAGCTCGATACAAGAGCTCGATACAAGAGCTCGATACAAGAGCTCGATACAAGAGCTCGATACAAGAGCTCGATACAAGAGCTTTTCTACTTGTTTTGTTCAGTCAATCTGAACAGTCTCGAGACTTTTACTTCGAGCGCATCTGCCAGTCTGGCCAGGACGGTGATAGTTATGTTGCGAGCGCCTCTCTCGATATCGCTAAGATAAGTTCTATGTACACCGGCTCTGCTTGCCAATTCTTCTTGTGATAGATCCAGGGCCAGTCTGCGCTTTCTTACAACTTCACCGAGATCATGAAGTAACTCTGCTTCTGGATTGGCAGCTTTGCCCTTTTTTGCAGCTTGAGACATTTTTGTGACCTTTGAGTAAATGGGGATCCTTGTGTTTTGCTAATATTCTGTAGCCAATCAGCTAAATTATAGCTCCACTATTTCAGTCTAGTACTGGTAAAGGAAGTGTGGCTGAAAATAACGTGAAGTGAATATGAACTAAACCTCAAAAGCCTTTCTTTGTAATGGATCTGGGGTTTGAGGAGTAAATCATAGTCACCTTTAGGTGACCCCTTGAGTCTACAAAGCTCTGCCTTTTAATTTAGTATAAGAGTCTATGTTGAAAAGCTTTAGTCGTTGTCGACGATTCTGTACCCGAGATGCCGGGTTGTTCTAATGAGAGGACTTTCGTTGCTGTCGTTCAGCTTCTTTCGAAGTGTCTTCATGTGTGTACGCACTGTTTCCACTGAAGCCGAGGCATCAGATCTCCACACTCGTCGAAGCAGAGCCTCAGCCGTAAACCGTTGATTCGGGTGTCTCATTAAAAGCTCTAGAATGGCGATTTCTTTCAAAGCCAGGTCTACTTCTTTGCCGGCTCTGGTGACTCGAAATGTGGATGTATCCATTTCAACATCTTGCACCTTGAGCATTTTGCCTGTGAACCCGACAGGACGGCGAAGCAATGCTCGAAGCCGTGCCATTAGTTCTGTAGGATCGAAAGGTTTGACAAGATAGTCGTCTGCGCCTGAATCTAAACCGATCGCTTTTTCTTCGGAGCTGTTCTTGGAAGTCAGTAACAGAATTGGTATTGAACCGCCATTGGAACGAAACTGTTTGCAGACCTCGACGCCGAGCATGTCGGGCAGCATCCAGTCCAGAATTGCAAGATCGTATGCCCCCGAGTCGAGATGCTTAAGCCCTTCTTTCCCCGTCTTGACTGCTTCAGATAAGTAATGATTCAGTTCGAGATGATGCTGGATCAAGTATGAAAATACTAGATCGTCCTCAACTATCAGAACCTTGGGCATTTTGGGAACTCTGGTTGTGTGACCCCTAGTCTACAAGATGAAAGCATGGCTAGTCGATAACGATTAACAAGTGGCCGGTGTTTGTTTCGCCTTTCATTGCTGGGTCGATCGGGTGGATCTTGGAAGTACGGCTCCATCAGCCGGTTCTGGTGAAATTAAAATTGTGATCACCTCAAGGTGGAAGTTTCAAATTACGAAGTGGCCCGCTCCTAAAAAATGCTCGGTTCAGTGTGTTCATCTGAGAAGAAGTACTCATGAGTGCGGTTATTTACAAGCAGATATTTTCTATCGATTGACTTTGAATAGTGTCGACGTTCAAAGCCTGACAAATTAGGAGTGTCTGACAAGGCAGTTGCTTCAGGCATTTCATGTGCGAATTCCCAGGCTAGCCTGGGTAAATCTTTTGGCGCGACAACCTGGTATTTATCCAGATCTTTGAGCGTTACCGGAGTTGTTGAACTGAAGTACACCCAGTGATGATAAAGCCCCAAACCGTCCAAAAGCGTTTCACCCCGGCCTTTCAAATTCGTGACCTGGTCGCCGCTCATGTTGAAGTTATCGTTGACCACTTGCTTTGCCGTGAAAACTCCGCCGACACAGCAGAAGTCTGCGCCAAAAACAATCAGCCCTATTAAAAGTGAGCAGACCAGAACTTTATAGGTAAACCGCTTCGGAGTTTTGATGAGCATACATACAGGTTTAAGGCCAGCCGGGTATTCTCGTCAAGGCCTGAGACGTGGCAAGTTTTCCTGAAATTCAGACCAACAGCAAGCGTCAACCGATTCTGATTTAACAACTTACATCGGTGCAGAATGCTCGCACCGTCTGTGATGGCATCATAATCTGTTTGACTTCCAATCTAATCGGTTCGGTAAGTTCAAAGTGTAAATCAAGATGTCAGTGCTTTTTGAAATACGCTGTAAACGAACGAGTCGCTGATCATGAATTGAATCTGTTTCAAGCGCTCGTCAGCGCGACAAAATTCTTCGATGGCATGCACGGCGACAAGGGCTGACTTCTCTACAGGATATCTAGCGTGATCTCCGATGCCGAGAGGCGTTATCGAAACCGATGACATGGCGTGATCGGCTGCTGTTTTGAGAGCATTCGTGTACGTGCTTCCGAGCAGCTGCTCTTCTCCTGCATTTCCACCCTGCCAGTTCGGCCCTACTGCATGGATTATGTACTTAACTTTTAAAAGTCCGGCATCGGTGACGCAATTTTGTGTTGGTTGAAGTGGTCCTTGGTGATCGATAACTTTTTTGCACTCGGTTACCAGTGGTGCTCCCGCTGCAGTGAAGATTGTTTTGTTCGGTCCGCGCACGGGAGTCAGATTAGGGCTGGCATCGTTGATAATAGCGTCGGCTGTCGACTGGGTGATGTCGCCCAACCACAATACAAGCGTTGTGGAATACAGCTGTTTTTGCGGCATGCCTTATCCTCTCTGGCATGAAACTTAAATACTTCTATTAGATATAGCTTCTAGGCGGGTCGTCTGTCAAAAAGAACTGTGGTTGATTAACTACAAGAATCAACACTTATTTCGAGGCGGGGATGAGCTCGGGATGTCCGATTTTCGTCAAATAATCGGCCAGTAGCCTTTTCAAGTCCAGTCCGTCTAGAGTGTCGATGTCCTGGTATGGTGCGGTGCGACGCATTGTCAGTGACTGTTTTTGCATTTGGATTGGCGTACCGTCGTGATCGAAGTTTCGCAGCGAGGCGTTCAACTGAACCAATCCGTCGTCAAGCTGTGTATACGTTCCAATTTGCTGAACCTGGTTAGAAGAAACAATCTGTTGGTCTTTGTCGTTGACTGTAATCTGATTAGACAACACCTTGATAATCACTTCTTGAGGATCTGACTCAATAATATCCTTTCTGACGGCTCGCACGTAGGCGCTACCGTGCGCCAGCCCTAGCTTTCTCATCTGGGGAATTTGAATAAACTCCCAGATCCTGCCGGTTTTATCGCGTTGATGACCATGGAGTGCGCTGTCTACTTCCTTCACCACCAGATGCGGTGACTGGCTGGCTCCTGTCTTGCAGTCTTGAACGTAATCGATCAACTTCGTTTCTGAATGCCACTTGCCGGCAAGCCAGTTGGGGATGGGGAACCACATGTTGTCAGGCGTCTGTGAGCGCAGCTGGGCATCTCCGATTTGACTGCCAATCTGAAATTCCTGGGGTACGGGCGGTAAGGTGTCGTCAAGATTAACGCCACCCTGTAGAGGCCGCTTACTGGGCGATTGACTGGCATCTTGTGCCTTTGCCTCTGTCATGGACAGAACCAGCAGGCAGATCAGGAGCGGCAAGAGGTCCGGGAAGCGTCCTCGGCTGTGTATCCACCATTTTTTACATCTATTTGTATCCAACTTTCAGGACCCTTCTATCTTCGAGCGCATCTGGATAAGCAACGACGCTAGCTGTTATTTTAGGACTCTGCGGTAATCGAGGCCTGATTTTGTGGTAAGAAAGAGTTGTGGTATCAGGGGTTGGACTTAGTATGAAAAGCTTTTCAAAAGGATTCGCGGTCGTACCGGTGTATTTGCTGCAAGCTGTGGTGTTAGGCGTCTTGCTGGCCAGTCCGGCTTTCGCTGCCAAGAGTGCCCGCCCTCTGTGGCTGCAAATTTACAGAATGATTCCTAACGAAGCCTGGATTTTCATTGCTGTCTTTGCCATTGTTGCGATTGTTTGGTTTCTATTCTTCCGCCGCTTGAAAGACTGCAAGTGCAAATGCGGCATTAGCTGTAAATGTGATTGTAAATGTTCGGCTTCCTGTCCCTGTCAAATTCCAGTGCTCAAGCTGAAGCGCTGAGGCTAGCGGTTTAAGCCGGTTAGCGGAGCTTTTGCTCAGCTCTTTGGCTTTGGAAAGTTGCTTGAGCAGTCTTTTGCGCAGCCTGTCGGTGAAGACTTTCGTCGAGCGATGTTTCGCTTACTAATGGAACTGGTGTCATATTCGATACCAGAATTCACCTGATTAATTGGCCCTTTGTTCTCTATCTCGCAGTATTCTACTATTTGGCCAGAGTCGCAGCCGCTTCAATGGCGCAGACGAGTTCAGCGGCTGGTATAGCACCGGAAGCGATTATATCTCCGTTGACAATGAAGGTTGGCACTGCGTTGATGCCGAGCAGTCTGCCTTCCTTCTCTTCTTTTTCAACGGATTCGCAGCCATCTTTGCCGACCAGAAAGTTTCTTGCTGCTGTACCATCGAGACCTGCTTCAGTTGCGGCATCCACCAGTGTTTCAGTTTCACCGATGTCCAGACCGTCGTGAAAATACTTTCGAAAGAGTACTGCCGACAGGGCATGCTGTTTGTCATCTTTTAGAGCAAACCAGAGCAATCTGTGGGCGCTGAAAGTGTTGGGCACGCGTTTCATGGAGGCGAAGTTGAAGACGAGCCCGTTTTCCGCGCCTGCGGCAGAGAGGCGTGCCTGCATCGCTGAAACATCACTGGTGCCGAATTTCTTCAACATGTATTGGCTCCGTTCCATACCTTCAGTGGGCATGTTGGGATTGAGTTGAAATGGTTTCCATTGAATGTTGATTTTTTTCGATGGACCTAAAGTTTCGAGTGCGGCGTCTAATCGTGCTTTCCCTACATAACACCATGGGCAGATCAGATCTGAATAAATATCCAATTGGATACTATCTGCGTTTCTCGAGCTCATTGTCGCCTCCGAATGATTTATAACTGCTCATTCTATCCAAAGAGCTGGAGAGTTGATATATCAAGCGGACATACAAGTAAACATTTTTTGTGTTTGAAGATCCAGTGTTTGAGCCGTTTGGCGAGTATCATTGAGGGATGATTGATCCTCTTGCAGCGCAGATAACTCCGTCTCCCTTTGTCGAAGGTGAATGCAAAGGCAAGCCGCCAGGCAAGGCAGCAGCTTATAGATCGCCCCTGCGCTATCCAGGCGGAAAACAAAAAGCTATAGATAAGATAGCTGAACATATGCCTGCCCGTGCAAAGGAGTTCCGGGAGCCACTGGTCGGTGGCGGAAGCGTCTTCTTCCATGCTCGCAGTGTCGACTTTGCGCAGACATACTGGATCAACGATGCATTCAAGGAACTGATGTCTTTCTGGCAGATTGTGCAGGATTCTGAGTCGTGCGCCCGATTGGCGTTTGATCTGGAGAGATTTCGGGCCGGGTTTTCGTCTGCAGACGAAATTAGAGACTATTTTTTGACGGCGCGCAACGAAGTTCCCGAGCATTCTTTCCGGGAAGCGTTTCTGTTCTTCTTTTTCAACCGAGTCACATTTTCGGGCACAACGCGAGCTGGTGGGTTCTCCCGTGCAGCGAGCCTTTCGCGTTTCACGGCATCTTCGATTGAACGGCTTGCCCCCATGCCGGCAGCACTGAAAGATGTTCGCATCACCTGTCAGGATTTTGAAGCTGTGATTCTAGAGCCTGGCGACGATGTCTTTATCTTTCTGGATCCGCCCTATTTTACGGCTACCAAATTGTATGGACACAACGGCAGTCTGCATGCTTTCGACCATTGGAAGCTGGCAAAAATTCTGCAGCAAACCTCGCATCGTTTTTTGATTACTTATGATGATTGTGCTGAAATTCGCGATCTATACAAATGGGCAAATATCAAAGACTGGCAGCTGCAGTACGGTATGAATAATTGCAACTTGAAAAAGCAAAGCAAAATTGGAAATGAGTTGTTCATCTCCAACTACTAGTGAATAATTTGCAGTCTCGGATAAAAAACTAAAATCGCTTTGCCGAGTACGCGCTCTGCATCGAGAAAACCCCAGAGATGGCTGTCCTGGCTGTTGTTGCGATTGTCGCCGAGCACGAATAGCTGCCCGGGTGGCACCACTATCGGTTCTTCTTGGGCTGGATATGGGTAGATAGCACCACCAGAAAGAAGTTCGCCGCCAATGTCTTTGAGTTTGTGCAACTCATACCTGGCTGGTTCTTTTACATAAGGCTCAGAGACTTTTAAGTCGTTAACGAATACTCCGCCGTTTGTGATTTCAATTTTGTCGCCCGGCAGGCCAATTACTCTCTTGATCGATGATTCCGGATTGTGCAGAGATGGTGGTGCAAATGCTTTATCGAGAAGCAGCATCGGCTCTCGGCTGATATCCTTCGGTCTGATTTTTGTGTACGGGGGAAAGAACAGTATTATTTGACCCCGCACAAAGGGGTGCCCGGAACGGTATGGTGTCATGTCGAATAAGACTTTGTCGTTTGTGTTCAGTGTCGGCGCCATGTTGTCTGCCGTCACCCGTCTGCCTTCAATTGAGCAACGCATCCAGATAAATGCGCTCATGACCATGATCATGCTCATGAGTACCAGAAGAACTTGCAATATGATCTTTAGGTTGCGCATTTAGAAATAATAGCAATCTTGTAGATGGTCTCGCCGTTAGTCAAATCGCCCTACCAAAATACAGTTGCATCACCGGCTCGGTCCGTCAACTTGCCGTCTTTGATCAGTTCCCTAGACTCCAGCCATTTCTCGAACTCCGGAGCGGGCCTGCAGTTCATCAACTCACGAAGAGCGGCGACATCGTGGAAACTGGTCGTCTGATAGCCGAGCATGACGTCATCGCCCATCGGCACTCCCATAAAATAGTTGACTCCGGCACAGGTAAGCAAAATTGCCAGATTCTCTAAGTCATTTTGGTCTGCTTGCATGTGATTGGTGTAACAGGCATCAATGCCCATAGGCACACCCAGCAACTTACCCATGAAGTGATCTTCCAGTCCGGCGCGGATCATCTGTCGCCCATCGGCAAGGTATTCGGGACCAATGAATCCGCACACGTCGTTGACGAGAAATGGATCGAAAGCCCGAGCGAAGGCATAACAGCGGGCTTCGAGAGTGAGCTGGTCTGCGTCGAAATTTGAACGCGAGGAAAGCTCTGAGCCTTGCCCTGTCTCAAAATACATGGGCTTCTTTCCTTTGTTCAGGCACTTTGACAGGCCCAGCTCTCTGGCCTGCTCGAGCATCTCTATGGTAATACCAAATGCGGTGTTACCCTTTTCTGTGCCTGCTATACTTTGAAAAATGAGACCGGCAGGTGCCCCTCGTTTAATGGCCAGCATTTGTGTTGTAACGTGGCTGAGAATGCAGTTCTGTGTAGGTATTTGAAGCTTTTCAATTACTTCGTTTGTTAGATGCAACAATTGCTCGACAGACTCAGGAGTGTCATTAACAGGGTTTATGCCGATTACGGCATCACCGATACCAAATGAGAGTCCGTCGTAGATAGAGGCAAGAATACCTTCCACTGAATCAGCCGGATGGTTCGGTTGCAACCGAGCTCCCAGCACTCCTGCGTCTCCCAGGGTGGAGTTGGCTGTAGATTTCACAGGACACTTTTTTGCCGCAACGACGAGATCGAGGTTTGACATTAGTTTCGTAACAGCAGCAGCAATTTCTCCCGTAAACGCCTTGCTCAGCGCCCTTACTTCGCCGCCTGGAGATTGCAGGATGAATTCACGCAACTCGCCGACTGTCCAGTTTTTGACTTTTGACCAGGCGGTTTCTTCAACGGAATCATCTATCAGTCTTGTGACCGAATCTTCTTCGTAGGGTACGACAGGTTCATTTCGAAGATTGGCAAGTGTTAACTGCGAGAGTACCGACTTTGCCGCAATGCGCTCGAGTTCGCTGTTAGCTGATATGCCTGCCAGAGTGTCGCCCGATTTTTCTTCATTTGCCTTGGCTAGCACTTCCTTTATGCTGCCGAATTTAAAGTTTTCTTTGCTGATTGTGCACGATAATTTGGCGGATGTGACCATGTCCGTAGGCTCGCATGCTGGAACTCTTAGTGTAACGTGTTATCGTCTGTCTGATTACATTCTTGTGGAGAAAACTGTGCCCGGCTTTACTCGCGTTCCTGCAAGCGGTCAGCAAAGCAGCTTGATGTGCGCCTCTACGCCGGCTCGGGTTTGCGTCGGACGCGCTGGACTGCGAGCCACAACTGACACCTGGATTAATTTTCGTCGAGATCACGCTCTGGCAAAAGATGCAGTAAAGAGCGAATTCAGCAAGAATTTTTTAGATTTCGTTCGCGACCAGGAGTTTCGATTTGTGCAGAGTCTCGCCTCTGACAAGCTTGATTTTGTAAGCTATCCGCCCAGAGGAAAGAGGTTGAATTCAAGCAGTCTGGATGAACTGAAACGATCTTGTTCGTCAGATTTGCAGGTTCAGATTGTAATTTGCGATGGTCTTTCCGCACATGCAATCGAGGATAATATCGTCGATATTTTACCCATGCTCACCGATGGTTTTAAACTGGAACGTATTACTTACGGTGAGCCGATTGTGGTCAGATACGGCCGAGTTGGAGTCGCTGACCAGATCTCGCATGCGTTAAGGATGCAAGTGGCGCTATGCTTGATCGGAGAACGTCCTGGTCTTTCTAATCCAGGCAGCATGAGTGCATATCTAACTTATAATCCTGGTCCTGATACGATAAGCTCTGACCGTACAGTTGTGTCGAATATACACACACTCGGCACACTTCCAGTAGAAGCTGGAGCGCATGTAGTGCAGCTGGTAAAACGAATTTTGCAGCGCAAAATGTCCGGCGTCAAACTGCAGCAAAGTGAAGCGGAGTGAGCTTCTCTCACGGAGTTGGAGGCAATTTTGTCGCTTAAATCATTTTTGAGCGTCGGCATTGATATCGGCACAACATCAATGCATCTGTCTATTTCTCGACTCTGGCTGACAAATGTTTCAAAAGCCGGTGAACCAGAACGGCTTGTCATAACCAGGAGGGAAGGGCGTTATGAAAGCCCCGTCTGTTTGACACCGCTTTGTGCAGATGGAACCATTGACGCAGACGCAATATCAACCTTTGTGATCGGGCAGTATAAGTTGGCTGGACTTGATCGCAGTGATATCGCATCTGGTGCTGTAATCGTTACCGGTGAAACTGCAAAAATTCGAAACGCCGAAGCTGTTGTCGAGAAACTTGCAGGTTTGGCTGGGGAATTCGTGGCAGCCAGTGCGGGTCCGAACTTCGAGAGTGTTCTTGCCGGAAGAGGTTCGGGAGCAGGAGGATACTCAGAAGAACACGGCGCAACTGTCTGCAATGTAGATGTTGGTGGTGGCACCACGAACATCGCGATCTTCGAGCGTGGGCAGATTGCGGCAACCTCAGCTGTGGCTCTGGGTGGGCGTCTTGTCTGTTTGAACGAAAAAATGGAGGTGCTGAGATTAAGCACTTCGGCTGAATTTTGCTTGGAAGTGCTGAATATCACTACTCGAAAGGGGGAGGCGCTTGCGCCCGAAAGTGCACAGCTTTTGGCAGACTATGCGGCCCGAACAATAGTCGATGCTTTGACGATAGACGAATGGAAACACCCGTTACTTCTTACGGACCCTCTGCTTATAAACAAGCCGATTAAAGAGTTCTGGTTCTCAGGCGGTGTTGCGGAATTGATGTCGAGACAGTCTGTTGCTCCTTCTGGTACTGAGTATGGTGACCTGGGAAACTTTCTAGCAGCGGCTCTGTTGACCGAGCTGGAGAGACGTTGCATCCCGTACAAGTTTCCCGCAGACCCGATCCGTGCCACGGTGAAGGGTGCATCGGTGCATTCCGTGCAAGTGAGCGGCTCGACCGTGGACTATGGGAAAGGGATACTGCCCGTCCGCAGTCTGCCCGTGGTTGAATACACGACCGGGCACCCCTCCGACCGGTCAGGTCCAGACGGTCCGCCTGACGGCGAGCAGCTGGCCCGTGCACTCAGCGGTTCGCTGTCGGTGTGCGACCTGGACTGGACCGTCCACCCGATCGCGATATCACTGCCCGGGCTCGGACGAGTCGGCTACTCCGCCCTCCAGGTGTGGGCGGCGGCCCTCACCTATGCATTCGAGACCCTACAGGGCCAGCCTCCGCTGGTCGTGCTCTGCTCTCATGACCTGGGTAGTGCCCTGGGTCAGTGTCTGCGGGCGCTCAATCCATCTATTGATGTAGTGTGCCTGGACGGTGTGGCGGCGGGTGATGTCACCCATGGGGCTTACGTCGACATCGGCACCCCCCTGGCCGGTGGAAGGGCCGTACCAGTTGTCTTAAGAACCATGGTTTTCGATACCTAAGAGTTTAAGGTGATATCGGTTGAAAGCGGGTGGATTGGCTTTTTTTCTCACCTGGTGGCTCTTTTCGGGTTGAGGACGATATGCGAGAACGACCAAAAATCGACTTTTCGCGGGGGGCGATTCGTCGTCTTTCAAGGCTCCCCAGAATTGTCCAATTTCCGCTTGGAAACCTGTTTTTCTCAAAAATTTTTTGAATTTGAACCTTAAATCTGCTCGAAATATCACTGAAACACCAGTTTAAGCCCAGCCCTGTTAGCGTTTCGGCGATTTCTGGCAGACGTGATTAGGAACCGTAGGGACGGGCATAAAACTAGCAGCAGGGCAATGCATCTGCAAAAACAAATTCTCGGTACAAACCGCAAAGCGCAGCTGAACTGAAAGCAGCGCTGAGAAACTCGTGCATTGAACCGGCAGCTTAGTAAGACAGTAAACCAGCACTTCGAGGAAGTCCAAATGAGCGACAATTTTACCGATCTCCCAACCCAAGTCGCCGAGTGCTTGCACATGTTGGATTGCAACCCCAATATGCGTCAGGGCATCCACAACGAATTGAGAGCAGAGTGGTTGGCAGAGTACTCAGTCGTCGACTCGTCTGATCTTGAGCAAGCGGTTCGCAGAGAAGTGCAGTCTGCACGTCGCAGCTACGCTCGCTAAGACATACTTGTTCTCAGGCGAAGCTGAAGTCGGCGGTTCTCAGCAGACTTTTGCAGGCAAACAATTCTCGACAGCAGCCATGAAGACTTTTCATTTATGATTTACAAAGGCACCGTGTTTGGTGCCTTTGTCTTTAAGAACAGCAAAATTGATCGAGTTTTTCGATTGAATTTCAAGTTAATGACAGTGCTATGAAGGTATTTGATGGTAGTCTGATTGTAGACTCCAATTGATGAGATCAAGTTTGCGTAGATCCCTGTTGTTCCTTAGTTACTATCCATTCTGAACTCAACTTTAGAGGCTCTCATGTCAGACTTAAGAACTAGACAAGCTGGTGCTCCGCCCATGCCTCCCAGTGCACAGATTTCTATCGTGCTTGGAGCGTTGCTGATAATTGGTGGCATGTGGTTTTTCAAATCTTCATTCAAGATGCCTGTGCAGGTGATGGCATTCACGCGATCTGTGATGAAGTCTTTTCACTGAGTCTTGGCTGACTTCCCTGCTCCCTCTGTCTTTTCGGGTTTGACGCTGACCGCGTTGCTCGGGTCTCGAGTTTGAGCTGCGTCGATTTGAACGCCGGACTGAGAACTACCGCTTTTTCTAATCACGATGCCACGGCTGGTGAACGCCATGCTTTGCGGCGCTCCTGTTGCTACCATGACCGCTTCGGCAAGAGGCTCCAACATTTTCGTTGGCGACACCCAATCAATCAAGAAATTTGCGCCGCTGCCGCCGGATGAATCTTCTCTCTCGATTATGAAATCCGCCGTTGCCAGTGGATTCAAGAGCACTGGATTTTTCAGATATTCCTTGAGTAGCGTTCCGTCAGTCGAGTAATAACGCACCGATTTGATGATTAGTGAATGCTCCGGGTCTACATTTCGGAAGCTGAAAGTAGCAGCGAGATTTACAGTTCTGTCTTCATTTTCAACATATATGTGTGAATAGATAGGTATATAGACCTCTTCATCCATCGCCATCGGCTTGGATTTATCTATTGTCGTGGGCTTGAGATGCTTTTGCCACGAATCTGGCTCTTCCGACTTTCGGCTCACTGATGGGTCACTGCAGCCAGCTGTCAGCAGCGCTACTGCGCAGCAAGTGATGGCGGCTGATTGGCTTTTTGTACGCATTTCAACTCCAGATCGACTGGAGATAGTTTAACTCTTGTGAGGAAAATACGAACGGCATCGTAGGAACCCCATTGAGAACGCGCCGATAAAAAGCAAAACTGCTTAAGCCAGTCACAATAAGGAGCGGTGCAGCAATGCCAGATATCCCTCACGATTCAATTGCAGAACGCAAGTCTGAAGGAGCATTGAGTTGGGCGCAGCACAACGTCTTAGATCCTGCCCTAAACGCCGGTCCACTCGCCATCTATAATGTCGTGGCTGATGTTGCTAAGCTGCCCGAAGTGCACTTAGCCGTGGATGAAGCCAAGCCTTACAGTGCAGACTGGTTTGTGCAGGGTCTGTCGAGTGGGGTTGGAGCTGCAGCACCTTTTCTTCTGGCTGGCGCCGGTGCGGGAAAAGTTTTTAGAGCTGCTGACGGTGCGTTGGCTGGCACCAAAGTGGGAGAGGCATTGAGCCCTATGCTCACATCGACAAGAGCGGCAAACGTCGCTGGTGCGGCTGCATTCGGTGCAATGCAGAAGCCCGAAGAGGGTCATACCAGATTGGGAAATGCAATCGGCATGGGCCTTGGATTTATGGTTTTCGATAAAGGTAATATGCTCAGTCGTGAATTGCCTTTTGCCGGCAGATTGGCTGCTTATCCTGTGACTGGATTCGCCGGTGGTGCTGTAATGGCTGAAGCCTCTCAGCTTTTTTCTGACGGCAAACTAGCATCGAACGATAAGGTTTTGCAATCTGCTGTTCAGGGCGCCGCCTTGAACTGGAGCATGCCGCTTGCGCATGAGGCGTATACTCGCCTGACAACAAAAACCGTTCCGGGAGAACAGGGTACGAACGTCGAAGTTCGCACCAACGGCATCATAAATGATGCAAACACTGCCGGTGCTGCCGACAAGATTGCACCGAAGACAACAATCGATCTGAACGCCCTCTCTAAGGCTTATTCAGAGTATGTTCGTGAGAATCAACCTGTTTATCCCACCACCGAAGAATTCTCCAGTCTGACGCCCGAGGAAATCGTTCAGCGAGGCTTTTATCATCCGGATGCCACCAATCTGGAACAGTTAGCCTACTTCCAGGAAGCTAAACCAAGACCGTTGCCGGATGCCGGCGTCGTGGCAAGCGAAGTTGCAAAAAGTGTTCAGGGAATGCCCATGGCCACGGCGAACGGAAATCTCATCCTGGGCGAGTGGAATATGGAGTTTCTCACAGGAGATAAAGCCGCTTACTTTAAAGACTCCTATAAACAAATCGTTCCTCGCCATCATTTGATGTTCGTTGAAGAAGCAAATGCTGATGGTCTGGCACGCATTGCCCAGGATAATGGATATAACTTTGAAATTTCCCGAGACAACAGCAGAGGACAGGCGGTAGGTTTCCTTGTTCATCCGCGTCTGAAAGTGCTTGGAACAAGCACATACGAAGAGATAGCCAACGTCAACAACATTCCGGATTTGCGACCGGCTTTTCGCGTTGATCTGCAAGACACCGCCACTGGTGAAAAATTCTCCGCAGTAACGGTTCACCTCAAGTCGATGAGAGGTGGTCCTGAGCAGACTGCGCCCGTGCGCACCGAGCAAGCTCAGCGTCTGGCTAATGTTCTTGGCTCTGATTTTTCTGGTATCATCGCCGGTGACTGGAATACCTTCCTCAATAATTCCAAGGAACTTAAACCCCTGACTGATGCTGGTTTCAAGATTGCAAACCCAGGCGATACAACATCTACTCAAGCAATGGGTGGAAGGTTGGATGGTTTCTTGTACAAAAATATTCCGTGGATGATGTCGAATCCTGAAGTGCGTCCGTTCTTCCAGAACCCTAAAATCACCCGTGGATTGTCTGATCATGGATTACTGACGACTACATTGACGAAGAGTCCGAGTGCCGCACCGTACACTTTCGTTCCGAATTTCGTCGGGTTTGATCCTTCGCGAAACTGATGAGCTGGTCAATCTGAGCGTTAACTGACCAAATGGTTTAATCTTTGCATTGAATCAAAATCAGGGCACCTTGCGTCTTCTTTTCCAGACAGCTCGATAAAAGAGTTTGTCGGATCAGGAGGAAGTCTCATGAAACGTTTTATCAAATCTACTTTGCTTGTCGGTGCCTTGCTGACCACAGTCGGGGCCAGTTTGACGGTACCAGCTCAAGCCAATAATCAACAAAATTACCTCAACAATTTAGCGGTACAGATGTACGCCAACAATGTTGCTCACGGTATGAGCCCACTCACAGGCGGCATCTATAGCCCATATGTAAATGGAGCTATCTACGGAAACAATAACAACAGGAACTGGCGCCACCATAAGCACCGGAACTATTACAACAACAACTATTACAACAGCAACTACGGCTATGCACCGTATGGTTACGGAACTCCCTATTATGGCGGACGTCCGGGGTTCTTTTCTCAACTGATCAATGGCTTTGGCTATTAGTGTCCGACCCTGACGCGGAGAACCGAGTTCGCCACTGATCTCGGTATCAAGATTGGTTCCACTTCGGCGCTGCTTGCCTGAGATGTTTAGGAAGCAGTGCCTTACTATCTGCCTTTGACTGCCTTTGCTAGCAACGTCAGTCATTAACCAGAGATTTTACTGCTTCACTGAACACTTCCGTATGTCGGTCTATGTCACCGGCAGTAGTGGCGGGGCTGATTAATGCCATATTGTGAAATGGAGTCATCAGTATTCCCCGATTCAAGGCAAACAAGTGCATGTAGAGGTCCATGGGACCGTCGATTGCTGCTGCCGCTTCGCCGCCATTTCTTGGTGGTGTCTCTCTGAACCAGTATTCCGCTCGGCAGCCGAGTTGTTGCACGGTCCACGGGAGACTGAATTCACGAATTGTTTGCTGCACCCCGTCTGTGAATCTGGTCGCCAGCGGTATCGTTTTTTCATAGGCGGAGTCTGTTAAAACATGCTCCAGAGTCGCTCGGATTGCTGCCAGTGAAAGGGCATTGCCGGCCAGTGTGCCACCGATGCCGCTTGTATCTGACTCGTCTATGGGCGTGTTCTCTCGAATGCGCTGTGCTGTCTCTTCGCTAAATCCATACGCAGCTGCTGGAATGCCGCTGGCGATTGGTTTCCTCATAGTCAAAATGTCCGGAGTGAGAGAGTGCAGTTTCGTGTACCCGCCCGGTCCTGAGCACAATGTATGCGTCTCGTCGATGATAAGCAGTGTTCCTGTCTTTTCGGTAAGCTCACGTAAAGCTTGGTGAAAGCCTGGTTCGGGATGCACGATGCCGATATTGGTCATGACCGGTTCGGCTAGAACGCAGGCGATTTCTTTAGATGCGAGTGCTTGTTCGAGGGCTTTGATATCGTTGAATTCAATTACGGTCGTGGTCACAGACGGATCGACGGGCGGTCCGAGATTGCCTTTGCGCGGCACACCTTTGCCGTCTTGCAGAGTGATGAACGTTTCGTCTACAGTGCCGTGATAACACCAGTTGAAAACAAGGATTTTCTTGCGACCTGTGATTTTTCGCGCCAGTCTGATTGAAAATCGGTTTGCGTCTGTGGCGGTCATGGCAATTTGCCAGTATTTCAGCCCAAAGCGGCGAGTTAACTCTTTGCCTACCCAGAGCGAATCTTCAGTGGGAAGCATAAAAGTGGTGCCTTTTTTGATGCGCTCGATGATTGCATTTTGAGATGCTTCTGGTGCGTGTCCCGTCATCGCTCCTGTGTCGCCAAGGCACAGGTCGACGTAATCGTGTCCATCGATATCGGTGAAATGTGCACCTTTTGCTTTGTCGACGAAAATAGGAAAGGAGCCTGCCCACCTCACCATCCAGTTCATCGGTACGCCCCCAAGCAGATATTGCTTAGATTCTTCAAACAGAGCCTGGGATTTTGGATGTGATTCTTCGAACCTCTTTTGCTCTGCGGCAATCAGGTTTTCCAATCGATCTCGGTTAATTATCCTGCTTTTCTTTGATGCTGTTTCCACAGTCATTAATCTCCCATTTCAAGTTCGTCGAGTTCTTCGTTCATTACCCATCGATCGTACACAAGAGCCGTCGCCACTCCCTGTACCATAAAAACGGCAAATGGAACAATTAGAGTGAAACCAAGTGCGGTGCTGATTGCAAAGAAACAGAGATCGAGAATTGCCAGTGGAATCCAGATTCGATTTGTTTCTTTCCAGCTGCGCTTCATTGATTCGATCGGACCCAGACCCTGGTCAACGGCAAAGCAAGGCGCCAATTGAAACTTCAGGAAAATAACCGGGCTAACAATGGCTCCTATGACAGTAAATGACGGTAGTGCCGTCGCGATAGTCGATAGAATCAGCACCATAGCCGCTGAAAACATCTGAGGGAACGGTCGGAAGAGATGACCCAGATTCGTCTTTTCTTGTCTGGCAATGCGCAGGGTGGTGTAGATCCAACCGGCATAAAATCCACAGATGAACAGACCGGGAATGCCGACACCTATTACACTTGCGAGCCCAGCCTCCCTGGCGTGAAAGATAATTTTATCAATCAACAGACCAACGAAGGCACCTACTCCCATTATCGCTACTGGACCCAGAAGGGTGACGAACCAGGCGCTCAGCAAGGGGAAGATCTGCTGCACCGACATTGTGCTTGCTTCTTTTAGCAGTTCAAACGAAAACTGGCTGTTTTTTCGGACCTGAAGTTCCATTGTTCGTTCCTTCTATTTTCTGGCGCTATCTTACCCGATAATGCGGTGATACGTTGGAGCGGTCCGAGACTGACGGGCGGAAGTGAGCTGGACTAGAGTGTGCTGAGCCGGAGTGACCGGAATGAGATTGAACTGGACCCGCTTGACGGGGGCTTGAGTTACTTCGCATATGGCAGCGTGAATGTGAATCGGGCCCCGCCTGACGGTTCGTTGGTAGCGTATATAGTGCCCTTATGTCCAGCCACGATCAATCGACTGATTGCCAGTCCAAGTCCACTGCCCCCCTCTTTCGTTTGCTTGCTTTTCGGTGCGACTTCGAAGGCTGTAAAAATCTTGTCTACGTATTCAGGTGGAATTCCTGGTCCTTGATCGATGACACTGACCTCAACGTGCTCTTTCTGTTCAGAGGCTATTATTGATACGACGCCGTCAGGCTTGCAGTAGCGGATAGCGTTGGAGAGCAAATTGACTAGAAGCTGTGTGATTCGTTCTGCGTCGGCCTGCACGAAGGCACCGGTATCTCCTGCGCGGATGTGAATCTTACTTCTGGTTGCGTGTGCTAATACTTCTTGCTCCGCTTGTTTTATTATGCTTGTAAGGCTGTTTCGACCCATATTGAAATTCATTTGGCCGGACTGCAACTTCTCGAAATCCAAAAGGTCGGTGACCAGGCGTATCAATCGATCCAGACTGCGGGCTACCGTAGCAAAGATTGGCTGCGCTGATTCGGGAATTGCACCCATCTGCCCAGTTGTGCTTTTCGAGACCGTCTCCGATACCGACATCAGTGGCGATCGCAGTTCATCGCTGATCATCGCGATAAAATCTTCTTTCAGGTGCTCGACCTTCTTTTGTTCAGTAATATCGCTGACCACGCAAAATAAGCTCTGGTCCCCTTCCGACCAGAATGCAGACCATGATGTTTCGACTGTCTTTTTGTCTGCGGTCAATAGTCTCAATTCGAACGTGCTTGCTCCTTCCACGCTGCATGCCCTGGAGAGCTGTTCATCCGCTTTCAGCGCCTCATCAGCTGGAACGACGTCCAGTAACGTCAGCTTTGTCAACGTTTTGGGGGAATATCCGAGCAGTGATTGAGCGAAAGGGTTAGCCTTAACGAATGCTCCTTCGTTGGTAAGTGAGCAGATCAAGTTTGCTGAATTCTCGATAATGGCTTGCTCTCGTTGCTCCGCCTCCCTGATTGCCTGGTCCATGACGTGAAAAATTTGGTCGACTCGTGCCAGATCGTCATCACCACCAAGCGGAGTTTCAAGTGGTTGGCGACGCGAGAAGCGCTGCGCATTCGCTGTGATTAGTTGCACGAGTTTTCTGGCATTCAATGCGCAAAATACGGCCATGACCATAGTTGTCAGCACGCTGCATGCTGTGGCGGCCCAGACCACCATCAAAATGTCGATGCGTTTTTTGCCCTGAGATTTTCGCTCGTTCCTTGCGTTTTCTTCTGCGACGATTTTGTTTACGACTTCAGTTAGATCCCGTCCGCTTTTGAGAATACTTGGTGTGACGGCTTCGTGTTTATCGCCTTTTTCGCGTTCAATTTCCAGAAACTTGAATACGTCAAGTAGATGTCTACCGGTTCTCGCCAGTTCCACATCGTATTGGTGGTATTCGGGAATGTCTTTTAATTCACGGTGAACGTCTTCAAGGCGGTTTGCCAGCATTCTATTCTGCACGTCTGATCTTGCTTTGGTTCCGTCGAACGTTACAAAGGCCTCACCCAGCGAGCGGAATATATCACTGCTGATTAAATCGCATTGGCGCAGCAAGCCGCTTGATTGCGCTGATTTTGACAGAGACTCTTGCGCTTGAAAAATCCAGATCACTAGAAAAAGGGAAACGAGAAACTGAAAGAGGAGCGGTAAGCAGATGACGATCAGTCCCTGAGTCGAAAGTTTCATTGTTTGTCCTCTGGTTCGTCGAGGACAAATTTAGGAAACTGTACAAAGAAACGATTACCCTTGCCGTTGTCGGTCGATACTCCAATTGCACCCTTCTGAGCTTCAGTCAACACCTTGGCTAAGGCGAGATTGAGACTGGAGCGTCTGTCTCGGTTGAGATTGTTTTTGTGCGCTTGAAAGTACTTGTCGAAGATTTGCTCCCTTTCTTCATCTGGAATGCTGGGAGCCTGGTCGATGATGGAGACAGTCACCATGTCGCCGGATGAGCCGACTGTCACTGTTATGGTCTGACTGGGAGCAGAACGGGTGAGAGCGTTTTGAAGCAGGTTCGTCAGAACTTGCACGATGCGTCGCTCGTCTGCCAGAATCGACTCGTCTCTTCCGGGGGGCACGATGTGCACGTTTGCATCCCGCGCTTGAGTTTCAATTGTGCTTATTGATTGCAACGCAGCGTCCATCGCACTGACGCAGTTGAGTTCGAGGTGTGCCTGGGTCGACTCCATCCGCTCCAGGTCCAGCAATGACTGGATAAGGTCCATGAGCTGATCCAGACTTTGCTCCGATTTGGTCAGAGCTATCTTCAGATCTTCTCGCAATTCGCCGAATCTTCCTGCTGCCAGCGAAGACAGGTTTGCTGATACCGACATGAGCGGAGTGCGTAAATCGTGACTGGCAATTGCCAGCAGGCGCTGCTTGGCACGTTCAATTTTCCTTCGTGCGCTAATGTCGCGTAGAACGCAAAAGTAGTTGCCCTTCGTCGGGTTCCACCTGACTTTCCATGCGAACTCGCGCAATTCGCCATCTCCACACTTAAACTCGGATTCGAAGTCGTGCTCTATCTCCGTTTCTGTCGATTCGCTCAAGATTTTGCGTATGCGTACGGAATCTGTCTCTGGTAGTAAAGTCAGAATGGAGCGTCCAAGTACGTCATCAACACGGTAGAACCATGATCTCTCCACAGACTCGCCAATCGATACAATTTTGAATCGGGTATCTATACTGCACAGAACGTCGACGGATTTATTTAGAACAGCAAATTCTTTCTGGTGGGCATTTTCCACAAACTGCGCAGCTCGGTGCAGAGTGCGGTCCAGTTCATCGATTTCATCACCGCCCGATAGAGGCGGTGGGAGAGCTTTTCCAACCGCTATTTTCTCTGCATTCCCTTCAATAAGTTGGAGCCGTTTGCCAAAGCTCCTGTAGAAAATTAGAGCAGCAAGAAAAGTTATGAGGAGGCTGAAGAGAAAGGCTATTATGGCGGCACTGACGATTAACTGTCGTGATTTCTGTAATTCTGATGATTCAAGAGTCTCGATTGATGTTTCCACATCGGCTACACGTTTGAACAGCGGCTCGCTCTCCATGAGCAGATTGAATACATCGTTCTTAAGGGCAGATCCCTTTTTGCGAAGAGTAAGAGTCGGATCGTCGTAATTTTTCTTTGCTTTGTCGACCAGCTCGATTGCATGCTCGAACAGTGCTGGTGCCGTATCAAGAGCTTCCCGAACAGTTGGATGAATGTCAGCAGCTTTTTCCAGAACGGCTTTGGCTTGCTCGACTCTTCGCTTATCTTCTTCGAAAGCGGGTGGACTGGGGTCCGGCTGATAAATACACATGTTCGCCACATCGAAACCTGCCTCAGTGAGGTAGTTTTGCATAGTGTGATACTCAGACAGGATCTTTCTCGAATTTTGAAAGCGTTCTGATGTTTTGTCGGTTGTAACTAGTATTTGTGCGAGATAGGCTGTGGCTGCGATCTCGAAGGAGAGCGGTATCAAGATCAGTATGATAATTTTATGCCAGATGCGTAACTTCATTGTCTATTTTTTTTTCTTGCACCATATATAGTGCCATTTGCGAACAGTGAAATCAATTGCAGCTAGACGCACGCAGGTTGATAACGCTTGAGCCAATGCATCATTCCCCGGATTTCCCCGGTATAAGCAGCTGCGGTTTCGCTGTAAGCTAAGGGGCAAGTCGGACGTCAGGCGTCTGTTTCTTGTTTTCGTGATCACAATTTATTTCTGTTAAGACTGAGTGTTTGGCGGGAAAATTGGAAGAGAGGATTGACTGCCTTGGCTCGATACATTCAGACTCTTCTAAATTCGCTTCTCCCTATAGTTACTGCTTCAGCCTTCGCTGGAGCGGCTCTGGCATTGACGCCGCTCGATTATCAAACTGAGTCCCACATTTTCGATGCCCTGGAAAAGGCGCACGGCTTGATCTCGGCGGACCGATACAACGAGGCCAAACCACTGCTTGAGTCGGCTGCCAGGCATGACCCGAGTCGCTACTCGGGGACTCTGCACGAAAATCTGGCCATGATATATCGAGAGCTGGGTTACCCTGAGAAGGGAATTTTGCACGCTAAGATAGCTCAAAGTTACGGTGGGTCACCCGGCACCTTTTACACGATGGGTCTGTGCTACTCGGACATGGGGGAATTTAAGAAGGCGGAGGACGCCTTCCAACGCTTCATAATCGAAAGCCCGGATCAGCAATTCAGGCAGCAGGCTGCCGATATTATCCGTGACCTTCAGGATGACAGTCACAAAGTCAAGGCTGGACAGTCGAAGAAGCGGGATTACTTCGATGACATAGTCGAGAACAAAGAGGCGCAAAAGTGGAAGCAAGGTCTTCTTCCGCTGAAACTTTATATCGATTCTGGAAAGGGTGTGAAAAATTATCGTCCCAGTTATCGTCGTTTGATTCTGGAAGCTCTCGATGCGTGGTGCAGCGCTTCGGGCAATAAGCTGTCTTACAAGCTTGTGAACGATAAAGCACAAGCTGATGTCGTGGTCGAGTGGGTCGGACAGGCGATCAGTACAGTCCAGAAAGACCGTAAACGTGACGCTGCCGGTTTGACGACGTGCGACACCGATGATAAGCAGATGATTTCGCATGCCCTGATTCAAATTGAAACTTACGATTTTGACCACAGCGCACAGGCTGCCGACAGTAAGATTAAAAGCGCATGTTTGCATGAAATTGGACATGCGATAGGCGTTGGGCATTCCCCATACGTCAAAGACATCATGTACTTCAAACTGACGCCGCGTCAGCTGTTTTCTCTTTCTCCGCGCGACCGAGCAACCGCTGCTCGGCTGTATCAAGACTATCCAGTTGTCACTCTCGTGACCGGCACGTCAAGCCTGCCGCCTGAGTGTTTCGCCCAGCCGACGCTGCCGCCGGGGGCTCTGCGATATCCTCCCATACCCCCGTCATTCTTCGCGCAGCCACCCCTGCCGCCTAAGAAGGACAGTTCAGATTCTGCTTCGGATGTGTCGACCAGTTCGTCGCACTCATCCAATGCCAGCTTGTTCGCTCAACCGACCGCACCAAAAACGTCCGGTACCACCAGATTACCGTCCGTACTCTTTGCTCAGCCGAGCTTGCCACCGCCGAAAAGCTCGATCGGAGGCAAGCAGAACAGGTCCGTTCCGAAGGCAAACAAGACTGTGAATAGACTGGAGTCGCCAGCTAATCTGTTCGCTACGCCGTCTTTACCACCCCGGCAAAAATGAGTTGGCTGCCCGGACCAAGTTTAAGTTTGAGTCTCGATGAAGGTTTACAGTTTCAGCTTAGATGCCTGGAGCCTAAAGAATTATAGTTTCAGCGTCTTAGGGGGCTTATAGCCCAGGTCAGCCACCATCTTTTCGTCTTTCTCCGCAGATTGCGGGTCTTTCAGTTGTCGATAGACTTTAGCGCGCAAAAAGTAGGCATCTCCTGCGCGGGGTGACATCTCCACTGCTTTATTGCAATCTGCCAGTGCTTCCCGATATTGCTGCAGTGCGATTTCGGAGAGGGCTCGGTTCAGGTAAATATCTGGAATTTCGGGGCGGAGCTGTGCTGCCTTGTTGAAATCGGCAATCGCTTCCCGATTTCGACCCATGCCACTGTATATGATGGCACGACTGTTATACGATTGAGCGAAACTGGGATCCACTTCAATAGCCTTATTTACAGCGGCTAAAGCCTCCTTGTCGCGCTTCAGTTTTCGCAGCGCCTGGCTTTGTAATTCGTAGACAGACGCTTGTGTGCTGTTTATTTGAATGGCGTGTTCGATGTCGCTAAGAGCTTTATCTGGCTTATTGGATATGATGTAGGCGTTGGCGCGCACTTCCCAGGCACTTAAATCTTTACTGTCTTGTTTCAGGGCTTTATCTGCTTCTGAGATGGCTTCGTCCAATTTGCCCTGCCAGAGGAGCGTCTGCGCTTTGCCTGAATGAGCGCCTGGTGTTTCGGGAGCGATCGCGAGAGCCTTATTGAAATCTGCAAGTGATTCGTCGAAGCGCCCGAGTTTTTCGTAGCTCAGTCCGCGACCGACGAGAGACCTTGCGTCTTTGGGATTTTTCTTGATGTTGTCCGAGTACATCTTCAAATCGCTGGCTAAATCTCCCTTGACCGGAGCACCAGCTGTAGTCTGTTGGCTGGAGTGGTTGGAGTCGTCTTGATGAGATGTTGGCACATCTGCTGAAGTCGACTTGTTTTCATGAACCGAGCAGCCACCACTGAGACACAGCATGATAGCCGACAGGGCAAAACTTTTTGTCTTGGAATGCATATGGATTGAACCTTTGTCAGCGCGCGATGCTCTTTGACTCGCTGTAGTCTTTGTTGTTCAGTTGTGCTGCTTTTATCACATCGGGAGAAATCTTTTCTACGAATTGGGCTATACGGCTTAGAGCGATTTCGATTTTCTCGATACTGGTGGCATAAGAACAGCGAATGTGACCTTCTCCGCCTTCACCAAATGCGGTGCCTGGAACAACTGCTACTCTTTCTTCGTAAAGCAGTCTTTCGGCAAACTCTTCGCTCGATAGTCCTGTGGCTCTGATGCTTGGGAATGCATAAAATGCTCCTGCCGGCAAATGGCACTTAAGCCCTATTGAGTTCAATCCATCCACGATCAAGCGTCGTCGTTGATTGTACTGTGCAATCATATCTTCGACTGCGCTTTCTGCATTTTTAAGAGCTTCTAGGGCCGCTTTTTGAGCGTTTATTGGTGCACATAACGCAGTGTAAGAATGAATTTTCATCATTGCCGTCAGCACTTCCGGTGGTGCGCAGGCGTAGCCGATGCGCCATCCGGTCATGGCGTAAGATTTTGAGAATCCGTTCAAAGTGATGGTTCGCGACATGGCATTTTTCAATGATGCAACGCAAGTGTGTTCGCCTTCGTATGTGAGACGATCGTAAATTTCATCGCTGACGATAAAAAGATTGTGTTTCGTCGCGAAATCGACAATCTCCTGCAACGCCTGGCGAGGCATTGTTGCGCCCGTAGGATTGGATGGGAATCCGAGGATGATAGCCTTGGTTTTCGGTGTCAATTTCTGCTCAAGTTGAGCCGCCGAAACGCGGAAATTATCTTCGCTTCTGGTTGCTACGCCGATTGGTTCTCCTCCTGCCAGCGCAACGCAAGGGCGATAGGAGACGTAACAAGGTTCCGGCACCAGTACCTGATCGCCTGGATCCAGTATGGCTCTCATGACCAGATCCATCCCCTCGGAGACACCTACGGTGACAAGGATTTCGTTTTCCGGGGAGTATCTGGCACCATACTTTTCTTCAAGATGTCTGCTGATCTCCTGGCGCAACTCCAGCAAGCCATAGTTGGAAGTGTATGTCGTCTGACCTTTTTCTATGGAGTAGATGCCCGCCTCGCGAATGCCCCACGGCGTCACGAAATCCGGCTCGCCTACTCCCAGCGAGATTACGTCATGCATTTTTGCGGCAATGTCGAAAAATTTTCGAATGCCGCTTGGAGCTAGTTCCCGAGCAATTTTGGAGAGTGCTGGAGCTTGTTTTGAGTTGTCGCTGCTCATTGGTTCTCCCCAGGCGGCTTCTGTTAATGGCACAGAGGCAGTGGATTGACAGTCCTCACACTCAAGGCGTGACTACAAGTCGCGTGTCTTCTTCGTTATCAACGAAAACGACCTGGTCTTCTTTATATCTGCGCAGTAGGAAATGTGTCTCGGTTGCCATGACGCCTTCAATGGGAGCAAGTTTTTCCGCGACAAATCGACCAACTTCGCGGATGTGGGCTCCTTCGACAGCTACGCGCAAATCGTAACCACCCGAGACCAGCCAGAGGCTCTGAACTTCTGGGAATCGATATATGCGCTCCGCTACTTTATCAAAGCCGACTTCTCTGGCGGGATGCACTTTCACGTCGATAAAAGCAATTACCTTTTCAACACCTGCTTTTTCCCAATCGATGATGGTTTTGTAGTTCTTGATCACTCCGGAACGTTCGTACCGGGCTATTGCTTCTTTGACTTCTTCGATAGAACGGCCAAGCATCTTAGCGATCTTCTCTGGAGAAGTTCGCGCGTCGCGGGCAAGAATTGTCAAAATTTCGTCGGGTTCTTCTGGCGGCATAGGCTGATAGTTTAGCACTATCAGCCTATTTCGACGCGGATATCGGTCTACCAGTCGATTATTGACTATTTACGTTAGCGGCGGCGGAACAGTCCCCGTCTGCCTTGGCTATAGTACGTCTGGTAGGTTTGTACGCTGTTGTTGCACGCATTGTATGGCGAACATGTCTGCTGGATCGGTTGCGCTGGCTGAGCGGGTCGGTAAACTTCCGTTACCGGTCTTTGTTCAACGGGTCTCGATTGGACGGGACTCGATTCGACAGGCTTGACTTGAGCTGCGGCTCTTTGCGCGATGGTTTCATCGATTTGCTTGCCGAGCAGAGGCGCAATATCGCCAGGGTTTCCGTAATTAGCGAATTTGGCTGACTCTGGTTGCAGCTTACCGTTCGCATCTTTGTTTACATGAAACACAGTCATCAGGCTCTCGTCATTGGTGCCGTTGCGTTTGTTATGGTTTTCCAACACCGAGGCTGCGTAGGCGCCGAGTGGAGATTTCGCGTCGGTTGTGTCTCTGTCCACATAGACTACGACCGCTTTTCCATCTTTGCTGGCATCTGCAGCGGCCTGGATTGCTTCTTTGTCTTTGCCTGTTGCCATAATCAGGACTACTGGTTTGTTTTGCTCCGCTGCTGTTTTCAGCGCATCTGCATAATTCTCTTGAGTGTACTTGAAGCGTGTGTCAGCTGGTTTTTCCTTTTCGCTTTCCTCCACTTTTGATTCTTTCGGCTCAGCCGGTAAGTCGGTTTCGGTACGTACTCTCTCCTCTTGTTCAGTCTCTTCCGTCAGTTCGGATGGATCGATGAGCGGTTTTGGCTTTCCTGCCTCTGGTTTCTGTTCTTCCGGTTTTGGATCGTCTACCCGGGGACCTTCCAACTTCGGACCTTCTAACTTCGGCGCATCGGAGTCGGGTCCTTCGGTTTTTGGTCCAGCTGGTTTGTTTAAGTTCAGTCCTTCCAGTTCAATTGGCTGCAACCAGGGTGCCAATTTATTTGGTGCGTCTGCATTTGGTTTTCCAGCTTCAAGGTGTGGAAACTTGGGAGTTACCGGACAGACTCCATCTTTGCATTCAGGGTCTTCTTGCGTTTCTGCAGGTTTTGCAGTTTCTGCAGGTTTTGCAGTTTCTGCAGGTTTTGCAGTCTCGGCTGGTTTTGCAGCTTCTGCGGGTTTTGCAGTTTCAGCTGGCTTTGCAGTTTCGGCTGGTTTTGTAGCTTCTGCAGGTTTTGCAGTCTCTACAGGTTTTGCAGTTTGCGTCGGCTTGGCGGCTTCTTCCGGTTTGGCCGCTTCTGCTGGTTTGGCAGCTTCCGCTGATTTGGCTAGCGCCTCATTGGGCTTTTTTTCAGGTTCTTTGTTTGCCTCTGCTTGTGAAGGTCTGAAGGTATCGTTGACGTGTCCTGCTTTGCCTTTCGCAAATTTTTCGATATCAGCCTGAGTCATGTCACTGCTGAAGGTGGCACTAGAAATCTCTTTCTTTTTGTCCTCCAAATATTGCAGCGCTTTCAAATTTTCGTCGGCTTTCTGCTTCGCGTCGTCGCGAAGAAGACCAGCAGCTGAGGCTTTTGCGTAGAAGTCTTTTGCTTCGGTTATTTCTGCTTGTGATAACCAACCGTTACGATCACTGTCGACGGCGGCGAAATTTTCACGAGCATACTTTGCCGCAGCTGCAGATTTGGTTTCTTCGTCACGTGCTGCTTCTTCCTTTCGCACATAGCCGGCCATGCTGCTTAGCGAAATTTCGCTGGTGGAGCCTCGTCCGCTCGCGCTGGATAGGTCGTTGAATCTAGAGCGCATTTCCTGAAGTAGTCGTTTTTCATCATCAGAGAAAGAGTCTCTCCATTTTGGTGTGTCGAGAATTTTATTGAGCTCGCTTCTTGATACTTTTCCGTTCCCATCGAGATCCAGTTCGCGCTGATGATCGACCATGTATTTGATCATCACTTCCGACGTGTGCTCGCCGCGAGACATGTCGATTTTTCCTTTTTGCGAGGCTGATGCATCAGCAATCTTATCGTCGATTGTTGGGATATGCTCGAGGTTTCGTGGATTGGCATGTTTTGTGGCGTTTGCCTGAATGTCTTTGAGTGTGGCATCATTCCAAAAGCTGTCGTTTTCAGCCGTACCAACCTGGTCGCGATGTGACTTCAAGTACTCGAGGGACTCTTTCTGATCTTTCAAGTTCTTTGCTGCTTCTGGAGTAACTAGACCGGGCATTGCCAGAGCTCGATCCGCAAAGTTTATACCTTTGTCGATTTCTGCCTCAGAGAGAAACCCGTTCTTATCTGTATCGATTGCGTTGAATTTATCCTGGCTTCCCAATTGACCGAGCAGTTTTTGTCCACTTTGATAGGCTTCGTATTTGGTATCAGCTCCCTTGGCATAAGTGTTTAGCTTAGTGCTGGTAATATCCGCAGTCTTTCCTCTGTAGCTAGGTCCTACGTTACCGATTTCTTTTGAGTTGGCGAGAAGGTAAGCGGCCATTTCGCGTTGAAATGGATCGAGTGAAGACATCATTTTCTTGTCGTTCAGTACGTGTTGAAGTTCGCCTGCGGAAATGCTTCCGCTGCCGTTTAAGTCGAGTGCCTTGAAATTCTTTTGACCAAAATCGACAGCCAGTTTGGGAAGGTAGCCCTGCTCCTGGCAGCGTTTTGTAAGAGCCGTCAGAAATTCTTTGTTTGACTCTGTTGCTCCGCCTGGCTTGTTCATCTCGTCGTGAATCTGTTTCAAGGCACCCTGGGTGTTGTCTTGACTGAGTTGCGTCATCACGCGGTCTACAGCTTGTGGAACGTCATTGTCATTCGGCTTCGTCATTTAAAAATCCTCCAGCGAGCGCCATCGTCTCGAGCATGAAACGAGAGTAATTTCCAAATGTGGCCTTTGTGTACCTTTACATCCTGGTGTCAAAAAGCGAAATTAACTGCAAAGTCCAATCGAGCAGACTTTGACCAAGTTAATCCAGCTCGCGATAGGGGTTGGCTAATTCATCTCTTCGTTTGTGCTTTGTTTAAAGCCCATCAGCCGATTCATAAATGAATCCCAGGCTTCGTCCATGTGATCGTCTGCAAGTTCCTTCAGGGCCTGCGCCTGGTCTGTAGCGGCTCGATTCTCTTTCAAATCGCCGTGTGCGACCTTCTCTAAATACGATTTTTCGTTGCGAGTCAAATTCAGTTTGTCGGCATTTTCTGCTACTTGCAAAACGCGCTGAGCGATCAGCGGGTCTAGCCATGAACTGCCTGAGTTGACAGTGCGAATTGCTACCTCAAGTTTTGCTTTGCTGAAACCATCCTTGATTATGTATCCGTTTGCACCGGCTTGAAATGACGCGAACATATCTTCGTCTGAATCATGTGAAGTGAGCATTATTGCTTTCAATGATGGCAGTTTCTGTTTAACTGTCTTCGTCACTTCGATGCCGTCCACTTTGGGCAATCCAATATCGACCAGAGCCAAATCAGGCGGGCTGGCCAGTATCTGGTCGATGGCGGTGGCTCCGTCGGCTGCTTCGCCGACGACTTTGAAACCGCTGATTCCATTGAGGGCAACTGACACAGCTGAACGAATCAGTTCGTTGTCTTCGACCAGGTATATAGAAATAGTGTCGTCAGACATCAGTGCCTCATGTGTTTGAAGTGGTAGAAATCATGATAGTAGATTCAATTTCTTGACGAACTTTATCAAATGCAGCTACTAGTTTCTCGAAAAGTTTACGCGCTTCCGACCAATTTTGGGCGCGTGTTTCATCTCCAATCTGTTTACTCAGTGTTGCCATCTCATGCATTGAAATGGTCGAGCAATAGCCTTTCAACTCGTGTGAGTTGGCTTTTGCCTGGGCGCTGTCGGCCGCTGCTATAGCCTTGTCAAGCTTGTCTAAGATTGCCGGTGTTCCTTCTGCAAACATTGTCAGCAGTCTGCATGCGCTTTCCCAGCCAAAATTGGCTGTAAGCATTTCAGTGTCGAGTGCTTTTTCGCTTGATTGTGCTGACGGCTGCGGCACTTTTGTGGCGTCTTCAGAGATTAGATTGGTACTGCGGGACGAGCGTTCCAGTTGGAAACGTATGTCGTGCGTCTTGAAGTCAACCAGTCGATCTGGAAGCAGTTTGCTGAGTAGATGTAGCAGTCCATCGATTGTCACTGGTTTGGCTACGTATTCGTCCATTCCCATGGCCAGGCACTCTTCTCGGTCGCCCTCCATAGCATTTGCTGTCATGGCAAGGATGATCGGTGTAGTCTTCAACTGATCACCGAGGGCACGGATCTGACGAGTTGCTTCAAATCCATCCATGACAGGCATTTGACAGTCCATGAGAATAACGTCGAATTCTTGTTTCTTGACGAGATCCACCGCTTCTTTTCCGTTGCTGCAAATCAACGCTGACAGACCCAACTTCTTCAATTGTAGATTGGCGACTTCTTGATTTATAGGATTGTCTTCGACGATAAGAACTCTCAATGTCGGGTCGAGTGACTGCTCCTTCTTTCCATCTCCCGGTCCGCGGCTGAACGGTGAGAGCTTTTTGCCGTTTGAAAGATCATCGAGGCATTGAAGCAACTGTGTTTGTTTGAGTGGGCGAGTTAAATAGGCGGAGAATCCGGCTTTCAGTGCATCTTCGCCGAGGGCGGCCTGGTCGAAGTTGGTTAGCAATATGCCGAAGAGTTCGAGCTGATTGACGAGTTTTGCCAGGTCTGAAGGCACAGTGGTTCGATCGAGATTGTTCGGATCAACATTGATCAGTGCAAAATCGTAGATGCTGCCGTTCTTTCGAGCGCGCTCGACTTCCAAGATTGCTTCTTTTGCATCTGCGGCGCTGCCAAATCCCATACCGTAATGTGTGGTGAATTTTCGCAGATGCTCCAATTCCCTATGCGTGAAGTTAACGGCAAGAATCCGGCCAGTTGGATTGAAGGTTTCTTTGGGTTGATTTTCGCTCAAAGTGACCGGTAGCTTGAACCAGAATGTCGAGCCCTTGCCCTTGGCGCTGGTTACTCCAATTTCCCCACCCATCAGTTCGACCATCAGCTTCGAAATCGCCAACCCTAATCCAGTGCCACCATTTGTAGTGGCGGCTTTATCCATGCCCTGAGAAAACGGCTTGAATAATTTTTGCATGGTGTCGGGTGCGAGCCCTGAGCCGCTGTCTTCAATGGCGAATCTGAGTGTGTTTTCCGCATTTGGTTCATTGTAGACACTGATCAGAACATAGCCGTGGTCTGTGAATTTCACGGCATTGCTGCCAAGATTGAGCAGGATCTGCCGCAGTCTGGTCGGGTCTCCTATGATTACTTTTGAAACTGTCGGTTCGACAAAGGTAATCAAGGAAATATCTTTGAGACGCGCCGGTCCGCCAAGGATTTCGGCTACTCCCTCGATTAACTCGAGTACGTTCACTTCAGTGCTTTCGAGGGGAAATCGTCCTGCTTCCATCTTCGAGAAGAGCAAAATGTCGTTGACGACATTGAGCAGTGCACCCCCCGCACTTTTAATCACCTCGACAAACTTGCTTTGCTCGGCGTTCAAGCTGGTGCGCCGTAACAAGTCGCTCATGCCGATGACAGCGTTCATGGGGGTTCGAATTTCGTGGCTCATATTGGCTAGAAATTCGGCTTTGAATCGT
Organism: Candidatus Melainabacteria bacterium; assembly: GCA_003963305.1. Lineage (NCBI taxonomy): Bacteria > Bacillati > Candidatus Melainabacteria > Candidatus Melainabacteria bacterium. Next base: position 104,103 of record RXJR01000036.1, on the reverse strand, counting down.
GCCGCTGCCAGGGCTTCGTCACGAGCTTTTACGAGCTCTTCATTCAGCTTCTTGATTTCAGTGTTGGCGGTGAATCGTTCAATCGAATAAAGCAGCGCTCGGCTGAGCCAGTTGGAGTTGAGATCTCGCTTAACCAGGTAGTCTTGAGCGCCCAGTTTGACGGCTTCTAAAGCGACAGCATGCTCATCGAGTCCTGTGAGCACGACAATGGGAATATTATCGGTCTCTTTGCGCACCGTCAAAAATGTATTCAGGCCCTGGCTTTCGTGCATGGATAAATCAAGCAAGAGCACGTCCACGCCGCCTTTCTTCAAGCGCTGCAGTCCGTCTTGAAGGTTGTGGATGCACTCGACGACAAATTTGCCTACTTCGCTGCTGTTTAAAAGCTGCTGTAGCACCCGTGCGTCATCGGGATTGTGGTCGATGATTAGTACGTTAATAGCGGTGCTCATCGCCTGCTGCTCTCATTCAATTCTTCGTTCGATGGGTAAGGGGAGGCGCCGTGAGCACCTGGATAACGAAGATATGATTGCTTTCAATTAGTAAGCCTGTCAGAATCTTTCGATTCTTCGTGATAATTTGGTTCGCGTCACAATGCTCATGCCCCGAATTTGCCCTAAAATAACTCTCCTCAGAACCCCCAAAATTAAGATACTTCGAGCCGTTAAATGGGCAGTTATCAATTATCTTTCCGCCGTTTAGACAACAACATATGAATGACAGCCAGAAAAGTTTTGCGGAACTAGGCGCTGAAGCGTTCCAAGAGGGGCGCTACAGTGAGGCCGAGAACTTCATGCATGCTGCTCTGAGAGAGGTCGAAGACACTGGCGATGAGCTCGAAATCGCAAATGTCCTGGACAATCTGGCTGAGATTTATTTTGAGCAGGGCAAGTACGATAAGGCGGAACCTCTTTACGACCGCTCTCTGACGATTCGAGAGCGGCTGTTGCCGAGCCTGCATGAAGACATCGTTGCCAGTTTGAATAATCTATCGGCACTTTATTTCTTTCAGGAGCGTTACGCCGAGGCGGAACCGCTTTGCAAGCGCCTGCACAACGTTTATATGTATGCGCTTGGTGCTGAGCACCCTGAGGTGGCAGCCAGCCTGGCCAATTTGGGGCTTGTCTATGCCGGTCAGAAACAATATGAAGAGGCTGAGAAAGCGTATAAGCGCTCTTTGATAATTTTAGAGAAAGCAGTTGGCTTTAAACATTCCGAGGTTGGAATCGGTCTCAGCAATCTGGCCAAACTTTACCAGGACCAGGGAAAGTACCAGCAGTCGCGCTTCTTGTGGGAACAAGCACTGGCGATTCTGGAGGGTAGTCTGGGCAAAAACAGCGCTGAGTTGAGCGAAGTTATCCGCAATCTCATGCAAGTTTGCACCGAGCTGAATGATAAGAAAGCTGTGGCCAATTTGGAATTGAGACTGCTCGAGCTGGAAGAAAAATCTATCGAACCTAGCGATGCGGAAGTATTGCAACGCATGTCCAGCCTGGCTAAATTCAACGCGGCTAGAGAAAAATACTCAGAGGCGAAGAACCTCTACAAACGTATCCTGTCGATAAAGACACGCATCCTCGGCGAGCGCCATCCTGTTGTCGCAGTAACGATGGTAGAACTAGCCGACGTGCATGAAGCTGACGGCGAGCCGGATAAGGCTGAGGAACTCTACAAGGACGCCCTGGCCATTTATGAGAAACGTTTGCCTCCGTCGCATCCGGATAATGCAGTGACGTTGCAAAAACTGGCTCACCATTATTCTCATGCCAGTCAGTATGCGCAGGCTTCAGTACTCTGGGAACGGCTGCTGTCGATACGTCAGAGTGAGTCTCCTCAGAATAATCAGGAGTTGTTGATTTGCCTGAAAAATTTGGCGCAGTCTCGTTATCTCGAGAATAATTATTCCGCCGCCGAACTTCTGCTCAAGCGTTTGATCGGACTGCTGGAGCCGTCTCACGCCGTCGTCGACACAGACATCGCTACATGCTTTTTCTATCTTGCTGAAATTTTGCGACGCAAGCAAAAGTATGACGAGTCGGAGATTTATTACCTGCGCGCTATCGACGGACAAACCAAGGCTCTTGGCGCTGAGGCCACTGTGGTCGGACAAATGCTCGAGTGTTATGCCAAACTCCTGGAAGAAACGCATCGTCAGGAATCGGCCAATCACATTCGTCAGTGCGCTGACGCAATTCTTTCAAAGAACGCCGCAGCAATTACCAAGTAGCCAATTGAACCGTGAACCGAAAAAGACGACAGTGGATTAACTGTTGATTAGACGGCAATCGCTACTTCTATTTTTCAAATGCCTGGCGTTATATGTTCGGTCGCAAATTTGAGGTTATTGTCTTGAAGACGAAATTGGCGTTTCTCTCTATTCTATTTGTTTGTGCAGCGGGCGCAGAGATGCCCGCGTTGGCTGATACTACCTCTGATGTCATTACAGCGAACTCGCTTAAGAAGAATGGGGCTCACAAGCTCAGTGTTTATTTTGCAGATGCTGTTGGCGATGCTCCTCAGAAAGCATGGCTCGAAGGTCTTAATGGTGAAAAAGTTGTCTGGAAGAAGCCGATGCCTCTCAAGGTGCAAATCAATGAAGCGAAAACAGACGTTATTGGTCGCAATGGGCGCATCGATGTAATCTCTCAGTATCCCGGAAGCGCTGCCTACACCAGACAAACTTTTACCTGGGATGGCTCCAAAGTAGTCTTTGTGGGGAAAAAGGATGGGGACGATTCTCAGGAGCAGGTCGATCAGCTCACGAAGATTGCTCTGACCGGCACTCATGCGCAACTCGAAGCTTTTGCCAATGAAGAGCACGCAATTTTTTATCCGGACAACTACATAACTGTCGAAAACGTCAAAGCAATTCTTGATGGTGGGCGCAAACAGGCGTTTGCACTTTTAGCCGCTCATAAGCCACAACAGGCGGCTCAGCGTTTGCAGCTCTGTCTGGATGCCAGTCAGGAACTTTGTTATTTAGAAGGCCTGGAAGGTGATAAAACGACTGCCCCCGGAAAGTGGATCGAGGCCTGGTCTGTTGATCGAATTGCACTGCCTGAGACCTACTGGAAGCCAGTTTTGAAGGACTACAGCACCATTTTGAAAGCTGCCGGTAAAACAAAAGAGAGCGCTCTTATGTTGAAGGCGAGCAAGTAAAAGGTTATGGCTTCCGGCAACGAACATGCAGGTATCCTGCTATTTTGTCCCACCCGTCTAGACCGGGAAACTTGGCAATTGTGTCTGCATCTACAGTAGGCTCAAGAAATCTCTCCATGGTGAAACCGGTCTCAATCAGCCAGTTGAGCCAATCGCTGAGAGTAAAGTAGTAAGTCGGAACTTTGAAATCTGCTAATTCCCGTTTCTCGATTTCGGATGAATGTGTAAACGTCCAGGTATGAATTTCTCCTTGAACTCCCTGGAAATAGTCACCGCAAACAACGCCGACTTTCTTCGTGTTCTCCTTAACCCACTGCCAGCGACGCGTTTGAAAGCAAGGATGTGTGATCGAAAACTGGAAAAAGCCACCACTCTTGAGCACCCGAAAAGCTTCGCGAATGCATTTTAGCGGCTCAGGAACATCCATTAGAAACATTGTCGCCATGACGAAGTCGAAACAATTATCTTCAAATGGCAATTGGTCACCACTGGCGATACTGAATTGGATTCCCAGTGGGTTTTCCTTTTCTGCTTCGATGCAATGTTGTATAAATACCTCAGATGAATCGATACCGGCCATGGTGGCGCCGCGCTGGGCTACAAGTCGAGTGTTGTTGGCTTCGCCGCAACCCATGTCTAATCCCCGTAGTCCGCTCACATCGGGCAACATGGCTAAAAATGCGGGTGTGTTGAGATTGTCTCTGGTAACGTCGCGCCCTCGCCTGGCCAGGTATGTCCAGACCTCGGCATTTTCATTCCAGAATTTCGAATTCTCTTGCCAATCCATGCCGTGTCAATTTCTTTTGGAGAGTTTTGTGTCCAGCCAATTCATTATTCGTCGTAGCGATCTAAAATACGATCGATGAGAGTTTCCTGCGACTCTGCTGCGTATTTCGGAACCTGATGTGGCAGCCGCATTGCATCATAGTCAATTAAGAACAATTCATGAGTTTGGGGATCCATTCCCACTTGCCTGCGACCGTGTTCGCCGAAGTCATTGTCCCAGAATTTGAAAGTGCCGTCTTCTTCAATCAGTCGGTCAAACGAACGCAATTGCGCTGTAGTGACCGGGCTGACCAATCGCTTTTGAACGAAGTAAGTCACCGAAGTATCCGGTAACTCGATTGTCTGCGGTTTGCGCAAAATGAGTGCATCTGTCAGTTTTGGACCGTTCTTTGTCCAGATTTCTCGGCTCCCCCAGCTCGGATCCCATCCCCGATCTGTAACCTTGAGGATGCTTCTGTCTGGCATTTCGAAGGTAATATTGTCTGCGCCGCTATCGAAGTATCGCACTGGCGTCTTGAAGTGAAGCATCGCCTTTGCGATTGCTGTTTTGTCATGGATGTTTTCAATATACTGTGGAAGGTTTGGATTGCGCATAATGTCGCTGACAGTGCCGACGGCGTTGAATTGCTGCATCGGTTTGTCGAGTTTTACGGGTTGTGATTCTCCTGGCTTGAGCGCAGTCGGTTCCGAATCCGTAAAGCGAAGTCGACCAGTTTGATCTTGTGTCAAATAGACACTTTCGGCAGTGGGCATGATATGTTTCGAACGAAGCGATTGCGGCAGCAGTTCAGGATTACATGAGGCTAAAAGATCTGCACCACGAAATGTGCCCCACTTGATTGCATCGACGGCCGAACCGGCAGAACCATTAGTTTGCGAATCGACGTGTTGGATGACCAGGTTTTTGGGCGGTCCGAGCACTCCTGATGCCGTGACTTCGCGCACTGCGGCTAGTACAGGCTCACCTGGTGCGGCGCGCAGTTGCTCGATTACGTTGCGTCCGTTGCCGATGAGCTGGAATTCGCGCGAATTGGATTCTGGAAAATTCCTTTGAATGTTTGGAGTGATCTTGCTTCTTTCCGCGCCATCGATTTCTTCCGCTTTTCTGCCGGTTGTCTCGTCTAGAGTAACTGCTCTCTGGCGCTGGATGCTGCTCATCATTTTGGCTCCCGGCGCAGCAGCGATCATGTCGGTGACACCAGTCAATGCCGCCGAGGTAAGTATCTTCTGTATGTCGAACTTCTCTCCCGATTGCTGCTGCCGGTTGATTTCTTGCACACTTCCTGCTGATACGCCAAAAACGGCGCCGGTTGCCACTGTTGACCAGAATGGACTCTTCTTTAGAGCATCACCAGTGACACCATTGATGCCTCCCAGAGCTTTGTGCGCAACGCCGAAAGTCACTACATCTGATACCAGAGCGCCTTTGTTGAAAGAAGTGTCGAAAGTCTTTGTCAAACCATCCGCCAGATCAAAACGGCCATCTGCGCCCGTGTAAGTTTGTCTGGTTAATGCACTATCAAGAACGCGGACTGAGACCCCCAGACTTACAGCTTTCAGGGCAATTCCCATGTCTTTGGCGCCCAGGTAGTCGAAGCTGCCTTTCAAGCCCAGTCCTTTTGTCAGACCGAGACTTCCATCGATGAGCTGGTTCGAAAGTGAATCACTTGGCTTTGCCTGGTCGAGGGCGTAAGCCGCGCCTGAGATGGCATAGCCAGGCTTGCCTGGAACGAAGAGACCGGCAGTCTTGACCATTTCAGCGCCATAATGGCTGATCATCTGCTCTGTATTGAGCGATTGTTTGTCGGCCGTCACGAGACCCCGTGCTTCCGCCGACAACTTAACGGCCGTTTCTGTGTCGCCTTTTCTAACTGCCTCTTTGAGCTGGTCGTTCAATTGCTCGACCGGCGTCAATGTATCCGGTCGTCCGATGCTGGTAACGGCAGAGATTGCCTGACCCAGATAACTCTGGCCTGCTTTCTGGTCATGATGGGCGGCAATGTCCTGCCTTAAAAGCTCAAGAGCTTCGGAAGGCTTGGCTGGCGCCGATGGATTCGCAGTTAATGCTGAATCGAACAGAGTATTTGGTTCCGCTGAAGGTACAGGGTCAAATGTACGTGCGCGGGGACCCGATCTCAATAGGGAGATTCCCATCCCCCAAAAATGACAGTTGCGTTTGTGGGAATGCTCGAATGGCGTTGCGTTTTGGCGCACTGCTATGGTGTGCCAAGCGCCTCTAATCAGCATTTTAAGCTGATATCAGTTTAAAACTTAAAGGGGTAGTGCCGCCCTCTATAGAAGGCGGCACCATTCAGACTTTCGAGCTTTTATAGTCCAAGGAAATCTGGACCACTGCCTTGCGCCGTCGGTTTGACCCGTAGATTAACTTCGGGGCAAACGTCTTCGCAGGTTCGACAGTGCACACAGTTCTCTAAAGACATACCGTGCTTCCTGATCTGGTCGACGATATCGATTCTGTGGACATCGGCCGTGCAGTCGGCGACACAAGGAGTCGTTTTATCGACGCCTTCGTAGCGTTTGATGCACTCAACACACACCTGGGCGTTGAACTCGTCGATGTGGTTGTTGCCTTCGTGATATTTCGTGGACGCATAGAAAACAGCGTCGGCACGTGAGTAGATCGTCGATTTGTCGTACTGAGGCTCTTCGTATTTAGGAGCGACGAACGATGGAATGATGTGCTTGTAGTCGGCTTCGTATTTGATCGGTCCGATGTTGAACTTGCCGTTAATCAATCCCAGCGATCTGACGCCGTCTTTTGGAGCACCGAATGGATGCTTAAACCACACCTTCCACATACCAAACATGGCTGATGATTTGTCGATGCTGCGTGCTACTTCAGGCAGATACTCACCGAGCAGTTTTGGATTCTCGATGAAGGCCCAGCGGAAGTACCTGTTCTCGTAAGATTCTTTGATCACGAAGCTGTCTTTCAGGCGCTCCTGATATGGTGCCAGTGCTGCTTCTGAGTAGTCTTGTTTGACCAGGGCATCATGCAGGACTTCTGCTGCGATGTAGCCGCATTCCATGGAGCGGTCGATTCCAGCCAGGTTCTTCACGTCGAGAACGCCGAGCGCATCGCCGAGAAGTAAGGCACCGGGAACAGCGAATTTCGTTGGCAGTGAGTAGTATCCACCTTCAGGAAGTAAGGCTGCACCATACTTGAGAAGTTTGCCACCACTGATCATTTTTTGAATCCATGGGTGCTTCTTGTAGTCTTGCAGCTTCTGCTGTGGATTCATATTTGGGTCACGACTATCCAGGCTGATAACCATACCAATCGTCAGCTTGTTGTCTTTCATTCCATAGACAAAGCCACCGCCGAAAGTGCCTTCCAGCAACGGCCAGCCGAGTGTGTGCCAGACCTTGCCTTCATATGATTCGTTGCACTGCCAGACTTCTTTTACGCCGACAGACCAGATTTGTGGACAGTCACGTAGTTTGAAGTGGTCAATCACGTCTCGGGAAATAAAGCCTTTGTCGCCGAAGCAGGTAAATTTGCCGTAGACGTAGTCGTCTTCGCCTTTTGGATCTTCGCTGACGCTAACGCCTGCAACGCGACCATTTTCGAAGACTACACCATGAGCGGCGAAGCCTGTAAACAAATCGATTGAGATGTTTGGAACTTCTTTTGCTTTCTCCTGGAGCTGGCGTGCCATCCAGTTGGTGACAAAACTCAAGCTGAGAACGAGGTAACCGGTCTTGTCCATGGTTTTTGGCACCATGGCATTTGGTATATCCCACTTCTTTTCCAGCCCGAGCACTGACACATTACTGTCGGTGCAGGTTGCTTCAATTGGGAAGCCCAATTCTTTGTAGTTAGGCCAGACCTTTTCCAAAACGTGAGGATTGGAGACGGCACCACTCATGATGTGGGCGCCGAACTCTTTGCTCTTTTCCAGAACGGCAATCGTGAATTCTTTCCCGCTGGCTTTAGCCAGTTCGAGGAAATGATACGCAAGTGTCAGATTCGATGGACTACCACCGACGAGCAATAGGTCATATTCAATGCGTTCCGACAACTGCCTCAACCTCCCGCTTCACTTTGTTTTCCTGTAGTTGTTTGATCATCTCAGGGATGATCTGGTAGCAATCGCCCACGATACCATGGTGCGCGAATTTGAATATCGCTGCATCGGGATCTTTGTTGATTGCAATGATGATGTTCGATTTCGACATGCCTACGCGGTGTTGAATCGCACCCGAGATACCGCACGCAATGTAGAGCTTCGGTCTAACTGTTTTTCCGGTTTGACCGATCTGATGCTGGTAGGGGATCCAGCCCAGGTCTACGACTTTACGCGATGCACCGATAGCGGAATTTTCAAAACAGGCGGCCAATTTTTTGACCAGTTCGAAGCCCTCGACAGTGCCCAGTCCATAGCCGCCGGCAACGATTACGTCTGCTTCTGTGAGCTTGATTCCCTTAGACATTTCGCGAATGGTTTCTTCGACAACCAGTCTCGTATCGTCTTCTTTCAAGTTAACGGGGACTTTGACGATTTCGCCTTTTTTGTTTGAATCAGGCTTGTTCGGAATCATGACACCGGGTCTGGTGGTAGCCATCTGCGGATTCTTCCAGGGTCCGAGAATTCTCGCCTTCAAACTTTCACCAAAGCTCGGACGAATCGCATACAAGCAGTTTGGATAGAGTCCAATCTTGGTGGGATCGACTTTGCTTTTGTGCTCGTAAGGACCGATATCGAGTTCAGTGCAATCAGCAGTCAACCCGGTGTCGAAGTGAGCGGCGATACGCGGTGCCAGGTCACGACCGGTAGTCGTCGAACCGAGCAAGGTCGTATGTGGTGGCTCAGGCAGCGACTCCAGAAAATCCACCAGGACGCGGCGATAAGGCAGGGTCCGATAGTTCTTCAAGGCTTCGTGATCGGCGACGTAAACCTTGTCTGCACCGTATTCGATCATTTTTTGCGGTATATCACCGATTTCGTGACCCATGACGATACAAATGAGCTTGCGTTCCATCTTATCGGCGAGAATGCGTCCGGCCCCGAGCAGCTCGAGAGTGACCGGTTGCAGTTCGCCAAGGATGTGCTCTGCTACGACCAGCACATCGCCCTTAGGACAAAATTGCGAAACGTCTGGCACTGTTTCTGGTGTTTGTTGCGGTGTATTTTCTTCGCTCATTATTTTGCTACCAAGTATTCGCGGATGCCTGTGCTTTTGATGATTTCTTTGACCATTTCGTCTGGTGAGTGACCTTCGTGCATTGTGCAGCTGCCGCCAATTTCACCGACTTTTTCGGTGGCGGCAACGATGGTCGGCGATCCTTTCAAACCGCAGCGTTCAACGTCGGCGCCGATCAAATCCAGGTCGATTGTCTGAATGTATTGCTTCAGTTCTTCCTGTCTTCTGGCCAGTTGCTGTACTCTCCAGGCACCCCTGAATGATTTGTATTCAAGTGGATGATAAGAGTTTGCAACGGTCACGAGCACGGGCATACCTGTGCTGACTCTCTGAATTCCGCCTTCGATGATTCGGCGTGCTTGCACCCGCCCGTTCTCGATGGCGAAATCTTCGCAATAGGTAATTTGCGGTAAATTCAAACGTTCAGCCAATTGCGGTCCGACCTGTGCTGTGTCACCGTCGGTGGTTTGCAGTCCGCAAAAGATGATGTCGAATTTGCCTGCGTATAAAACTGTTTTGTACAGCGCATAAGCTGTTGCCAATGTGTCGGAGGCAGCTAATCTGCGGTCTGATAGAAGGAAACCGCGATCTACTCCGTGTTCAAGCGCTTCCATGAGAATCTCAACAGCGGGCGGCGGTCCCATCGAAATTGCGGTGACCGTTCCACCATATGATTTTTTCGTGTGCAAAGCAGCTTGCAGGGCATATCTGTCAAACGGATTCAACATCCGCTTGGCTTTTGCCCGATCAATCGTACCGTCTGGATTTATGCCCGCCTTCGATCCCTGGTCTGGGACCTGTTTGACGAGCACGAAAATGTTGTAGCCTGACATAATTCTCCTGAGCTCCCAGATCAATATTACATATATTGTTCGCCGAAACTCGGATTGTTACGCGAGATCACAGCTCTGAGAATTTTGCTATTTGACGCGCTAATCGGCGGTTCAGCGAATTCCGTAATGCTTTCTTTGTTTTTGCCGCCATAAGGTTTTCAATATTGCGAGCAGCGTATGATTTCTCGACTCGGGATGAAATTCAGCTAAGAGGAAAAAGAAGATGAATAAGCGACAGTTCAGGGGCGTTGCAAAGGCGTGCTCGCTCTCGACCCTAATTGCCGCTGGCAGCATTCTGGGCCCTGTTCGAGGCGCGCTTGGAGCAGACCTGCTTGACTCATCGCGAAAGCTTTCCGAAAGAAAAAATCAAATCCAGTCAAAGTCGCAGATTCGTACTGTCGAATCGAATGTTGAATTGAGTCGGGACCAATCAAAGGTTCTTGTTGCTGAAAAAAAGAGTCTTGAGTTAAAAACCGAGCCAGCTCCTCTCTCAGGTAAACCGCCTGTAATCCTTGCTCCTCAGCCCAGGGCAGGTTTGACTGGTGATCAAAATTTCAGCATGATTGCTGATTCGTATTTTGAAGATATGTTCAAGCTAGACCCGAGTTGGGCAACGCAATCTGGTTTTCACGAACACGACACAGAGCTGGAAAATCTTTCAGCTGAGTTTGTTGCAGCCAGAATTGCAGGTTTGAAGAGCTATCGCGATACGCTCAACTCACTCGATCCCAGGAGTTTGTCGCGAAATCTCCGTCACGATCGAGAAATGTTGCTCGGTCATATTAATAACGACTTGCTCAACTGTGACGAGCTGAAGTTGTGGAAAAAAGACCCGGATATTTATTCAACGGGTGTGAGTTCAAGCATCTTCAACCTTGTTAAGCGTGATTTTGCGCCTATCCAAACTCGCATGAAAGATGTAATTGCCCGTGAGAAACAGATTCCGCAAGCTCTCGAATTTGCCAAGCAGAATCTTGATGCCAACCTGGTGCCCAAAATCTATGCCGAGATTGCAGTCGAGCAATTGCCCGGCGCAGTGGAGTTCTTCAAAGATTTCGTGCCGGGTGCATTCAAGGGGGTAAAAGACGAGAAGTTGCAAGCTCAGTTGGCTGAAACTACCGGCAATTGCGTGACAGCGCTGAAAGACTACCAGTCATTTCTGGAGAAGATGATTGCTAAAGGCGAATGCAAAGGAGATTTTGCCTATGGCGAGGAAGCTTACCGCAAGAAACTCTTATATCAGGAGATGGTTTCCGAACCTATTGATTCGCTCTTGGAGCGCGGCAACAAAGAGCTTAAGCGTTTGCAATCCGAATTCGTCGCGCTGGCCAAAGAGATTGATGCCGGTAAAACTCCTCAGCAATGTTATGAAGACGTCGCAAAGGAGCATCCGAAGCCGACTCAACTGTTGACCGATATTCGAAATTTGCTCGAGCGCATACGCAAATTCTGTACAGATCAGAAGATTGTTACGATCGCTTCTCCCGAACGACCCATTGTCACTGATACGCCATCTTTTATGCGGGCATTGACTTTCGCATCGCTGGATGTGCCCGGCGCATACGAAAAGAAAGCTGTGCAGTCGTTTTATTACGTAACGCCACCCGAGCCCAACTGGACTCCGGCGCACGTTGAGGAGCACATGCGCGCTTTCAGCAATTGCGATTTGCTTTGCACAAGCATTCATGAGGCTTATCCCGGGCACTTCGTTATGTATCTGCATGTTAAACAGACTGCTCCAACAAAGGTGAGAAGGCTGATTGGTTCGGCATTGACTGAAGAAGGATGGGCACATTATTGCGAGCAAATGCTTCTGGACGAGGGCTTCAACAAAGGTGACAAGAAGCTCAAATTGGTGCAACTGCACGATGCCTTACTGCGTAACTGCAGGTACATTGTTGGCATCAAAATGCATACCCGCGGCATGTCGTTACAGGATGGCGTGAAGTTCTTTGTCGAAGAGGGATATCAAGAAAAAGCCAATGCCGAACGCGAAGCCAAGCGCGGCACTTCCGACCCCACCTATCTTGTCTACACGCTCGGAAAGCTCGATATTCTGGCGCTCAGAGATGACTACAAAAAATTAAAAGGAAGTCAGTTCAGCCTGCGTGACTTCCATGACCGCTTCTTGAGTGGCGGGTATCCGCCGGTCAAAATCATTCGAGAGGAAATGATCGTTACACCTGAAAAATAGCTCAAATTAGACAGTTGTATTAGAATGACGGGCTCAACCTACTTTTATATGAGAATGAAATGATATTTGCTCGAAAAAACTTAGCGCTGCTGAGTATTCTTGCGCTTGCTGCACAACTCAGCCTGGCACCTGCGTTGGCTGATGACGGTGATAGTCAATCTGCACCGCCTGCATCCGCTGAAGCGGCAGGCGAGTGGCGCACGAACTTCAGTGAGAGTCTAGACCAGGCCGAAAAGGAGAATAAACTCGTTTTAGCCGATTTCTACACAAGCTGGTGTGGATGGTGCAAAAGGCTCGACCAGACAACATTTGCAGATTCTGAATTTAAGCAATATTTGAACGAGCACTTCATACCGGTCAAGTTGAATGCGGAAGACCACGCCGAGGGGCAGCGTACTGCCGAGAAGAATGACGTTTCGGCATACCCGACTGGATTGGTTTTTGCACCCAATGGAAAAGTGTTGGGCCGAATTTTCGGTTATTTCGACGCTGAACAATATAAAGCAAAGTTAGTGAAGATTGCCAAAAAGGCACCCAAGCATCACTAGTCCGTGCACCAGATATGGTGGTGCTAGATCTGTGAATGAATTCATACATCCCCAAGAGAGAGAATGACCCATGAGTACGACCGGTGAAAAGAGCACAATGGTAATCAAGCCTAGAATCCGCGGTTTTATTTGTGTGACCGCGCATCCGACCGGCTGCGCCGCGCACGTGCAAGAGCAGATTGATTATGTCCAGGGACAGGGATTGATTCAAGGCACTCCCAAGAAAGTACTTGTGATTGGCGCCTCGACCGGATACGGATTGGCTTCACGCATCACCGCTGCCTTTGCAGGAAAGGCTGGCACAATCGGTGTTTTCTTCGAAAAACCAAGCGAGAACGGTAAACCAGCTACGGCCGGCTGGTATAACTCCATTGCCTTTGAGAAAGCTGCCAAAGCTGCCGGGTTGTATGCAAAGAATATTAATGGCGACGCTTTTTCAGATGCCATAAAGGAACAGACGATCAAAGCGATAAAAGACGACCTGGGCAAAGTCGACATGGTTGTGTATAGCCTGGCTTCACCGGTGCGAACACATCCTAAGACTGGGACGACCTTCAGGTCCGTTCTGAAGCCAGTCGGCAGTACATTTACAAATAAGACTCTGGATACTGATAGAGGCGTAGTCAAAGATGTCAGCATTGAGCCTGCCAACGAGCAGGAGATGCAGGACACGGTCGAGGTCATGGGCGGCGATGACTGGCGTCTCTGGATTGATGCTTTGAAGAAGGCGGATGCTCTGGCGGATGGCGTGGTCACAGTTGCATATTCCTATATCGGACCCGAGGTAACCTGGCCGATTTACCGTGATGGCACCATTGGTAGAGCCAAGAAGGATGTCGAAGTCGCTGCTGTGGACATAACAAAGGCACTTTCGGATCTTCACGGTAAGGCTTATGTATCCGTGAATAAAGCTCTGGTAACTCAAGCGAGTTCTGCCATTCCTGTGGTGCCACTTTATATTTCACTTCTCTACAAAGTCATGAAAGAAGCGAATTCTCATGAGGGCTGTATCGAGCAGATTTACAGATTGTTCAATACGCAACTGTATAACGGTAATCGTCCAAGACTGGATGAAGAAGGACGAATTCGGATTGATGACTGGGAGATGGATGCAGCTACGCAAGCCAAAGTTCAGGCTCTGTGGGATAAAGTGACCAGCGAAAATTTGAACGAGATTTCGGATTTTGAGGGATACAAAACAGAATTTCTCAAGTTGTTTGGCTTCGGATTGCCAGGCGTGGACTACGAAAAAGAAGTGGATCCTGCTGTTTAGTTTAAGTCGTTCAACAATCATCCACAAACAAAAAGCCTCGCTCTAAGCGGGGCTTTGTTTTCTTCATAATCTGGTTGTCTTTTAGATCAGTTCATCTTGCTGTCAAACTGATAATTCAGGGGCGGATCTAAGCGTTGAGTTTGAGCACGACAAGGATTCGCGGATATCCAGGCGGGAATCAATTCGCTTCGGCAACCTGAATCACGTTGTACATAGTCTGTAGTGCGTGTGTGGCTCCGCCGCACTTCTTGATGAATTCGCGGGCGACTTCTCTGATTGCATTCATGTCTTTGAAGTTAGGCATAAACCCAAAGCGCATTGTTTTTGATGTCGCCATGAGATGGCGCACAAATCTCAGTCCTGCTTCAGTAATTTCAGAGTTGTCCGGACCACCGCTGCCCTGCACAATCGTTCTTACAATCGAAGCTTCTGCTACGAAAGAAGCCACGACGTCTGCAGCAGGTCGGTAAACGATTGGGTCGAAGTTCATTTCATTGGTTGGGTCAAAGTCCATCGCCATGTGCTCCCGAATATAAAGAAATTGTTTAGTGCCACCCCAGTAATCTAGCAGTCTGGTAGAACTTGGCAACTAAACAAACGCTAATTGAGCATAGCTTTCAGCTATCTCTTCCGGTTTCACGGTCGACGAGATCGCATCTTGAGCCGCAGACTGGGCGGCTTTTCGAGGGTTCGGAAAAATTAGAGGGGTTTATCTTTTGACCGTTATACAGTCCTGCACTATGTTTCAGAGTGTATCGCTGTAACGCGCCTTAACAATTCCGCAACTAAGCAGCGACGCGTCTTCCCTTGTATATAAGTGGGGAATTCCGGTACAGTTTTTTGACGAAATCTGGCGTCTATCGCTCAATTAGCCACAGTCAACAAAGGAGCCCACGCGGAAACCACAATGAAGTGTCTTGTGAAAGAAGATGTGAGTAAAGACGGAATGACTCTGCGCACAGATGTGCCGGTTCCTGAGCTTGGCTTCGATGATGTTCAGATTAAAGTGCTGGCTACGGCGGTTTGCGGCACAGATAAGAGCATTTACAGCAGTGCCAATAACGAAGGCATCCGCAATGAGATGCAGCGTTACATCACTAACGGCGCTGGATACAAACCAATAGTCGTTGGTCACGAGTTTTGCGGAATTGTAGAGAAGGTAGGAGCCGGTGTAGGGCGCGATCACTGGCGCAATGTACCAGAGCAGCTTCTGATTGAGCCGGGCGATTACGTCACCGCTGAAATGCATCTCTCTTGTGGTCATTGCATGCTCTGCCGGACAGGCAACGAACATATCTGTACTCAAGTGCGAGTCAAAGGCGTGCACCTCGATGGATGCTTTGCGGAGAGCGTTTCTGTTCCATACAAGAATGTCATTCTGCTTGGTAAAAATGGTGATCAATCGCGAATCCCTACTCGCATCGGCGCCTTGTTGGATGCGTTTGGCAATGCTGTTCACACTGTCCATGAGGCTGATGTGCGCGGCAAGTCGGTGGCAATTCTCGGTGCCGGGCCGTTAGGTTTGATGGCTACATTTTTGTGTCGTGATTATGGTGCTTCGCGCATCTATCTCACCGAAGCTGCCGATGTAGACCGGAGATTCTCGCTGGCTCGCGAGTTTGGTGCTGACGATTGTTTTGACGTGACAAAAGGATCGACTGCATTGTATCAATCGGTTGAGAAGCACGAAATCGGGTCGAACGGTGTGGATATCGTTTTGGAGATGTCTGGATCGCCTGCTGCTTACACTGACGCATTTAAAATCGTTCGCAATGGTGGCACTGTCATCTTGCTTGGTATTGCTCGTAAGCCGCTTGCTAATTTCGACATCGCCAATGCCGTGATCTGGAAGAGCGTTACTGTGAAGGGAATCTTCGGAAGAAAGATGTTCGACACATGGGAAACGATGCTGCGCATGTTGCGTTGCGATAGATTCGATTTGCAAAACAAGCTGGACAAAATAATCAGCGCGAAAGATTACGCATTGGATGAATACGAGGATGCCTTTGGCGCGCTTGCCAGTGGCAAGGAAATGAAGCTCGTCTTTACTCCTACTGCCAATGGAAAAAAGTAATTCGTACGGAAACATACTGACTGAACATTGACCAACAAGGGGCTTGCAGCATGGTTACTTCATCGAAAAATCATAAACTTGGTGTTCGCGATTTATATTCGTCGCTCGCTAAGGAGCTAGATCATGCGAAGGAATCGAAGACTTTTAAGTACGAGGTTCCTATTGATGGACTGCAAGGCGGGACGGTCAGTGTTCATGGCGAGAACGTTGTTATGCTCGCGTCGAATAATTACCTCGGTCTGGCCAATCATCCTCGTGTTCGTGAAGCTGCGAAGTTAGGTCTGGAACGCTATGGATTCGGAATGGGTTCGGTGCGGTTTTTGTGTGGCACTCAGAAAATCCATTCCGAATTGGAAGAGCGAATTGCCAGCTTCTTAGGAGTAGAAGCTGCTATTTTGCACTCGTCTTGTTTCGCTGCAAACGAGGCTTTCTTCACCGCTCTTCTTTCAGGCGACCTTGGACAGTCAGAATATCGCGATGTGATTTATAGTGACGCCCTTAATCACGCCAGTATCATTGACGGTATCAGATTGGCTCGCCAGGCAACTAAAACAACTGATTTAAGGGCGTATAAGCACAACGATTTTAAACAGTTGACTGACTGGATTCAGGAAGATGAGTGCAAAGATTATAGATTGAGCATCATCGCTACGGACGGTGTTTTCAGTATGGAAGGGGAGTACGCTCCCTTGCAAGATTTTGTTGCACTGGCAGCCAAGCATAATCACCTGCTATTCGTTGACGAATCTCACGCTACCGGTGTTCTGGGCAAAACTGGCCGGGGCACGCCGGAGCAATGTGGCGTGCATGGCAAGATCGACGTCATCACAGGTACTCTCGGCAAGGCGCTTGGTGGCGCTTCCGGCGGATTCATCGCTGGTAAGAAAGAGCTGGTTGAGTACATGCGTCAAAAGTCACGACCATATACTTTCTCAAATACCGTGCCACCGCCCATAGTGTGTGCATCTATTGAAGCAATAAAGATGCTTGAAGAAGACAACAGCCTGGTTCAAAAATTGCATGCAAATACGGCGTATTTCCGCAAAGAAATTAAAAATCTTGGCTTCACTATTCTCGAAGGTGAGCATCCGATCGTGCCTGTCATGGTTGGCGAGGCGTCGGTTGCTCAGGACATGAGTCGCGAGCTTCTTCCTGAAGGTGTTTATGTACGCGGTTTGTGGTTCCCGGTTGTTCCTCGCGGAGAGGCTCGTTTGAGAGTGCAGATCTCTGCAGCTCATGAAACCAAAGATTTGGACCGTGCCTTGAGCGCGTTCCAGAAAGTCGGCAAAAAGCTGGGCGTCGTTTAGCGCGCGTCGTTTCGTTGGGCGTAGATGTCTTGACCGTAGATGTCTTGAGCGTAGACGTCTTGACTGTGGATGTCTTGAGCGTGGATGTCTTGAGCGTGGATGTCTTGAGCGTGGATGTCTTGAGCGTGGATGTCTTGAGTGTGGATGCCTTGAGCGTGGGTGTCTTGACCGCTACTCGACGCGCTGAGCTTCCCAGTTGCCACCACCTTGAGTCTTTCCACTCATGTATGGTCCCTGGTAGTCTTTGTCGTTGACGAAACTGACCGAAGCTTTGAATGCCATTGTTCGACTTGAACTGGCTTGATTCTTTCCTTTTGTATATTTGCGAATGATCGTTATCTTGGGATAGTGATACCAACCCTTTTCGATCGTGAATTTTTCTTTGGTGTTCAAATCGACTCCGTGACCGGTTATACGGTCGCCATCTTGTTCTATGAACATGGAAGAGCGCATCGTTTTGAAATTGTATTCGTAGCCGACGTCCCACTTGCCTGAAAGATGGGGGGCCCGGTCGGCTGGCCAGTTGGATAGGAGGGTTCGTTCTGGTTGTTGCGGTGCTTGCTGGTCGGGCGGCGGAGCCTGGTTAGGCGGTGCCTGGTCAGGTGGAGGCGCGCCTGCCAATCCATTATTTGGGAGAATCATTTGCGCTTCCCAGATATTGCTGATGATCTTGCCGTTGGAAGCGGTTGTGTAGTCCCCGCTCATGTATGGGCCGTGGTAAGTGGCGTCGTCTTGAATTTCCAGTTTGCCGCTGTATTCAACTGGCGGATTGCCCTGGTACTGCTTGAAAAAATGCACCTGCCCGTTTGCGACTGTTCCTTTTTCGATGGTGAAGGCGTTTCCATCCTGGTCATCGGTGCCTGTGCCCTTAAAAGTTTGACCGACTTGATCGAGATGGAACGTGGAATTGAGAGTGCTTGTGTTGAACTGAAACCCGACTTTCCAGTCGCCAGCGACGGATGTAGGCACCTGCCCGGCTTGCATTTGACCCGGGGGGCTTGAATTGGCTTGTGTCGTCGGACTGGTGCTTGTTGCGGCGGTTGTAGTTGCAGTCGTCGACGGCTTCTTAGAACTCAGTTCTATTTTTGCGCAACCACCTAGAGAACCGCCGACTAACAGCGCGACGGCGACCAGGCTGGTAATTTTGGAATGTCCGAGTAGTACGGTTGCCATGAAGTGTTGCCTTTCTGCCTGAGCTCTCTGCGTTTCGGCGACTAGACTGCCGGGATGAAACCTTATAGAGAAGACTGGGTTGCACTAGCCTACAGAATCGGATGAAGCCTGGAAACCCTTGAAAATCCAGTTATTTTGAATTCTAGCGTCATCTGTTCAATTTTGCCGGAAACGCCCGTTTGGTTGGTCTTGTGGTTCAAAAAGCTTGAAATTGGGTAAGTTATCAAAGCCGTACATGTCCACTTCTCGATATTTCTAGAGTCCGGAGCAATTTTGTACTCGGTCTAATAGCCGGAACCGGCAACTGTATTGTTTTCAGGTTGTTGTCAATAATTAAAGTGTCCGACTACGTATTTTCCCCAATGACATGATTTACAAAGATCCCTAAAGTATTCATGCTTACTACCGCTATACCTTCAACCCCCCCGAACCCTCAAGATCCAGAGGAAATATCCTCGTGAGCGTTTCTGATAACCTCATCTCGTCGGCAGATTCTTCGTCTGAGAAGAAGAAGACTGCTGCTGCGCCAGAACACAAGGACCCCGCCGATCATCACAGCGAGGGCTCGGGTGAGTCTACGACCGAACACGGTGGGAACGACCACAGTGGTATCAGTTCTGCGAAGCTGGATGAATGCCGGTCCGATACCTGGGGCGGCTGGGCCTGGAAGAAAATCGTCTCCGGTTACGACTCACTGATGGGAGTAACTCCAGACAAGACTGCTGACAAATGCAGTATTGACGATATCGGCAGTCTTACTTTCAGCGATGACATTTTCAAAACTTCAACGGATGCAGCGAAGACCAAGCCCGAAGTTAAGCCAGACGCGAAGCCTGCGGACACTCAGGCATCAGACTCATCCAGCGTATCGAGTTGGTTTTCCAAAATGGGTGATGCTGTTGCCAATGTAGGCAAAGAAGTAACTGGTAAGGTCACCAGCGCAATGGACTGGTTGTTCAGCACCACAGACACTAAAACTGGTGCCACAACCGAAGTCTCGGCAAAAAATGGCGAGGCTCATGTGAAGGGCAAAAATGGCGACGGCGTGCCGGTAGACGTGAAGGTTGACCCGCACACGATTGAAGGTCGTGTCGGTGCCGCTGAAATTGCTTTGAATAAGGATACAAAGGAAGGTCACTATAAGAGTGGTGCTTACGATGTAACGGTTGAGGGATCAACTAAGACAGTCGTTGACAGTGCCACAAAGCAAACTTTCCAGTGGGACGAGAAGGCACAGAAAGGTTTCATCGCTGACAAGGACGGCAAGCACCTTTTCGACTTCAATTCACGTGAGCAATTAACACAACAATTGAGTTCGGAAAAGTCTATCACTCAAACACAGACTCCAGCTGATAGGAATGCAGATGCTGCTCGCGCTCAAATGGATGCGGGACAACTGGCACAGCAAACTCGTTTGTTTGTCGACAAAGATGGTGACTACGCTGTAGTGCGCCAGGATGGTTTGATGGTCAAAACCTACAAGCATGGCGATGAGAACGGACCATATGTGACTTTGGAAAGAGATGGGCACGTCATCAAAATCCAGAACAATCACGCTTATGTTCAACAAGAAGATCCGGTCACCCATGCCAAGCAATGGGTTCAGATGCATGGTCGCCATCACATGATACCGCCCGGGTTGAAAGTTGATGAGACCACCGGGGCTGTGGCAGTTGACGGCAAGACCGTTGTGACAGCAGCTGGTAATGTACAGGCCGATGATCAGACGCACATCGATACGAAGACCGGTAAGATGACGACTTCTTCGGACACCGGTACGGTTACCGTGACAAATGATGCCGGACGCACGCACGTCAAGCATCCAGGATGTGGTGACATCGTCAACGACGGTCACACATTCACGAACGTTGATCCTGAAACTCAAAATGTGTTCCGCAGCTTCAATTCAGATACTGGAGCAATCAGCGTATTTGGTGGACCAAATGATAGTGGTATCACACTCGATACCAATCCGGGCGGCAATCTGACCATCAAAGAAGAGGGTGGTCAAGTCACCCAGATGAACAATCAGGGATATTTCAATTCAGTCGACGCTTTTGGCAAGAGCCTGATGAGCGTCAGCACTGGTGGCGACGTAAGCTTCTACGACGGAACTACTGTCCGCGCGGACGGCACAGTCTCGAATGCCTACGGCTCTGCGAAAGCATGGGATAGCGGCGGTAGTGCGACAGCTGCCATATCTAAAGCCTCAACTGCAGTAGGTGCGGCCCTGGCTGCGAGCGCACAATATGATACGACTGGCGGTTCTCTGGGCGCATTGGATGCTGCTGATGCTGAGTTGAACAGCCTGGCTCAGGTCTACACCGCTCTGGGACGTTACGACCTGGTCGGTCAAATCAACAATTCCCGAGGTGAAATCAGCGCTGCTCGCGCCAAAGTAGTGCAGATCGTTCAGATCTCTGCCGACTCCCGTCGCTTGACCGGTGATGGCAGTGCCTCCCGAGTTCACGAAGCTCTGGCGAGCGGCTCACCTGAGGCATATTTGAGAAAGCAGCAGGAAGAAAAGCTCCACCCAGACGACAAGAGCGCGGTTGCTTAGTACCCCAAATTCAATTCTTAACCGATATCAGTCTTAAGTTCCAATTCCATTGTTTAACCGATATCGGTTGAGCGTTCGAATTTGAAGCTTAAGGGGATATCGGCTAAAAATCCGCCAGGAAGACCTCAGCCTTTATAGGGCTTGGGTTACCGCTTTTTCCTGGTCCTTTTAACTGTGCCGTCAATTCGCTAAACTAGTCTTGATTGTGGAAGGAGGATTTCGTTGGCAATTCCGATGAACACACCTGTGACAGTGCTTCTGGTTAGCGGGGAGCAGGTCGAAGGTGAGGTAGCCATGGCTGACCAGAGCACATACCTGTGCATCAGGCGGGAAAGCGAGACGCTTTATCTTCCCTGGTCCGCTATCAAGTGCGTTCGGGGACCCTCTTTGCCCGAGCGTTCAGTCGGAGCCGGCTATTCGGCCGGACGGTTGCCAGGTGCCACCTAGTTCGGTTGTCCAGTAGCCTCTGCCGCAATGCCTGGTTCGGACCGCGTTATTAAGCGAGTCAGAAATTTCAGCTTTGCGTCTGAAGCTGGTACTTGATGGCATGGGACTTCAGCCATTCTTCGATGCGCTTTTTAGTCTTCTCTTGTCGATATTGCTCAAAGCGTTCACGTTCGGGGCTGTTGCCTTCGAGAATCTTCTTAAAGGAAGAGAGCAGATGAGGGCTCTCGAATGCCATTGAGAGAATATTGCGCAGTTTGTCATCCTCGACCGAGGACCAAAACTCCTTTAAATCCAGAACAAGCTGTTCTTTTGAAGGCTTTGGCATGTAGAGAAATTTATGCCTGTCCTGCTCGATTTCATCGGTAAGGTCGCGAAGGTCCAGAAGATTGCGATTAACTAGCTTGACGACACCCGACTCGATATCCAGATAGTATGAGTTGTCTGGAGTGTCGTCTTCCCACGCGTAGGTCAGTTCAGGCAGATCAAGTTTGAGCAAGGTTTTCCCTAAGTCTCCGCGGAATGGAATCTGATTTTACCGCACGTAGCGTTCG
The DNA here is from genome assembly GCA_003963305.1 of Candidatus Melainabacteria bacterium. Lineage (NCBI taxonomy): Bacteria > Bacillati > Candidatus Melainabacteria > Candidatus Melainabacteria bacterium. Next base: position 82,032 of record RXJR01000036.1, on the reverse strand, counting down.
TAAACAGTTTGAATTCCCTTTTCTTCGGGCTTCATCGTGTGGGCTTTTTTCAACTCAGCTTCGCCCTCGATGCGTTTGTTCAAATGTTCGATCAAAAGCAATCCGAATTTGCAATGCGCATCGGCGTCTGTGATATTTGATTCGAGCGCCTTGCGATAGATGGGCTCAGCTAATTTGTATTGTTTGTCCGCAACGTAGAGGTTAGCCAGCGCCGCGTGGTAGCTCGAGTTAGCGGGATCGAGTTGGATGGCTGTGTCCAGCTCCTTTTTTGCCCGGTCTACGAGATCGCGCCACTTTGTTTTATTTTGTTCGGTGTCTTTGGTCAACTGACTGAGGAGCAGCACGCCGTAATGGAAGTGTGCAACTGCGTTGTTGGGATCATATTTGATGGCTTTTTCAAATTCAGTTTGAGCCTCAGTCGGAAACTGCATATGCTCGAAATAGAGCTGTCCGAGCTGATCGTGAGCATATGAGTTGGTTTCTTGAATGGTGATTGCTTTCTTGAAATTTTGTTCTGCTGATTTGAAATTTTTGTACAAAACTGTGTCTATGTGTCCAAGACCAATATATGCACCGCCGTTTTTCGGATTTATTTTCAGTGCCTTTTTGAACTGTTCATCAGATTCGTCATAAACTTTGCGATAGTCGACCAGCAAATTTCCGAGACCCACTCGTGCTTCGTCTAAGTTCGGATCCAGTTGCAGTGCTCTTCTGAACTCCTTTTCTGCCTCGTCGACTCGACCCAGTGTAGAGAGAAGAAAAGCAGCAAACATGGAGTCTGGTAGGCCCATGTTCGGAGCTAACTCAATGCCTTTTTTGAATTCCGCTTCGGCTTCTTCGTAGCGTGTTTTATCCAGAGCCACAATTTTTCCCAGTTCGCTGTGCAATCTGGAATTTGCAGGCGCTAATTCTGTCGCTTTGCGAATCTGCGCCTCTGCTTCTTTCGGGTTGTTTCTATATTTGAGGAGAATGTTGGCGAGACCTAGCCTGGCCTGCCAATCTTCTGCATCTGCATCAATTGCCTTGTGAAATAACCCCTCCGCTTCGTCTATGCTGCGTCCCTGACGTTCCAGTAGAATGCCGAGATTGACCAGGGCTTTTGCGTTAAGAGCATCAAGAGCGAGAGCTTTTCTGTATTGCTGCTCGGCCTCGTCGATGCGGTTGTTTTTGTATTGATCTAAAAATCCCAGCAGGAAATGCGCATCAGAGCTGGTTGGATCAAGGCTTATAGACAGTTGGATTTGTCTGAGTGCTTCATCTGTGTTTCCGTTTCGCAGGTAGGCTCGTCCAAGCACTTCATGCCCGCGAGTCGAGTTGCTGTCATTTACGACAGCCCTGTTAGCAGCTTCAAACGCTTCCCCATAGCGTCCTTGCTCGTCAAATGCATCGGCCAGTGCCAGGTAAGCATCTACAGAAGAAGGATTGTCTTTGACTGCCAGTTGTAATTCATGAATGGCGTCCCAGAGCTTGTGCTGCCTGATCAGTGTCTCGGCGGCGCTTTTGTGGGCGCCGTAACTGGCGAAATTCAAACCGGGCGATTTGCCGGCAGACGCTGCGCTGGCGGACGGGTCTTCGCTGCTGTAAGGCACCGTCACTGGTGCCGGACGCGTGATGCTGGGCGGCGCGTTGACAACAAATGATGGACCGGTCAAAGCCGATGCCATGACCGGAGTTTGCAGTTCGCCCTTGTCTTTGAGCACGTCGGTCTGTACTTTCTGCTTCATGACGGCGAAATCCTGGTCGATTGTATGATTGCCGGGAGTTCTCAGTGCTTCGATGAGATAGTGGGTGAAATAGCTGTTTTTGTAGTTCTCCGATTCCCAGGCGCGCTGATCCGGCGAACTGGATGAGAGCACGACGCTGCCGCTGCCTTGAGCGAGCGCAGTGGGATTGATGTTTGATCTCGACAGTCCTTTATGCGATTCTCCAACGGCTCCAGCGCCGCTGTAGCAGGTGTCCATGACGAGCATGATTCTGTTTGTGTGAACGCGTTCCTTGATGATTCTAATCAGTTGACGCATTTCTATACCGGTGGCAAACATTTTGTTCACCTGCGTGTCATAGGCAACAACGTAGTTGACACCGTTGATGTCGGCACCTGCCGGTGAGCCGTGAGTGGAAAGGTAAATCACCACCAGATCGCCCGGAGCAGCACCGTGCGGCAAGAATGAGTCGCCCAGGACGTCCATGATATTGACTTTGGTAGCGTCAGCATTGACAAGCAGTTTTACGTGATCTTTGGCGAAGCGCCCGCCATTTGGATCAACCAGGTAGTCGTAAAAGTCTCTGGCGTCTTTGGCTGAGAAGTGAAGCCTGGGAATGCTCGGGTCGGCAAATTCTTGCAAACCGATTACGACTGCCCACTTATCCTGGACCTGACCAGCGCTCGTCGCTGGGGAGGCTGGTGGTGCAGCTGAGGTGATTGAAGGGCTGAATATCGCCAGCGATGCCGCCAGCACTGTCGCGAAGAGCCTCGACCGTCGCTTCATTAAACCCCACCTCCTGGATCTCAGATTGCGTGCACAACTTATGGCACGCTTGAATGTAACTTGCGGTTATTTGAAATTAGGCTTCAGTTTAATAGATTGAGACGAATTTCGTCTCTTCCCGGGCTATGATTAACTGATAAAACCCTCACGAGTGCGCTGTGAACAGCCTGTTTGAAACCGTTCTTTATATTCCCGAGGGAATCAATTTCGATTGTACCGGGTGCGGTAATTGTTGTTTTCACTGGCCGGTACCTGCCACTGATGCCGATGTGGAGCGAATCACCGCCTTAGCCGGTGATTCGGATAAGCCGAACTTTCGCCACTTGCCCAATTCAGTCGATAAGATGAAGGCGTTTACTCATGCGCTTGAGAAAAAGTCTGACGGCAGCTGCCAGTACTTAGATGCTGATATTCGTTGCAGGTTGCACAAAAACTTTGGCATTGAAAGCAAACCAGCAATGTGCCGTCTTTTCCCTTATACATTTACTAATACGCCCTCAGGCACTTTTGCTTCTGTCAGTTTCGCGAGCACGGGAGTGCTCCTCAATAGCGGGTCTCCGTTGACTTTGCAAAAGGAATTTCTGCAACAACAGTTGTCGCTTTTTACGCAGCTGTTTCCCAATCAGCCAGATTGGAGTCAAATTCAGCTTGTAGACGGAGTTTCAATGCGTTGGGTCGAGTTTCTATCGATCGACAAAGTGCTGCTTGAGAATATTTGCCCTGGCAAAACTCTGACTCGAGAAGTCTTGCTCGCTCAAAGTCGATTCATTGTCGGCAAAATTTCGAAACCGGTGGATCTCGATAACGCGCATTTGACTAAAGTGCGCCCGATACTGATCGATCAGATTTTGCTCAAACTACTCTATGAAATGTATTTTGTCGCTGATCCCTACGATGAGGGCGTTGCAGAGTTTGATCACGGGCAGTTTATGGATCTGCTTGCCCAGCCGGCACCATCGCTATCTATGCGCTTCCACCGCGATGGTGCAGCAGCGGAGCTTGTTTCTTTTAAAGCTATAAATGATCGTCGTTACAGAGCGACCGACTACGAACAGTTCGAACAACTTTTGACGCGCTTTGTCTACTGCAGACTATTTTCTAAGCTCTATTTTGGTCCAGGCTTTGGTGGACTGAGTCTTCTATCCGGCTACCACCACCTGATTGTGCTTGTCGCGCTGGTTCGAATTCATTTGAAGATGGCAAACATCTCTGCCGTTGATACCTCGGACTTTCAGTGGCAACTGGAGCAGATAAGGATGCTTGAGCGACGATTGACTGTAGCCAGTCTGTCGCGAGAAGCACATGCAATTCTCGAGGTGCTTTTGCAGAGCCCGGCTCGGGTGGAAAGAATCTTGTCATTATCTGTGTAGTACCAGTTGAAAGAGATGCAAACAGAACGACCGTCACGCAACTTAAAGAAAGAACTGGACCAGACTTTTCGTTCGCTCAAGCACCGCAATTTTCGTATTTACTTTCTCGGGCAGATGATTTCTCTGTCTGGGACCTGGATGCAAGGGGTTGCACTGAGCTGGCTTGTCTATCGCCTCACCCATTCTCCGGTGGCGCTGGCACAGGTGGAAAGTGCGAATCTCTTGCCGATGTTGCTATTTGGACTTCTGGGTGGGTCGCTGGCAGACAAGTGTGACCGCAAAAAGATGCTCCTATGCACGCAGATTCTGGCAATGCTGCAAGCCGTGGTGCTGGCTTACTTGACGCTGACAAATCAAGTGCAGCTCTGGCATGCGATCTGCCTGGCTGCCTGGGTGGGCACTTGCAGCGCTTTTGAAGTGCCATCGCGGCAGGCATTGCTTGTAGATCTGGTGGAGAGGGAGGATCTGGTTAACGCCATCAGTTTGAATTCATCCCTCTTTCAGGCAGCGCGCACGGTCGGCCCGGCGCTAGGTGGCGTGATTGTTGCTGCGGCAGGTGAAGGTGTTTGTTTTGTTCTAAATGCCATTAGTTTCCTGGCTGCTATCGTTGCCATAGCGCTTTTAAAGGTGCAGAAGCGCGAGAAGGTCAGCCACGCCGACAGTCAGCACGTCTCTGAGGCGCTCAAATTCGTCTGGCAAGAGTTTTCTGTGCGGCGAGTGCTTCTTCTGGCTATTGTCTTGAGTTTGTTTGGTCTTCAATTCACTGTACTCTTGCCCCTGTTCGCTTCTGAAATTCTTGGCGGAGACGTGAAAACTCTGGGCGCACTGCGTGCGGTGGCAGGTGTAGGCGCATTTCTGGCCGCGCTCAATCTGGCTCATCGTGGCAGTGGTCCATTCCTCAAGTATGCTGTTGGTTTTGCCAGTGTTGGTTTCAGTATCTCCCTGATTGCATTTTGTTTCTCGCGTAATTTGTGGATTTCTTTGATGCTGGCATCGATGATTGGTTTGTTTATGACTACTCAGATGAGCGGTGGGCATTCTCTTTTCCAGCTAGCTGTGTCTGATCGATTGCGGGGGCGCGTGATGAGCATTTACATGATGGTGATGCTCGGAATTGCGCCTTTCGGAAGTTATTTCGTCGGGATGTGCGCCAGTCGCTGGGGAGCACCTTTGACTGTTGCCGTATGCGGCGTGGTTTGTTTATGTTCCGGAATCGTCTATCTTCTTTCGGTTCGCGCCGAGCGTTTGTCGGCACCCAAAACCAACCCGCAGGTGTAAACCACTCGTCTGGAATCTGCTCTACTTGCCGGTGGGCGATTACTTGATTTCGAAAAGGTCTTTTGCGTCCGTGCTGGAATCTCTTGATTCCTTGCTGATTAAAACTTCGCGCAATGACTTGGACCGTTTGTAACCGGTCGGTGGATCAAATATGCTCACTGGCACTGAGACCATTTTTGCACTTTGTGTGGAGAGCATTTTCTGCAAGCCGGAGTCCTTCAAACCGGTCATCCAGTCAGTACCCTGCTTGATTTGCATGAAGCGCAAAGTTACTCCGCCGTTTGTAGGCATTCGAAAAGTCTCATACAAGATTCGCACTACCTGCGGTGCGACCAGCTTTTCGGCAGGCAGGTATTCGCAAAGAGCAATCGAGCCTCTGCAGCGTTTAACATGAACGCCGGCGACGGTTGTGCTCAAGGTTTCATTGCTGCCGCCGTTTATAAATTCGCCCTTACGACCGACCAGAAACTGCGAGACCATTCCTCCGTCTAAGAAAGTTTCCAGAGGGCATGTGTAGTAAATTTTGTCGTCGTTTCGATAGACAGTTACTTTCCAGTCAGGGGCTCTGGCCACCAGAACAAATTTCCATGATCCTGTGTCTTCCATGCGGATAGCAGTTTTACTGGCGATTGTTTCAACATCGCCAAAAAAGTAATGGCTCTGTTTGAGCTGCAACGCATTCATTTTTGCCGTATTCTGAGGAGCTGTTTGTTTTACCCCGGGAGCGGGAAGAGCCCAACTGTTCACCCCGGATGTGCAGGTCAAAACAGTCAGAGCAATCAACAGCAGACGTAGGCTTGGTGTTTTCAATCGATCGACTTCCGATCGTCTGGATGTCTGACACTGTTTACGAACGGTTTCCTGTTTCTATCTTAGCTGTAATTGCTCAGGTTCGCAGATACTCAACCTTTTACCGTTCGGGCTCGCCTGGTTTTGCTCGTCATTTCATTCTTAAGCAATTGCTAGATTGAAAAAGTATCTTCACCAGACCTATTTAACTCTCTATCATCAAAGGAGAGAGCATCGGCATCGAAATGAGCTCGTTGGAGTGTCTAATCAATATGATTTGGCTAGCAAACCACGTTTGTTTTTTCTGATCGATGACTTTCTTAAGTCCTGTCTAAGCTAAATTGAGAAATTTTGGAGGATTGCAAGTGCTGACTTAGGTCTCACTAACCTTTCCTCTTTGCCTCTTCGGTATAATGCCCTGCTAATAGCAAAAGGCTTATCCAGACAAGGTTTCCCCGCGGTACCAAATGCCAAAAAGATCCGACATTAGCAAAGTCTTAGTTCTTGGAGCTGGACCTATCAGAATTGGTCAGGCGTGTGAATTTGATTATTCAGGAACTCAAGCCTGCAAGGCTTTGAAAGACGAAGGGTACGAGGTTGTGCTGGTCAACTCGAACCCAGCCACGATCATGACTGATCCTGGTCGAGCCACTAAGACTTACATTGAGCCACTCACAGCCGATGTTGTCAGAGAAATTATCGAAATCGAACGTCCGGATGCGCTCCTGCCTACAGTGGGCGGGCAGACTGCTCTTAACGTAGCTGTTGAGTTGGCTAACTCTGGTTGTTTGCAGGAATTGGGCGTCGAGCTGATTGGCGCTTCCTTGAAAGCCATCGAGGTGGCCGAAGACAGAGAGTTGTTCAAGGCGAAAATGATTGAGATCGGTATGCCTCTGCCGAAATCGGCAGTGATTCAGTCGCTTGATTCGATCCAGGAAATCGCGCAAGAAATTGGTTTCCCTGTCATCGTCAGACCAGCCTTCACACTTGGTGGCAGTGGCAGCGGCACCGCACATGACTACGATGAACTTCTCAGAGTCTGCGCCGATGGCTTGCAAGCCAGTCCAGTCGGTAAGGTGTTGCTCGAGGAAAGTATCATCGGCTGGAAAGAACTGGAGTTTGAAGTAGTTCGCGATAAGGCGGACAATTTCATTGTCGTCTGCTCGATAGAGAACGTTGACCCGATGGGCATACACACCGGAGATTCAATCACGGTAGCTCCGGTGCAAACGCTCTCTGACCCAGAGTTTCAAATTTTGAGGGACGCTTCTAAAAAGATCATCAGTGCTGTCGGAATAGACTGCGGCGGTTCCAACATTCAGTTTGCCATCAATCCGATCAACGGTCAGTTTGTCGTGATTGAAATGAATCCACGTGTTTCTCGTTCATCGGCCCTGGCAAGCAAAGCCACCGGTTATCCGATCGCCAAGGTGGCGGCTAAGTTAGCTGTGGGTCTGACACTTGATGAAATTCGCAACGACATTGTTGGTGACGTCTCGGCCTGCTTCGAACCGGTTCTCGATTATGTTGTCACAAAACTGCCGCGCTTCGAGTTCGGAAAGTTTTCTGGAAGTTGTGAAAAGCTGGGCACGCAGATGAAGTCTGTCGGCGAAGCGATGGGCATAGGCTCTACGTTTCAGGAGTCGATACAAAAGGCTTTCCGCAGTCTGGAGTTAGGCGTCACGGGTTTTGCTGAGATAAAAGGTCGTGCCTCTGCCGACAAAGATCTGTGGAAGCAGCGTATGCTCGAACGGTCTCGTTTTAGACTGATAGATGTCTGGGGCGCGTTCAACGCCGGGCTCTCCGTTGATGAGATCAAAGAGTTGAGTTCTTTTGACGGCTGGTTCCTGGATGGTTTGCTTGAGATATTCGAGATTGACAGACGGCTCAAGGGACTCGCTCTTGCTGCCGGCTCTGATGTGCTTTCTGCCCTTACCCGTGAAGAATTCGTCGCTTTGAAGAAGTTGGGTTTTGGCGATGCTCAGATAGCGGCGATTTTCTCTGAGGGCAGCGACTCGGATATTTCGGAAGATGCAGTTTATGAGCTGCGCAAGTCGCTCAATGTCTATCCTGCCTACAGAATGGTTGACACCTGCGCGAGCGAGTTTCCGACCACTTCAAACTATCTTTACTCCTCATATGGCGCTGATGAAAGTGAAGATGTTGCACCGCGTCATAACTCGCAAAAGGTAATGATCCTCGGCAGCGGACCGAATCGCATCGGACAGGGCATCGAGTTTGACTATTGCTGCGTGCAGGCGAGTTTATGTCTGAAGGAAATTGGCATGACACCAATTATGGTGAACTGTAATCCTGAGACCGTGTCGACAGATTATGACGTTTCCAGCAAGTTGTACTTTGAACCCATTACATTGGAAGATGTGTCTAACATCGTCCTGCGCGAAGACGGTCCGGGCATCATCATCCAGATGGGCGGTCAGACACCTCTGAAGTTAGCCTCATCCCTGAGCGCACGCGGCTTCAAAATTCTTGGCACCTCTGTTGAGTCAATTCATCTGGCAGAAGATAGAGATGCGTTTATAGGACTTTTGAACAAGCTCGGACTGAAGCGTCCAGCCGGCGCTGTGGCTTATTCGGTCGAGGAAGCGACTTCGGTTGCATCGACGATCGGCTATCCGGTTTTGATTCGTCCAAGCTATGTCCTTGGTGGCAGAGCGATGCAGGTCGTGCACACGCCCGAGCAATTGCAGAAGTTCCTCAACGCCGGTTTTGCAGCAGCTGCCGGAGTTCTCATTGACCGATTCTTGACCGATGCAATCGAAGTCGATGTCGACGCTATCTCAGACGGCGTCGACACTGTCATTGCAGGAGTGATGGAGCATGTCGAGCAAGCCGGTATACATTCAGGCGACAGCTCATGTTTCATGCCACCACAAAGTCTCAGTGCTCGAATAGTTGATCAGATGACCGCAATTACGAAAGCGATCGCGGCTGAACTGGAAGTAAAAGGATTCCTCAATATTCAATTTGCAGTGCAAGACGATGAAGTCTATGTGATTGAAGCCAATCCTCGAGCCAGTCGAACCATTCCATTTGTTTCCAAAGCCAGTGGCGTGCCCTGGGCTTCGATCGGCACACGAGTGATCATGGGAGAATCGCTCGTTTCGCTCAGCCATCTGTGGCAAGAGCGCGCGACTTGCGTGGCCGTCAAATCTCCAGTTTTGCCATTTGAAAAGTTCAGGCAGTCGGCCGTCACTCTTGGTCCCGAGATGCGTTCAACCGGTGAAGTGATGGGGATTGCTCCTGAAGCTTGTTGCGCCTTCGCCAAGGCTCAGAAGGGGGCTAATCGAGAGACCCGCGAGGCGAAATCGGTTCTCTTCTCCTCTGCTGCCCAGTGTCTCTCTCAGACAGCTGATTTGATCGCTCAATATTCTACGCTCGGTGTCAAAATCTATATAAGCGATGTGCTCTCGAATAATTTGTTTGCTCCGGGTCTTGATGTTATTGATACGTCTTCAGCATCTGCCATTCGGCGTGAGCTCGAGGCGAAGCAGATTGATTTGATCGTCAGTCTTTCTTTGATAGATGCTCTGGATGAGCGTGAGCATAACCTGCGTCGGGCTGGTGTTGACCTGGGGCGTGTGGTCACAGTGAGCTTTACGGAAGCGCGACAGATAGGCACCTCCATTTACTGCGGTCAGGTGCACGATGCTGCTCCGGTCAGTCTTCAGGATTTGCACGCACAGGGTGTAATAAGCTTCGTGCCACCGGCGAAAAATCTCGCCACCACATGATTGATAATTCGAGGAGCGGGTTGTTGTGAATTTTAAAATTGGCGGTAAACAGTTTCAGGTTCTGCCTGTAATTGCTGTCAACTACGCGCTCTATTCGATCGTTTTCGTCATTGCATTGCTTGTCTTGATAGACCAGTTCGTGCTTACCAGTCTCGAAGATCAAGGCAAGATTTGCTCCAGTGCCTGGCGTGCCGACAACACCAAAATGGTGGCGCAGATGCACGCGCGTAATCTGGCCACTGAGAAGGATCCGATCTGGCGTTCAGAAGGTTGGCCTGTCTCAATTGACTGTCCCAGGTCAAAACGCATCATGGTCATGGGTGATTCATTTGTCTGGGGCACAGGCTACGCCAACATGAATACAATCTGGTGGCGGCAGTTACAACGCGAGCTGGAGCGCCGTGGCTACAACGACGTTGAAGTGGTAGCTGCCGGAATGCCAGGTGCGCCGACTCGCAAAGAGTTGCGCTGGGCTAAACAGTACGTGCCGATTTATAAACCTGATGCTTTGATCTGGGGTTATGTCACTAACGACGCAGAAGAGGGCAGTCAGGACGGATTGGGCCTCGTCAAAAATGTGCGTCTGCCGGAAGACGACTTTCCTGTGCGCGTGAAAACATTCATCGCTACGACTTTCCCGAATATTGGCGATGAGTTTCAGACTCTCAGGAGTGCCTGCCGCACGAGAAAGCTGTCGGGGCAGGTTTACGGTTGGGATTTTTCCGATTGGGAGTTGAAACTCCTGGAAGGGAAAAACTGGGAGGTCTATCACGACACCGTCAAACAATTAGGAGAGTATGTTCAGGCGCTTCCTATTCCATCATTTGCGGTGACTCTGCCATCTTGTATCTTCGATACCCGCAATTTGAGCGGGCGAAATATGCTCAGTGTGATTCGCAATTATTATGTTCCGCGCTACACACCAGTGAAGCAGCTGTTTGAAGCAAACGGCATAAAATGGTACGACTTGCTCGACTCATTCCTGGCTTTCGTTGCGCCGGACCCCCGGATGGACAGACCAGAGCCGCCGCTGTGGTTGGCTATCAATCCTGCCAACGGACACCCCGGTCCTCAAGCCACTTATGTGCACGCCGTGCAAACTGCCAATATTCTCGAGTCGCACTATCCGCAGTGCCTGGGACAGAAGTCTATGCCTGTTGATGTGGTCAATAAGGTTCATATCAACGATTGGTTGCCGGCGCACATTTCACTCAAGCAAAACGATGAGCATATTTTCTTCGTCTATCCCAACACCGATGATGATCTGCTTACAATGCCGATTCGTAAGCCATATGTGCAGTTGAATCTCGAACATCCGGCGTCTGTCAAGTCGATAACTTTGAATGGAGCGGACTTAAAGAGTGCCGATGTTTACTTCTCTGCAGACGGTGTGGATCAGCATTTCGACGACGGCTCGTTAACCGAGCTGGGAGAGAAAAAAGGAAATTGCGTGAGCTGGACTCTGCCTGAAGGACCGCGCTCTTCGCGTGTTAACACGATTCGAATCAACGCTCAATTCAAGGGTTTAAATCGTGGTTTGATTCTGGATGTTGCCACTGCTAAGTAGGCAGCTGAGAGATTGCTGAACGGTTATCTGCCTGTCACGAAATGCAGCCCGTCGCCGTACGTGACCGCGTCGGCAATGGAGTGACCCCGGTCAATCTCGACTAACTGCACTTTGAATTTCTTCTGGCGTAGCGTTTCGCATAAGCGCCTTTGCTGAGATGGAGGCACCACATCATCTCGCCTGGCCGAGACTACGCAGACTTTGACGTTGGGTCTGTCGGGTACGTTGGAGTACAGGGTTTTGACGCTGTGGGAGCGATAGTAATCTGGTTCTCTATTTGGGTCGCCGCCGAAAGATTGGAAGAGTAGTTGTCTTACTTTAGGAGATTGTGTCTTCCAGTAGAGTTCGGCCAGATCATCGGTCGGTTCCACTGAAATTATGCCGGAAATTTTCTCGAAAATATTCGTTGGAGCATAATGCAGATAGGCGACTGCTTCGTAGGCACCAAGGGAGGTGCCGCATAAGACAACGTGTTTGAGACTGGGATGTGCTGCGTAATCTTGGACTATTAGTTGAGAAACGCCTCGATATCCGTCACTGCCGTTCAGAGCAGCTGTGGAATCTCGGTCGACTGTTTGAATAGCCACACCGGGAATGTCTTTCAGTAAAGCTTTCGCTATGCTTTCAGCCGTCGACGGCTTTTCAAAAGGTTCGAGAAAGTTTCCACCATAGGAGTGAAAATAGACGACCAAAATATTTGGCGTGATGCTGTTTGTCTCGAATTTGCTGTTGGCGAAAGCTGGTGCATTCGCAAGTGTGGCGACGAATACAAGTGCAAGAAATAGTATTTTGCGCACAAATGACTCCTGGTATCGCATGTGGTCTTTGCCACTATATTCTGTGGACAAGAATGACAGGCAAGCCGAAATTGCAGCTTACTGATGATCTTATTGAAGCATGCAGCTTCCTTTTGTTTCCACGAAAAGGAGTGCTTGCACTCGTCAGCACCTTTACAACTGTGGCTTTCTGTTCTGCTTGGCTTGTCAACAGCCGCTTTGTTGTGCGGTTTGTTGAGAATAAGTTCCTCTCACATTAGAGTCGGATCGATATACGAAGTATTTCCTTTCATTCCGTTACCATAATTTTGCTGCTGCAAAAGTGGGCTCTCGTAAGGCTTTTCGTGGATTGGGTTGTGGTTCTGTCTGTTAGCATGCTCTCACCGCCGGGATAATTAGGTGCTCCTAACAACGGCATGGGTCCTGCTTTTGTATAATTCTGGCGCCGGGCAACATCGATTCCGGAACGATGTGAATTTAGCATTCAAGCCCTTTGGAGTGGAATGTTCGTCTCCGTCTTGAAAAAGCTGACCAGAGGAAATGCAGTAGCCATCCGCTATCTGCTTATATCTGTTGCGATTCTTCTGGGTCTCTGCTTTGCCGTCGATGCATATGTAATTCCGACGATGGAAGATTCGGGGAAAATCGCTTCAACTGGTTGGAAAGCCGAAAATGAGAAGTTGCTGCACTGGATGCACGTCCGCAACAAAGCGGATGATGTCAATCCTGTCTGGCGCTCTGATCTGTTTCCCGTCTCGGCGGAAAAGCACACCAAAAAGCGCATTCTCGTGCTGGGCGACTCATATGTCTGGGGGCATGGTTACTCCAACCTGAACACGATCTGGTGGCGTCAATTACAGCTCGAACTCGAGCGTCGTGGATATCACGACGTCGAAGTTGTTGGTGCCGGTCTGCGTGGCGCAGCCACCTGGAGAGAGCTCGGTTGGGCGAAAAAATTGATTCCTGAGTACAAACCTGACCTGGTTGTCTGGGGATACGTCACCAATGATCCTGATGAAGGTGAGCAGATCGCCCCGACGGGAGGGCATGTCTGCAAAGCTCTGATTGTGCCGAAAGATGAGGATTTCCCTGAGCGCGCCACCAAGCTTATGGAAGGAGCCTTCCCGAATTTGGCGGAACAGCTACTGGCGATTCGCAAAAAACGCCGCGGTGAGATTCTTGCCGGTGATCGCTATGGCTGGCAGTTTGGTGACTGGGAGCAGAAGATTGTCGAGGGCGATAACTTCGAGCACTACAAAAAGACAGTTGAGAATGTTGCCGAATTTTCCAAGCAGTCAGGTGTTCCAGCTTTCTACATTACTTTTCCCAACGCTGTAGTTTTTCCGTCGAGCCACGATAAGAACGAGACTTTCACCGGACGTGCCTTCTACGAAAATATAAGACGCTACTATGAAGACCGTTATGCACCGGTCAGGCAAGCTTTTACTCTGGCTGGAATGCCGTTTTACGACATCCTCAATGACTTTATCGCTTACGTGTCGTCGCATGCTGCACCCGGCAGCGAATCACAGAAGTTCTTGTATCTGATCAATCCCGTTAATTCGCACCCGGGATCTCTCGCCTGTCATTTCTATGCAGTCAAGGCTGCCGATTACATTGAGGCCAATTACAAAGATGTGCTCGGTCCGCGCACACTCGACAAGCCGGTCAGCAACCTGCCTGTGATCAACGATTGTGTTCCTTCCGATATTCAATTGCGCCAGAACAAGGAGCACGCCTTCTTCGTTTATCCAGAGAGCGAGTCGGATCTTTTGTCTATGCCATTGCGCAAGCCCTTCGTACTTTTGAATTTAGCTCACGCCACCCGCTTGTCGGAAATCAAACTGATCGGAGAGCAGCTGAAAGAAGGCGATATCTCGGTGACATTTGAAGAGCCAACAAAAAATTATGACGACGGCATTCCAGTCGAGCTGGGCATCAAGAAAGGTGGCTCCAGTTGCTGGAAGATTCCCGATAAATACGCAGCCTGGCCCGTGAGCTCAGTGCGCGTCAATGCGAAATTCAAAGGTGCTAATCACGGAATAATTTTGGACATGATACCAACTGCAGGAGCTGCTCAATGAGTTCGAAAACGAGGGTACTCGGAATATCCGCCTACTACCACGATTCCGCGGCCGCTTTGCTGGAAGACGGCGTTTGTGTCGCCGCTGCTCAAGAAGAGCGATTCACTCGAAATAAAGGCGACAGCTCGTTTCCTCATAACTCCGTCAACTTCTGTCTGGAAACGGCGAAAATAACCGAGCACGATATCGATCACATCGTCTTTTACGAAAATCCTTATGCGAAGTTTGAGCGATTGCTCACTACTTATCACGTCACTGCCCCGGCCAGTCTTCCCAGCTTTGTCAGAGCTCTGCCATCGTGGCTTTCCAAGAAACTCTGGATGGGGCACGAGATGTCGAAGGAGCTGGGTGTAAACAAGCACGTGCATTTCTGCGACCATCACATGTCGCATGCTGCCAGCACATTCTATCCCTCGCCATTTGAAGAAGCCGCTATATTGACCATCGATGGTGTTGGAGAATGGTCAACAACCACTTTTGGCACAGGCAAGAAAAATCAGATTGAGCTTATTAAGCATATCCGTTTTCCAAATTCAGTCGGTTTGCTGTATTCCGCCTTCACCTCGTATACGGGATTCAAAATCAACAGCGGTGAGTACAAGCTCATGGGTCTTGCGCCTTATGGCGAGCCCAAGTATGCCGATATCATCAAAGACAAATTGATCCAGATTCAGGATGATGGTGCGATTGTTCTGAACCAGCACTATTTCAATTACGTCGGCGGTCTGGAGATGACAAACGCCAGATTCCATCAGCTTTTTGGTGGACCGCCGCGTGAGGCTGAGTCTATGATTACACAGCGTGAGATGGACCTGGCAGCGAGCATCCAGGCTGTTCTCAATGAGATCGTTCTGAAGATGGGCGCCTACGTTTACAAAGAGACGGGCATGAAGAATCTCGTCATGGCCGGTGGTGTGTCACTGAATGTAGTGGCAACAGGATTACTTTCCAGAGAAGGTCCATTTGAGAAGATCTGGATTCAGCCTGCTGCCGGTGATGCCGGCGGTGCGCTCGGTGCTGCTTTGTGGATGTGGCACCATGAGTTAGGCAACGAACGCATAGTGCAAAAGCCAGACGCCATGCATGGTGCTTTCCTCGGGTATGAAATCGAACCTACCTCTCGCGATGATGATGAAGTTCTCAATCGCATGGGCGCTGTCTGGGACAAGTGCACAGATGAGGAATTGAAGTCGAAGATTGCCGGCGCTATCGCTGACGGGAAAATTGTGGCGGTAGCAAGAGGCAGCGCCGAGTTCGGTCCACGAGCCCTGGGATCGCGGTCGATTCTAGCTGACGCTCGCAGTCAGAATATGCAGAGCCATCTCAATTTGAAAGTCAAATTCAGAGAGAGTTTCAGACCTTTTGCTCCGATGGTGCTGGCGGAAGATGCCACCAAATATTTCGACATTCCGCAAGAGAGCCCTTACATGCTCCTCTGCTACCCTGTGGCAGCAGGCAGGCGGAAAGAGGTTGTGGATGACGGCTCATTCGGTATCGACAAGTTGAAGCAGATCCGCAGTGAAATTCCAGCAGTTACCCACGTCGACTATTCGGCTCGTGTTCAAACCATTGACCGTGAGCGTAATCCTTTTATTTACGATGTAATAACTCAGTTCAAAGAGAAGACTGGTTCTTCGGTTATCGTCAACACTTCATTCAATGTGCGCGGTGAGCCGATTGTCAACTCAGCTGAAGATGCTTATCGCTGCTTTATGGCGACTGAAATTGACTGTCTCGTTGTCGGTAATCGATTCATGAGACGCGAAGAGCAGAAGAATCGTCCGCTTAACGATGCAGACAGAGAAAAATGGTTAAGGAGGTTTGAACTTGACTAATCATTCGACGTACCTGAGTCGACTTCACGATCGAAAGGAAATGGAGGAACTGAAAGCCACCATCATCTTCGGTCTGGCGCTCGGTTGGGTGCTTACATTGATGGGTGCCTTCCGCTATTTCTTTCTCGTTCAAGAGAACTACTGGCTCACAGTCAGTGAAGTCGGACTGGCGATTCTGGCTATCACGGTTGTCATGCCTGGTTTGATCAGCTATCCGCAGAAGGCTATCCAGATGGTGGGCGGCTTTGTCGCTACGCAAGTATTCAAAGTGTTGATCGCCATAGTCTATTTCGTTGTAGTGCTTCCCATCGGTTTGATTGCCCAGAAAGTCTATGGCACGCATCCCTTCTACAGTTGGGATGGCACAGCTCCTGCCAACATGGAAGGTTGGGTGGACAAGAACGTTACCTCTCAGAACAGCACTGTCAAAGGCAACCAGAAGAGCTCTATGCTTTTGAATTCATTGCATGCATTTCGCTATTTCACCGAGCACGGACAGCTGATTCTTCTGCCCTGCCTGGTACTGTTTCTGGTGCTCGGTTTGATGGGCGTTTTGGTGCAAAGTTCTGCCATTGCTCCATTGATCTACACTCTGTTTTAGGCACCATCTCGTAGAATTTCGTGAAAATCAAGATCTTCAACAAGCGCTTCGATATCCTGCCAGGACTGGCGTTCAATTACTTCCTCTACTCCTTTATCGGAATATTGGCTGTTTGTTTCTTCATTGATGCGTTTGTACTCACCTATCTCGAAGACAAAGGCAAAATTTGCTCGTACTCATGGCGCCAGGAAAACAATCGTCTGCTCAGTCAAATCAAGAAAAGGAACTGGGCTGACGCAAATAACCCTGTTTGGCGCTCCGAGGGATTTCAGGTCCAGGAGAAATGTCCTAAGTCGAAACGAATTCTGGTCATGGGAGACTCATTCGTCTGGGGCAGCGGCTACGCCAATATGAATACAATCTGGTGGCGTCAACTGCAACGGGAATTGCAGCGCCGCGGATATAACGACGTCGAAGTGATCGCTGCCGGTATGTCCGGTGCTTCTACCAAAATGGAGCTGGAGTGGGCTAAAAAGCTTGTGCCAATTTATAAGCCTGATGCGGTGATCTGGGGCTATGTCACAAATGACCCTGATGAAGGCAGTGATAAGGCCGGTTTTGGCATTGTCAAAACGATCGTGTTGCCGGGTGATGATATTCCCGAGCGACCGAAATCCATTTTTTCGGACCTGTTTCCGAATCTTTCGGATGAACTGTTCAATGGGCTGAGGAAGGGAACTCTCACATTTCGTTTGTCCGGCGAAAAATATGGCTTTGATTTTGCCAACTGGGAGTTGAAGCTGCTCGAGGGCAAGAACTGGCAAGAATATGAGGGCACCGTTTCTGAACTGGGCAAGTATTTGAATTCGCTGCACGTGCCATCATTTGTGGTGACTCTGCCGTGCTGCGTATACGCCACTGAAAAGCCGTTGCCCGGCAAGACGCTGATCGATAAAATTCGCAATTACTACGAAGCTCGCTACAACAAGGTAGCTGCTTTGTTTAATCAGAATCAAATTGAATGGCATGATGCGCTGGATTCGTTTTGCAGCTTTGCTAAGTCAGATCCGCGATTCTACTCTCCTGATCCGCCCCTGTGGCTTGGCATCAACCCGGCAAACGGACATCCAGGACCGATGGGTACTTACGTGCATGCTGTAGAAGCCGCGAACATTTTAGAGTCAAAATATCCTCAAGTTCTGGGTAAGAAAACAATGCCCGTCGAGACTGCTACCGTGCGTAGGGTCAATGACTGGACACCGGCTTTGATTCACTTGAGACAGGACGCCAATCACATCTATTTCGAATATCCGGAAAACGATGAAGAGATGCTGACTATGCCGCTTCGCAAACCTTTTGTCTCGCTCAATTTCGAAACGCCGGTGAACGTCAAAAGCATAAGTTTGAATGGCAAATGTTTGAAGAGCGCCCAGATTTATTACAGCGCGGAAGATCCTGATAAACACTTCGATGATGGCGCGCTGACAGATCTTGGGCAGAAGAAAGGTAACTTCGAGGTCTGGACTGTACCGCCGACACCTCGCTCCACTCACGTTAATACGTTGCGCATTTTAGCGCAGTTCAGTGGACCTGACCGCGGCTTGCTTTTGGATGTTCTGTCAGACAAGTAAGGGGAAGCTTGAACCAGAAGCGGCTTCCTTTTCCTAATGTACTTTCCACACCGATTGTGCCGCCGAGTTGTTCAATTATCGACTTGCAGATTGCCAGTCCCAAACCAGAGCCGCCCTTCTGTTTTGCATCTGCTTCTTCGACCTGCTTGAACCGTTCGAAAATCACTTCGTGATAGCCATCAGGAATACCTCTGCCGTGGTCTGTAACGGATATTTCTAAGTCCGTTTCGGCAGCATTCACGTCGACATATACAGTTTCTCCCGCCGGTGAAAATTTGATCGCGTTACCGAGCAAGTTAATAAGAACACGGGCTAAGCGATCTGCATCGGTGTTTATAACCAGATCCGTTGAAGCCGTAACGATTTTAACGCCGTGCTGCTCGGCAAACGTTTCCACTGAGTCTTTGCAGCGCTCGAGCAGATCTGCCAGATCTGTTTCGCGTATGAAGAGTTCGAGTTTGCCCGAAGTGAGGCTTTCCATTTCCAGAAGATCATTCGTAATAGCAATCAGCCGAACGATCTCAGAATCGAGAATTTGAATCTTCTTCGCTGCTGCTTCGGGTAGTTCGCCCAGTGCGCCCATGCCCAAAAGCGTGAGAGCGCCCTGCATCGAGGTGAGCGGGGTGCGCAAGTCGTGACTGACGACGGCGGTCAATTGTTGCTTGAAGCGTTCAGCTTCTTTTCGTTCGGTGATGTCATGAACAACGCAAAACATCGATTGTTCGTCTTCTGATTTTTGCACAGACCAGAGCATGTCTCGATGCGTTCCATCTTTGGCGATAATGCGATTCTCGAACTGCCCACCTGGATGTGCAGCAAGCGCCTCTTTGTTTGAAGGAAGTGAAGTCTTGCTATCTTCGGCGAGAACGTCGACGCACCGGCGCCCGCG
Source organism: Candidatus Melainabacteria bacterium (assembly GCA_003963305.1). NCBI lineage: Bacteria > Bacillati > Candidatus Melainabacteria > Candidatus Melainabacteria bacterium. The sequence continues at coordinate 63,028 of RXJR01000036.1, read as the reverse complement.
CAGATCGTCTGGATCGTAACCCCAGATTCGTAAGGATGCGGGGTTGATCGACGAAAATCTGCCCTGGGAGTCTATGGTGCAAATGATATCGGAGGCATTTTCGAGTACTGCTCTTTCACTTTCCCTTGTTTCCGAAATGATTTTAGACATTCCTCTGATTGATTTGTCGAGATCGGTGATCTCATCGCTGCCGGAGATTGGTTTGTTTAGCGGCGCTTCGGCGGCTATGCGGACGCTGTTGTCTTTGACGATCTTGAGCCTCGCAACGATTGATTTGCTGAAGTAGAAACATAGTCCGAATGCAATTACGATGCTGCCGAGAATGCCCCCGATTACGTAATTTTGAAGCAGCGCCTGAAACCGTGCTGCTTCCTCGTCACTTTCAATTAGTGCGTTCTGATATTCGGTTCGAAAGTTTGTCAATTGCGCTTTTAATTCTTTTGCGATTTGCATGGCGCGACGACTGTACTGAAATCCTTCATAGATAGCCAGATCATTGTGCTGTACTTTCAGGTCTATTTCGTCGAGAAGACTGAGAGCTATCTTCGATGCATCAGTAACTGCTTTTACACTCTTAATCGTGAGCGGATGCGAGCTTATGTTTTGGATCGATTTGACGTGCTGAATGTATTTGTTGCGCGCGTTGTTGTAGTCATCAAAAGACTGTTTGGTCGGCAGTGTGGCATAAGAAATGGAAGAAAAAATAGCCAGGTAGCCATCTGATGATGCTGCTGCAATTTCTTGAAAGTTCGAAAGAATGTGGGCTCGTTGTAGGGCCTGTTGTTGCGATTGGACAACCAGTAAGAACAAACTGACTACAAACAATATCTCGAACAAAACTGGTACTGCTACCAGCAGTACGCCCTTTGAAAATAGTGAGAATCGCCTCTTCAATCGCTTCCCAGTTTTCTGATTCTGAGCGGCTATACCAGAATCATTTTATAACCCAACAGTCCGACAATCCTAGCATAGAGCTGCGCAGGAGCGTGTCAGATATCTGTGACAGGTGTGGGCTTACCGATTCTTTGGCAATTATTTTGGCATGTTTAACTCACGCAGAGCCGCCGCTGTCGACATTTTTCCCCCGTTTTGTCCGTCCAGGTCAAATTTCTGTGTCAAGAATTGCACCACGTAGCCAGCGGGTGTGTAGCCACGCAGGCTATGTCCCCCATCTTTGATAACTACTAATTTTGCATCGCCACCGGCTTTTTTCACTACTTGAAAAAGCTGTTGACTCTGGGATACAGGCACCACCTTGTCGTTTGTGCCATGAACGATAAGAAATGGAGGCAACTGCTTGGTGGCTATCCTGGTTGGACTTGCTAAGTTCGCTCTGGTTGACATTTTGCCCGTTGCTGAACCGAGGAAGCGTTTCAAATTGACTTCTGTTGAGGGAGTTGCCGTGGATAGGAATGCCTTAAAATCACTGATACCGCTGAAATCAATTACTGCCTGCACGCTTGTGGATAGGCCGTTATCTGAAACGTGCCCGTCCAGTTGTCTGTTTCCGTTGGTTGTTCCCAGCAGTGCTGCTAATGTCCCGCCTGCAGACGTACCAAAAGCCACAATTTTTGTCGGATCCAGTTTGAATTGTTTGGCTGCCCCACGCAGCCGCCGAATTGCTCCTTTGCAGTCGAATAATTGTGCCGGAAACGAGACTTCATTGTCGAGTCTATAGTTCATACTCGCCACTGCGAATCCGATCTTGAGCAAGTAAATAGGAACCGTATCTTTTTTGTCGCCGGTACTGAATCCGCCACCATGGATCCAGAGCACTATAGGAAGCGGGTGTCGATAATGCTTTGGCAGGTACAGGTCGATGGTCTGATTTTTGTCACTTCCGTAGTGCAGCGTCGTCAGGTTTATATCTTTCAGTTCCGGGACAGACTGGTTCTGGGCTGGCGTGCTCGAAGCGGTAAAGAGGAACAAGCTTGTCGCAAGTCCAAGAAGTTTCTGAAAGTGCATATCTACTGGGTATCCTTTGGGTTTCCTGACTGTTTCCATTGACTCTTGCGAGTCTTTTTTTGCTCTTGGGGGTGATTCGGTGACTTTCTCTCTGAGCCATCTGTCGCTCTAAGCTGAGGCGCTAGAAAATGTTTGTCGTTTTCTGACGACAAGCTTTAAAGTTCTTATTGCTAAGCGACTGAGAGCGAAGCGCGTCTCGCGCTGTCTCACCGGTTAACTGTTGTGGGATCTAGTTGTAGCTCAGCTTTAGCGTGGTCGAAGGCGGTTCAAGTCATCACTTTATTAGTCTCGATCCAGCAGTTGCAGTCGCATATATGTTTGCACTGAGCATGCGTTGAGGCTGATGAAGACTTTATTCGCACTCTCCACGGGAGAGGAGCAGGCGCGATTATCATACACCCAATTTTTGATAGTGATCGTTTGAGAATAAAAACTTAGAGAAAGTTTGATTCAAATGATTTCCGAAATCATTTTCAAAACGCGTCAAGGATAACAGGCTTGGTCTGTCAATCTCGGCAGTAAGAGCTAGACTCATCTGTTTGCAGTTTCTGGTGGAGCGATGACTGATTGGTGGCATTATGACACCGAAACTGGTGCGCAGCAGTGATCGTTGATGCTTCTATCTCGCTACTAGATAAATGATCTGGCAATGGAATGGAAATACTTTTGAAACAACGGAATGCTCATTTTGAATACGCCATCATTGAGTTGTTCAAATTCCAGATGTCCGGGGTCAGTGGTGCTGGCGAAGCGTTGTGAATTAGCTCCATGCGGGTTTCGAATCATGATCATATTTTTGGCAGCATCGAATCCGATTATCGTATAGGCGTGCTGGGGCACTACCAGTTCAGGCAGACTGCCAATTACTCCGGCCCAGTACGTGCCGGCAACGATTGGATTTTTCGACGATACTGCCCCTCCAATAAATCTGGAGAGTTCCTGCTGGCTGCAAGTGGATGGTGAGATCACTTCAGCCTTGCAACCGGTTATGCATTGCAGCCCTACTTCGAGACGAGACTGGTCTGCCTGTGCTCCTTCTGCGCCAGCGTTACCCGGAAACTTTTGCACCTGGGCACACTCGATTATTGATGCCCAGAGCGCTTTATCATGAATTCCAGTTTCGTCGAGGAAATCTTGGGTGACCACATATTCGTTACCGTCACCGGGAAAACGCACAACATATGAGCCCTTTTCTCCATAGCGGATCATATTGGCCATTAGCGCCTGCCCTCTGGGCAGTTCTGCCAGTGCCGACATTGAAGCTTCAAACCAGCAGTTGGGAAATCTGCTTTGATCGATTCCCGCGGCTCCATCGCGGGCGATGTCTGCCGCAGTGAATGGACGCGTCGTGCCTGTCTTTTCGCCGAAGACTGGTTTGGGTGTCATCGCCAGTTTGGCGGCTTTGATTGTTCTTTGATTAATCAGTCCTTGCTTTTCGGCCTGACGAACTGTCTCGAAATTTTTCGGATCTTTGGCCATCGCTTCTCGCACCGCAGCTCTGCCTTCCGGCGTCTGCAACATGGCCTGCATCGCCGGGGGGAGCGCCGCTCTAACTGACTCGGGCAGGTCTGGCTCTTGCGTCTGAGCGCCACCTGCCACATCAGGAAACATGGTCTTGCAATAGCTGCTTTCCGTGCTACCGCCGAAGTGACCGATTACATATCCAGCTAACTGCTTGGCTCGATTGTTGCGATTGGCAGCCCGATTTGACAACACGGCAAAGTAATAGAGCTTGGCGTTTGGTGGCGATTTTTTGATAATCGATTCGAAAGCGTCTGCAGAAGCTGCATACTTCTGTTGCGTATATAAGCCATAAGCGTTGCGGATGTCGACTTCTGTCTGAGATGAGGTGCCTGGTTTCGCAACGGCTGAATTTTTTGGTGGGTTGATCGCCTGAGCGGCGCTACCGCAGCTGAATTGAATGCTCAAACCAAGAATAAGGATAGACAGGCAGTTTAGCGAACGCGTTGACATACGTTTGTACCCTTTAGTTCCTCAAGTATGGATATTATGTACCCAGGGAGAGAAGGCTCTTGATAATCTTGCATGCCGGATTGTTAAACGACGAGGTAGTCCTCTGGGCTGAGGAATCATTTCCTGCCCAAAAATTTACTAGCCTGGATGTAGTAAAGAGGGGGAGGCGAGGCGGGCGGCATCCTTACGCTTGTTCATATGCAAAATTGCTGCAAGCCATCGATCCGGCAGCAGTTCCTGCTGAAATGGATACGTGTCGAGCCGCTACAGTGCAGGTCTGGTTGCCTTCCACCGAGCAGCTTCCAGTTCCTTCCAGCCGGTTGTTGTGCGCGGACGATTTTGAAATGCCCTCTCCCGTGAAGCATCTGTCGTGGATAGTCGACACGGTGTCCCTGCATGCGCTCGAAATAGTCTCTCTTGTAGAACGTGCGGATCGCGGTCACATTCTCTCGCCAGGAATAATTCTGGGGGCGGAATTCTCGTATATCATCCAGCTGGCTCGATTCGGCGCTGCTCTGGTTGCCCGCCAGCAATATCTGCCCGGTGTCATGCTCAAAGGCGATATTTACTACGGACGTTGGAAGCCGGTTTTAACACCGGCAGATCGTGATGCTTTCCAGGGATTCACCGAGCTGATGCCGCCTGTGGTGCGCGCTCTTAACGCAGTGCCTTCGTCGACCGCCGAAATCGATAGAAGTGCGCCAACTCCATATGAGTTGGTCAGTAACTATGTGACTGCTTTTGTCGATGACTCAGTGCGGCAAGCGAGCTCGCGTGTGGTGACGTCGATGTATCTGAGTAAAAACAAGTATCTCAGTGTCCATGACTGCTGGATGCACTCACTTTCAACCGCCAGTGGGCGCATGAATTTCGATGATGACGAGATAAAAAAGTTTGTCACGGAGCTGGAGGAGTGGGAGCGCCCGCTCCTGATCAGTGAGTACTCTCAGTTTAGACTTTGTTTTCGTTTGGACGAGCCGCCGCCTGGAGAACCGGTGAGTGAAAAGAAGAGTCGCACATCGACAAAGGAAAACGATGCGTGCACAGATAAGAATTGGCGTGTTCATTATCTGCTGCAGTGTGTGAACGACCAGAGTTTGCTTATACCAGCTGAGGACGCCTGGTTAAATACGGGTGCGGTGAAGAAGACATTTGATTCTGCCAATTTTAACCCACGAGAGCAGCTTTTGCGTTCGTTGGGCATGGCATCGCGTCTCTCTGATCGAGTTGGTGAAAGTTTAAAAAGCCCTACACCATCAGGGTTTGCTCTGGACAATACCGGTGCATTCCAGTTCCTCACAGAAACCGTTCCGGCATTGGAGCAAGCTGGTTTCGGTGTCATGCTTCCAGCCTGGTGGCGAAAAGGTGAAAAGGCGAAACTGAAGAAAAAGGCGAATATCGGTGATGGTACTGAAAGTGGTGCCGAGGATAAAACTGGTAACCCAGAGGAAGAAGATATAGCAAGGAGAGTGAAAGGGCGCTTCGGTGCGGAGAATGTTTTTTACTTCGACTGGGAGCTGGCGCTTGGTGACGAGACGCTGTCCGAGGATGAGTTGATGACGCTGGCCTCGCTCAAGACTCCGCTTGTTAAGATTCGTGGTCAATGGGTTCTTGTATCAAAAGAGGACATCAAAGCTGCAATCGAATTTCTGCAAAAGAAGGCTCGCAAGAAAGCACGATTAGACGAGATTGTAAAACTTGCTCTCACTGGAGCAACCGAGGACGGTACTGAAGTTGAAGTTAATGCGCAAGGCTGGGTTCGCAAATTTCTGGCGAAGTTGACTGCACCACAAGTGATGTCCGAAGTTTCCGCACCCGATGCTTTTGCCGGTGAGCTCAGAGATTATCAAAAGCGCGGTTATTCCTGGTTGAATTTTTTGTCCCAGTTTGGCATGGGAGCCTGTCTTGCTGATGATATGGGGCTTGGCAAGACGATTCAAACACTGGCTCTGATTCAGAAGTATAAGAATGAAGGTGTGGTGGGACCGACACTGCTTGTGTGTCCCACTTCTGTTGTAAGTAACTGGGTTAGAGAAGCATCGAAATTCTCTCCTGACCTGCGCGTCATGGTGCATCATGGTGGCAAGCGCAAGAAAGGCGCTACATTCCTGGAAAATGCAAATCAAAATGACATTGTCATTTCCTCATATGGTCTGCTTGATCGCGATTTGGAGCAGTTGCAGAAAGTGGAATGGTCCGGCTTGGTTCTGGACGAAGCTCAGAACATCAAAAACTATCAGACAAAACAAGCGGCTGCTGCAAGAAGCCTGCGCAGTCTTTATCGCATCGCGCTAACAGGAACACCGGTCGAGAACAGTGTGACTGATTTGTATTCGATAATGGATTTTCTCAATCCTAATCTACTGGGTTCGCTGTATAGTTTCCGCGATCAATTTCTTATTCCTATTCAAGTAGATCGGAGTCACTCAGCGCAGCTACTCTTGAAGTCAATTACCCAGCCATTTATTTTGCGTAGACTGAAAACAGATAAAAGCATTATCAACGATTTGCCTGACAAAATGGAAATGAAGGTCTTTTGTTCACTTACTCGAGAGCAGGTGACTTTATACACTGCTGTGGTGGACTCTGTGGCTGAGCGCATGGCTCAGGCTTCTAATCAGGAGCGGTTGGCGATACTTCTCTCTGGTGTTGTTCAGATGAAGCAAGTCTGCAATCATCCAGCGCACTTTGCTGGTGATAATTCTGCTCTCGAGGGGCGGTCGGGAAAGCTCGAGCGCCTCATTGAAATGCTTGAAGAGATTTTGCGTTGTGGCGAGAAGGCTTTGATTTTTACTCAATTTGCTGAGATGGGCAAACTTCTAAAGCAGCATTTGCAGGAAAAGTTTGGCGAAGAAGTGCTTTTCTTGCACGGCGGTACACCCAGAAAATTGCGTGACCAGATGGTTGAACGATTTCAATCGCAAGACGGACCATCGCTCTTTGTTTTGTCTCTAAAGGCGGGAGGGACGGGATTAAATTTGACAGCTGCCAATCATGTTTTTCATTATGATAGATGGTGGAATCCTGCCGTGGAGAATCAAGCCAGTGATCGTGCCTTTCGTATCGGGCAGAAGAAAAATGTACAGGTGCACAAGTTCATAACTGCCGGCACTCTGGAAGAAAAGATCGACAAACTCATAGAAGAAAAGCAGAAGACTGCAGACGTCGTCGTTGGTTCTGGTGAAGCCTGGATTTCTCAAATGTCGAACGAGGATTTGAAAAAGCTGTTCAAGTTGAGCGACGAGGTTTCTGTGTAAATGTCTCATGATGACATTTTTAATTCACGCTATGGCCCACGCATTGCTCGTGGTGGCATCAAGTCGCAAAATGAACGCGGAAAATTCGGTAAGACATGGTGGGCCAGGCGTTGGATCAATGTGATCGAGGAGCTGGATCTGGGAGGGCGTTTAGGTCGTGGTCGGGTCTACGCAAGACGCGGGCAGGTGCTCTCAATCGACATTCAGGAAGGCTCTATATCCGCCAGGGTTCAGGGCTCGCGGTTGCAGCCGTACAGCGTGCACATCGGCGTGAAAACAATTCCCGTGGATAAGTGGGTTCTTCTGTCGGAAACGGCTTTCAATCAAGCTATTGTTGCCGCAAAACTGCTCGCGGCCGAGATGCCTGAGGATATTGAAAAGCTTTTTGCAGAGCATGGCGTTTCGCTGTTTCCAGCAAGTATGAATGATTTTGCTACAGACTGTTCGTGCCCTGATTATTCCAATCCATGCAAGCATATTGCCTCAGTTTATTATCTGCTCAGTGAGGAATTTGACCGAGATCCATTTTTGATATTTCGTATGCGCGGTCTGAGCAAGGAGAAGTTGATCGATCTGATTACAACTTCGTCGCCGCCAGTCCGTAAAGCGGAAGAACCGACTGTATCCAAGTCAAAGGGTGGAGCTGGTCTCCGTAAATCTTCTAAGGAAGAAGGCGAGCCAAGTTCGGTTGAGAATAAAACGACAAGGACTGCTTCAAAGAGAAAGACGGAGCGCCCAACTTTGCCCCTCGGAGATTTTTGGAAGGTTCACAATGTAAGTCATCTCGTCGGGGCAGTGCACAGGCCGGCGGCGAATGCGGCATTGCCCAAAAGGTTGGGTCATATCTCTTTCTGGCGTTCCAGCTATCCATTTCTTGCGACCTTAGAGGAGGTCTACAAAATTGGCAGTGAGAATGCTATTCGCGATTTGGCTGACGAGCGATTCTCCAGTACTGACTAACGGGGACTGGCGAACGGGGACTGGCGAACAGGGACTGGCGAACAGGGACTGGCGAACAGGGACTGGCGAACAGGGACTGATGAACAGGATTGGAACTGGGACGCTCTCGTTCCGATTTTTCGCAGACAGCAGAATTTCAGGCGTGGTTAGAAATCGGTTAGAAGTTGGACAGGAGTCGGTTAGGTCTTCTGGCATACGATTTCATCTGTACACAACAAACGGGTTCTGCCAGATGCAAATGCAAACGAATTTCCTCACAAGCCATTCCGCCTCTTCGTTACTATCTTTTGCTCCAATTGCCCCGTTGGAGGCAGAACCCGTTGCTGTGCACATTTTGGTCGCCGAGCAGTCAGAGCAGTTGCGTGCATCTTACAGGCAATTATTCACTGATTCTAGCAAGTCTACTGTGGCGATTACATTTGTAAGAACAGGTGATGAAGCCCTCAATTCATACAAGATCAAGAAAACGGATCTGATTGTTCTCGATTTGAAAGCAGCTGATGCCAACGTGTTCGAGGCCGCTGCTCGTATGTGGTTACATAATCCGCAAGCTAAGATCATTTTTCTTGCCGATTCATACAAAGAGTGGCACCTTCGGAAGATCGAAAAGATTGTGCCCGGCCGTGCCGTCTTCGGCTACATCTTTAAAGGACAGAGTGTTGAGCGCATTAGATATGGTATCGAGTGTGTGCTCAGTCATAACTGCACTTTTATCGATCCTCTCACCAGCCAGTCACGACGAACGTTCGGTAATAGCTCGCTTAGCGATGCCGAATACGCCACACTTGTGGATATGGCGCTTGGCTTGACTGACAGAGCGATTGCGGCCAGGCAGAATGTCAGCGTGCGTGGAATTCAAAATCGCATCACTCTGATATTTCAAAAGTTGCTCGATCAAGATCAATTGAAAGCACTCGATCACGATGGCGGTACAGTCAACATGCGAGTACGCGTTGTTGTAGAAGCAATCCGTCGCGGGCTGATTGATATAGAAAACTTTGGTCGTTACGAGCGTGATTTGTTGGAGTTTGTCCAGAGCCGTTGATGATAACGGTTCACCAGACGCTGGTTAATGCGTTGTCTTGTCTGAACTTTGTAGGCCGTAGGATAAACTCTTGAGTTGGGGGCATACTGTAGTTTCAGACTGACCGCTTTGTCGAACCAGGGCTGTGCTTCTTCGAATTTATTGCACTGGAAATATGTCTGGGCAATTTCGAATGTCAACATTGTTTCTGCAGATCTTGTTCCATTTGTTGGTTTTAGTTGATTCAGGAGGTTCTGCAGCAATGCGAGCGCTTCTTCGTAACGTTCGCATGCCGCTAATGCGCTGGCTAAATGACAAGTTACAAAGGCGGTATCCACTGCTTGAGTGCCAAGGATCCGGCGCTTTATCTCCATGGATCTTCTGGCTACGTCAATCTGTAGATCCGGTCTGCGCTGCATGTGATACACGGAATAAAGTTGGTCCAGGGTGCATGACACTTGAGGACTGTCTTTTCCGAAAGCGCTCTCTTGCTTTTTCAAGAGTTGTTGCAGGTGCTCTATGTAGTTTGGATACTCACTGGCTGGGATTTTTTTCTGCCGGTCGTACAATTCGTCTTGCTCGTCTATGATCTGGTCTTTCTCTTGCGCGGGATTTAAAAGTGCTGATTCTGTACGCAGTTCATTCGCAGATTCCGACATCCTGGACGCTGTGGCGGGACTCGCAATTGCAGAAATGAACAAAATTGTTGCCAATAAAGTGATTGCTCTTGTGTCTTTTGGCCTGAAATTCATTACTATGTAAATGACCTTCGCGAGTGTCGAGTTTGAAGCTACTTCCCAAAGTTTTTGTCGTTGCTGCGATTCCAGTTGTGTTTGGAGTCGCGATGATGACTATTTTAGCTTATCTGGTATCGGCCCAAGAAGCGGAGTTGAGCAGAGAAGAGAGCGCACGTGCCGCAATTTCTGATGGTATGACTTTGTCTACTGCGCTCTCCAGCGGTGCGATGGCTGTTTTCGAATATGCCTCCAGTCAAAGTGAAAGTACTTTACGTCCCTATCTGACCGCTAGAAGCAAAGTCGAAAGCGCAATAGGACTACTGAAAAAATCAATGGCTGGGCGCCCCAGTCAGCTAGCGAGAGTGGAACGCATTGAGGCCGAGTGCAACAAGACTCTTTCCTTATCTCAGGAAGTGGTCGAATTGATCCGCATGGGTGGAGCTCACTTTGCGCCGATGCGACTGCGGGAAGTTCGAGAGCTTGTGAACGAACAAATTGTCGATAATAAATTGGATACTGAGATCGCTGGACTGGACGAGCCTTATGTTGGCAAGAATGAGTTTACAGTCAGCCAGTATCGCCAGTTGATCGGTTTGCTTTTGTATGGCGGTTCGGCATTGGCAATTACATTGAGCATTCTGGTGCCTCTTTTGTTGAGCAGGCAAGTCACCAATCGCCTCAATGTGATCATCGAAAATAGCAAACGACTTGCTCGCCGCGCTCCCCTCTTAGAGCCCCTCAAAGGGGCGGATGAAATCGCTGAATTAGACCATCAATTCCATGAGATGGCTGCGTTGCTCGGGCAGGTTAGCAGTCAGGAAAGAGCAATTCTTGCCAATGCTGGTGCTGTCATTTTTACAATCGACCATGACAGTAAGATAGTTGAAATAGGCAAAGAGTGCGAGAAGGTCTGGGGGTATTCTGCTGAGGATTTGTTTGGACGGCGGCTGATTACGCTTGTAAAAAGTGATTCGATTGATGCTTTGCGTATGCGTTTGGAATCAATTGGTTCAGGTGAGACAGCCACTTTTGAAGCGGATTTTGTAAAAAGCGATGGTCAATTCGCTGTCATGCTGTTGAATGTCCATAACGCCGCCGACCAGAAGTTTGCTGAGCAGAGATACTACTGTGTCGCGCACGATATCACAGAGCGCAAGCGTTTGGAAAAGCAGTTGCATGACAGCGAAGCCAAAGTTAGATCGCTGGTAGAAAATCTACCGGCTGGTTTAATGCTGATTGATAAACTTGGAAGAGTTAGATTTGCAAATGGTAGTGCTCTCAAATTGTTCAACCTCAGATCCGTCGAAGAGCAGATGTTTGTGCAACGACTGACATTGCCCGAGGGGATGACAGATTTATTCTCCCTGGCGTTGCAGCAGTCCGGCAAAAGTCTTTTATCATCTATTCAGCTTGACAGTGGTGCTGTTCCAATCGAACTTTCTTTGAATATCGCCGAGGTTGACAGCGATAAGTATGTTCTGGCAATCTTTGCAGATTTAACCGAGCGACTAACAATCGAGCGGATTAAGCAGGAATTGCTGCGCACAATGTCTGATGATGTCGCTCAGCCGATGGCCGATATTGCGCAAATTTTGATTCGGCTCAAGTCCGGTGAGCTGGGCGAGCTAACCGAGAAAGCCCACAGTCGCCTGCAGGTCTCGGTAAACGAGAGCGAGCGGTTACTGAGGCTATTTGATGATTTCTTGCGGATACGAATGGGCGATGAATTGTTTGCTGTAAGCATAAAACCATCGTCGCTTAGTGATATTGTAAATAAGGCTGTGGGTGCAGTTGCTGTTAAAGCTGCGGCCAAGAAAGTGAAACTTATCCCTGTTATTTCTGAGTGTCAGATTAACGTCGATTCCGAGAGAATCGTGCAAGTGCTGGTAAATTTGCTTACAAATGCAATTAAGTTTTCCCCTGAGAAAGGAGAAATACATATTGCCAATGATATTGCAGGCAATGCAGTCAATATCAGTGTCAGCGATCAAGGTTCGGGGATTCCGGCAGCAGCGCTTGATACAATTTTCGAAGCTTTTAAACAGGTGGCGGTGTCGGATGCGACGCGAAAGGGCGGCACTGGACTTGGTCTTGCGATCTGTAAAAGCATCGTAGAGAAACATGGTGGCACGATCTGCGCCAGAAATAATGATGGACGGGGCGCTACCTTTATTGTCTCTCTGCCATTACAGTGAATGTTGATATGTTGGACCTGCGTATTTGTTTTGAAATTTTTCAAGCTACCTTGAATTCGAATTCGCAGGCAACAAATTTTTGACCCTCAACAAATCTCAGGTGCCCGTTGTTTGCCTGCACAATGGCGCAGGCAAATTCCCATGCTAAACTCTGCGGAGGTCCGACGACGCCCTCGCGAGGATGCGATAGTCGCAATCGCAGCGTGTCTTCTTTAGCTTCCTCGTCGAAGAAACTTTCGATTGTGAGAAATTGATTTTCAGGGCAGCTTCGCAAGAGGGCTGTCAGAACGACCTTGATTGCGTGGGAAGAGCTGTCAGGTTCGACCAATAAATTAAGCGAGCGATCGATTTGCAGATGTACATCTACATTTTTTTGCTGTTGTTCAGATTCGGTTGACTCGACGACCGCATCAACGATTTCGGCAAGGTTCGTTGCTGCTATACCGCTGGAGATGGTGGCATGTTTATATTTTGCAGTTTTCATAACTGTGGTTAAGACATTCATCAATTCTACGCTTTGTGCTTCCGCCTTGTGCACTAAGGCCGCTCCCTCTTCTGTCAGTTCGCCCATGACACCAAGCTGCGCAAGATGCAGCTGTGAGTGAATAGTAGTCATTGGAGTGGCAATGTCGTGTGCAATCATGGCCACGAGAGTCTCCTTTATCCTTTCGAACTCATGGCGCTCTGTGGTATCGATCAGCACGGAAAGGTACTGCTTTTTTCTGTTTTCGCTCTGCTCGAGTTCTTCGACTATAAGGTCTGCAGTTTTGATTGACCCATCTGTTTGAATGATTTCAGCTTCATGGGGAAGTCTTTGCTTCGACAGATTATTGAGTTCGGAATGCAGTGCCGGAATGATTTTTTCCAGTTTGGTGTTTTTTATGCTCGACTGATCCCGTCCTAGCAGTGTAATAGCGCTTGGATTGTAATCGAGAACTTCTCCGTCTTCGCTGAAAATGATGATTCCGGCAGGCATCTTTTCTTTAATAGCAGCGAATCTATCTTCGCTTTTGCGTAAATCTTCCTGCGCCTTCTTTCTTTCTGTTATGTCGTGGGCTATGCAAAATATTTCGTCGCTTGTTTCTGACTTTCGAAATGACCAGAGAATATCGAGAAGTCCTCCGTCCTTCCTGGTCAGTTTGTTTTCAAAAGTCTCCATCTCTTCGCTGTTTTTGAGTGTTGCTATAAATGCCTTGGTTTGGCTGCGGTCATCATGGTGCACCAACTCCAGGAGATTGCCACCTATCAGTTCTCCTGCCTGATAACCCCAGGCGGATAGACAGGCTGAGTTGACACTTCTTAGTTCTCCCCTTGAATTTACTGTGCAAATTACATCTGCTGCTTTCTCGATGGTAGCGAGTTCTCTTTCAATTGCTTCAGAAAGTGAAGACGCCATTGTATGAAAAATGTCGTCCAGATCGGCTATTTCATCATTTTCGCCTTTTGTTGATGGTGGCACTAGTTTGTCTAAAGTGGCCAGGCGTTTGCTGTTCAAAACGAGTTTGGATAAACGATTTACTACACTTCGATTAAGTATAAAGGCTGTGATCAATCCTATTGCTGCGATCAGTGTCGCTGCTAAGAGCAGCAATGGGCGCATTGTTTCGGCCGTCGATGCGTGCTCGGAATGTTCCAGGCTGGAGGTAAGCTGCTCCGTCAGTCGTCGATTGCACTGAAAGAGCGTGTCAGCATGTTCTTGTGTAGCAATCTGGAAGCTCATAATTTTGAGAGCGGGCGCTATGCCATGTTCGGCCTTCATCTCAATTGATCTCTGCATCAGTTTCAACGAGGACTCGAGCGTTTCCTCCAGTTCAAATGCGGTTCTCTGTTGTTCCGGATGATCTTTGCAGAGTTCCTTTAGTCTCTGCACCTTCTCTCGCACTTTTGTTTTTGTTGTATTGAGAATTTGTTGTTCGCTTGCTGCTTCAAAGTTGCCTGCCGTCCACAGCTTGGCTGTCGTTTGGCTCACTGTTCGCATCAGGAATTCGCATGTGTCTAACGCTTCGCGAGCGCGTTGCGCCTCTGCCAGTTGCTGGTCTGTATACGTATAAATAAATCCGAGCAGCAGCAAGACCGCAGCACAGATCACCATGGGTAGTGCTGCTAGTAATTCGAATTTATGCCAGAGTCTGAGCCGTATTTTTGACAAGCTATTTTACAGGTATGAAGTTGGAGTTTCTGAATTGAGCATCGCTGCGTGATTGTGTTTATTTTACGAGTTTGTATCCCAGCCCGTGCACAGTTTGCAAAATCTGGTCTGCATTCTCTCCCAATTTTTTTCGCAGCCGGTTTATAGACGTATAGACAGAATCGACTGATGCGTCGGCTTCTGTTTTCCAAACGCGTTTCAATAATTCTTCGGCGCTTATCACTTTGTTTGGATGCGTCATGAAGTATTCTAGAACTGAGAACTCGAGCGGTTTTAGTTTCAGGTTTTGACCGGATTGCATAACTGTCTTGCTTTCTGCATCAAGTGAAATGTTTCCGGCCGACAATACGGCTCTTGATTGTATCGGTGGTCTTTTCAGCAGTGCTTTGATTCGCACCAGCAGCTCCGGCATAGCGAACGGTTTGGTCAGATAGTCGTCAACGCCGCTTTCAAAACCTTCCAGTTTTTGATTGATTGAGCTGAGGGCGGTAAGCATGAGTATGGGTGTTTGCCCGCCTTTATTGCGGAATGCCGTGCAGATATCTGTTCCCTGCATTCCCGGGAGTTGCCGGTCGAGAATGATCAAATCGAATGCGCCTGAAAGCGCGTGCTCGAGGCCGAGAGCACCATCGGCGACGGCATCGACATGGTGATGATCGAATTCCAGTATGTCCTTAATCGAGTCGGCCAGTGCTTCGTCATCTTCAACAATCAGGATTTTTGACATGATCTTTCGGCTGAGGTTCCTGAAGGTGCTGAACAAATCGATACTTCGACCTTTCATCTGTTGTACCACCTGTTATGAATTTTTCCAATGAGGCGAAGCCGAACTCAATGAGTCCGGCTTATCCTCTGGCGAAATTTATTGCTCAGGCGATGCTCAGGCTGGGTAGGAACTTGAGCGCCGCATCTTGCTTGTCGACATGTTCGCTGGGTGCGGAGTGCATGCTCTCACCGCCTGCTTTGCCTTGTTCAGGAGCAGTATCGAGTTTCTCGGGCTTTCCGAAATTGCCGGCGCCGTCAGACTTCAGGGCATTGTTTTTGTCTGCGGCACCAGCACTTCCGTTAAGGGTGCTTCCTTCAGGTTCTGAACCTTCCTGCCTGGCGCCGGCTCCTTCTCCAGCGCTGGGTTGGGTAGGCGCTTCCCCTTTGGGCTCGATTCTATGACCACCGCCGCCCTCTGGTTGGCCGGCAACACCGTTTCCAGTTTTTTTGGGTCCGGAATCAGAGTTAGTAATTGTTTGACCGCTGCCCGATTCTGGGCGCGCAGTTGAATCGGTTTTAGCTGAGGCGCCTGTTGAAGGCTTTTCCCATGCGTCTCGAGCTGCGGCGGCGTAAGCTTCTCCGCCAGCTGAGTGTGGTTCGGACATCGGCTTCTGATTAATTTCTGCATTTTTCATTTTAGAATCGTCCTCAAATAGGTTTCGCTTGGAGGTATGCGAACATCCTATTGGCAACCATTGCCTGATTTAAGGTGGGTTCCTGTGAACATTGATCACGTAAACCCGCAAAATTTTTTCGAACTCGCCTTCAGATCAATGTTGACCGATCAGCACTTTCTGGTCAGTCAATGTCTGGCAGACTCGTGGATCGTCACAGATCCGATCGGTCAGATATTTGAAAAACTTCTGTCCACCAGCGGCGTCAAGGTGGGCTGAGTCTTCAAAGTCCTGGGGCTGGAAGTTCACGTCTTGCACGGGGTCCCAGCAAGCGATATGGGCTTTTTCAGCGATTGAGCGCACCGTTCTTTTATACGTTGCCCATGTCTCAGGCGGTAGCACAGCCGTATGCTGAGGAGTCAGAGGCATGAAAGTGACCTGGAGTGGAATGTTGTGTTCTTTAGCCAGGGCGATGATCTTTTCGAAGTACTTCGTCTGAGTTTCGAACTGAGCAGTATTGATAGGAAGATAGATTTTTCTGAACAGGGCCAGGTCTTTTGCATCTTTTGAAGGCGCGAATTTAGCATCGGCACGTTCTTTAGCTTCTTCTTTCTGTTGTTTTGTCAGCGGTGTTTTGTCTTCTGTGCCAAGCATGACCATAGCTTTTTTCAAATCTTCGGGATGATGAGTAAGCTTCGATGTCTCGTGGGCAAGCATGGCACGGTAATCATCTCTATAGAAATAGAAACTGGAAACGCTCTGCATAATTGCTTCAGTCAGTTCCGGAATGGCAGTATCGTAGCGAGTGTTGCCCTGCAAAATATCGCCGACACGAATCGGGAAGTCGGCTAACTGCACATAAGTAGATGTTTTCTCGATCTTGGTGCGATGGTTATCGAGAAAGTCCTTTGGACCGCTGAAAAGCAGGATCATTTTTGGCTTCTTGCCGGATGCCAGATACTTATTCAAGATCAAATACTGATCTGACATCATGCAACCGCCTACGGCACTGTTGGCAATGGAGATGTCTTTGCCGAGGCGCTTGCTCAGCAGATTTGCGAAATAGTCAGATTTGGAATATGACCAGATCTTGTACTTCATGTACCAGTCATCGTAGCGTGTCTGGCGTTGATAGAAAGCGTCATCACAGCGCACTGAAGGAAAGAGAATCCCGGATGCTCCAACGATTAATACGTCGGCATTTTCTCTGGATTGCATCAATGGTGGCAGCTTCGCTACCTGCGTTCCCCAGAGGTTGGCTGTGTCTTGAAATTTCGGCAGACCGGAGGGAAACAGGGCGTTTATCACAATATTGAAGGCGATCAGACACGCCAGGCAACTGAATGTCGTGCCTGTCAGCGCTTTTGCTGTTGGTGTCAGATTTGGTGCCACGAGATTGCCTAGAACTGGAAGTAAACGAATGGAGCCGAAGTGGTTGGAATCAAAACGATCATGGCTATTATCAGCACTGCGCAAAATGCACCTTTAACGAATGGTGGCACTCGATCGAAAGCGCGGTCATTGATCAATTTGCTCAGAGGCAAATTAGCCAGGAAAAGTACTGCCACCATGGTCACAGTTACGGGCACGATTATTGGCAGAGTTTCTTTGGCAATGAAGAAGTGGTGAGCCTCTTCTGCTGTGTATATAGGGCTGAAGAGAAGCATCTTTTTCACTGCAGCGAACGCTTGTTTGCTGTCCTGCAGGCGGAAAAACACGTCGCCTATGCAGACGGCGTTGAATGTCAGAAATATGGAGAGATAATGCCAGGCGCCCGATTTCCACAGTGGATCAAGTTTAGGCAAGCGCCCCTTGAGTGCGACGAATTCACGGTGTACAACCAGGCACAGTCCATGGAAGAGTCCCCATATTACGAAGCTCCATGAGGCTCCATGCCAGAGTCCGCCCAGGGCAAAGGTAATGAGAATGTTGCGGTTAACTTTCCAGTTTGCGACGCGTGAGCCGCCCATCGGAATGAAGAGGTAATCGCGCAGCCATGTTGATAGCGAGATGTGCCAGCGGTGCCAGAAATCTGCCATATTCGCAGCAATATAGGGGAGATTGAAGTTGATCGGAATGTGATAGCCGAAGAGCATCGCGGAACCGCGAGCTATATCTGTGTAAGCACAGAAGTCGAAATAGATCTGAAAGGCAAAAGCGTAAGTGAACAGCCACAGCTCCGGTGCACCGTATGAGGCGGGGTTGGAAAAGCCCATTTGCACAAGGATAGCCAGGTTGTCGGCGAGCAGTAATTTCTTTGCCAGACCCATGACGATGAGGGGCAGTCCTTCGTCGAAGTATTCCAGCTTGAACGGATTTGTGTCCGTCATCTGTTTCATGAAATCGTCGTATCGCTTGATTGGTCCTGCGATCTGCGTTGGGAAAAAGGCTGCGAAGAGAGCAAAGTGTACGAAAGAATCTACAGGCTTTCCGCCTCGATTGACTTCGAATAGATAGTGTATGAATTCGAAAACGAAGAAAGAAATGCCGAGCGGCAGAACAATATTAAGCGCGAAGTCCGGGGTCTGTTTGCTGACGAGATGAATTGCCGATGCTACTGTGTCGAGAAAGAAGTTTGCGTACTTGAAAGTAGCGAGAGTCAAGATATTTGCAACGATGCCTGCGGTGAATAGCTTTTTGCGGTTTGTCGTTGCTCGGGAAAGAATTTTGCCCCAGTAGAAGTTGAATAGTGTCAATCCAATGATCAAAAGAACAAAGGGCGGGTTCCACGATGCGTAGAAGATATAGCTTGCTACCAGTAGCAGTGGCAGTTTGACGGCGCGTGGCGACAACCAGAACAGGAGCACGACGGTTGGCAGAAAGATCAGATACTGGACACTGTTGAAAAGCATTTTCTTGGCTCTAAATTAGATCCCATGGCAAGTCCCGATAGTACCATGGCGCGGGCTCTTCCAGCATTTAGATAAAGTTTCCGAAACGGCTTATCTAGCTCTAAATCTAAGCGGAAACCCCTGTACTTCAATGCTTGCGTAACTCCAGGCTGCTCTGAAGCGGTGTTGTCAATTTCTTTTAATATCCACAGGCTTGACGTTTTGGACTGCTGTCAGGAGGCGAATTGTTAGTAGCCTTTAACGCCTAGTGCTGACCGATCAAGACCCCATTCTGGGCGATCGACGCGGCAACTTTCTGGTCGCTGCAAATCTTCTCAGTCAGGTAGTTGAAGAATTTCTTGCCACCTACTTTGTTCAAGTGGGCACTGTCCTCGAAATCGTCCGGTTCAAAACCGATTTCTTCTTGTGGGTCAAGGCAGGCGACGTCTTCTTTCGCTGCCATCTCTGTGACACGTTTTTTGTACGTATCCCAGGCGTCCGGCTTCAATATATTCTTGTGTTCTTCGGCCAGTGGCATGAAGCATATTTGTACTGCAATACCGTTGCTCTTAGCCAGTTCGATTGTTTTTTGCAGGTAGGCCATCTGTTGATCGAACTGAGTTTTGTTGATGGGCAGATAGATCTTGCGAAATCGTTTGATGTCCTGGTTTGTGTTTGGTATATACCTGATGGGCTCTGCCTTTTTGGCGCTTGCGAGAGCCGCTGAATCTTTGCCAGCGGTAGCCTTTTGGGCGGCAAGATTTTCTGGGGTTTTTTCCAGGGACTCCGGATGTCCGGTCAATTCGGACGTTTTTCTGGCTAGAAAACCGCGGTAGTCTTCTCGGAAGAAGTAAAACTTAGAGAGTGCCCGCAGCAATGATTCCGACATTTCAGGTACTGACGAATCGATCTTGCAGTTGCCTTGCACAATGTCTGTCAGGCGGATTGGAAGGTCGGCAAGCTCAGTGTAGATGGGTGTTTTGTCGATGCTTGGTTTGAGATTGTCGTAAAAGTCCTTCGGTCCGGTTGTGATCAGGACAAACTCCGGACGTTTACCTGCATCCAGGTATTTCTTCAGAACAATGTATTGGTCCGACATAATGCAGCCACCAGATCCAGTATTATCTATGGTGACATCTTTGTGCAGCTGATGCGACAGCAGATCTGCTAAATAGTCCGACTTTGCATATTTCCAGATGTCGGATTTCATGAACTGCTCGTCGTATCTAGATGGGCGTTGATGAAATTGATCGTCGCAACGGACCGATGGAATGACGATTCCTGAAGCACCCAGCAATAGTACATCGGGGGCATCTTTAGCTTTGAGCATTCCCGGGAGCTTTGATATGAGCGCATTGGTCATATCACGATAGTCTGGCAATCCCTCAGGCAAAGTGGCATTGACGATTGAGTTGAAGGCGAACAAAGTGAACAAGCAACCAAATGTGGTGCCTGCTAAAAATTTCGGAGATGGTCTGGTTTTGACGGTCACTTGCTGGCTGTTCAATCTGTTTTGCACTGGTGCAGCATTGCCCTGCTTTTACCACATGGCAAGCGGTTCGATACTAGCACGGTGCTGGGTTCCAGAGCTTGAGGTTAAGATTTATTAGTGGTCTTTTCTTCGTGATAATCAAGTTCAGTATTGATTGACCAGATGTTGTCCTTGGTTTTTACGCCATTTATGATGTTTTCGACAGCCGTCATTGCCGTAAGCATCGAGTGGTCCTGGTTGTTGTATTTGTGCATTCCGTTACGTCCCACCAGGAACAGGTTTTCGAATCTGTCGATAAAACGTTGCAAAACATCAAATTTTTCATAAGTGCCGAAGTAACCAGGATAGGTTTTCGGCATTCTGATAACAGTGGCGTCCAGTACATCTGAAGCATCGATGATGCCGATGTGTTCGAGCTCTTTACCAGCAAAATCAATCAGTTTCTGATCGTCCCAGCTCCAGATGTCGTCAGTTTCGTTGCAGAAATATTCCAGCCCCAGCCAAACTTTGGATTGATCGACAATCATATAGGGACTCCAGTTGTTGAAGATCTGGAGTCGACCTAGTTTTACATCCGGCTCCTGAATGTAAATCCAGTTGTCCGATACGAGCTTTGTACCGTTTGTGGTTTGCTCTGAGATTTTCAGTTTATTGACCAGCAGCCCGACCGTGAAAAAGTCCCGATACAGCAGTCCATCACTGATCTGCGTAACTTCTGGTCCCGGTTTGGGCTCAAGGCATTGGACCAGGTCTTTGATTGCCATAGTCGAGAAAAAGTAGTCGCCTTCGTAGGTGCGGCGCTCGCCGGTTTTCGCGTCTTCTATTTCGACTGACTTAACCCGGTTCTCGGTGACGTTGATTTTTACGACATTGCAGTCGTTATGAATCTCTCCGCCTGATTCTGTAACGTGTTTGCCGACGTATTCCCACATCTGTCCGGGACCGAGTTTCGGGTAGAGAAATCGCTCGATCAGGGACGTTTCTGTTTCTTTTTGTCCGATGTCTACAGCTGATAAAGAACTCTTGAAAAAGTGGCGAACCGCACGCCAGAGCGATAACCCTTTGATGCGCTGTGCGCCCCATGCCGAAGTTATCTGCGAGCAGGGAACGCCCCAAACTTTCTCAGTGTAAGACTTGAAGAACGTCAGGTAGAGCTCTTTTCCGAATCTGTTGGTGAGAAATTCGTCCAGAGTTTTCTCTGGCTTGATGGGAAAAAGGCTGGCTTTCATGTAACTCAGACCGACCTTCGCAGTCTTAAAGAGCCCCATGTTTTTAACGGTTGCAGGCGTCAGGCTGATTGGATAATCGAAAAATTTGCGCATGAAGTAAATGCGCGATTTTCGATTGCGCAATAACATGACTCTGTCTTCTTTTTTAGGGTCAGGAGCGCTAATCTGACCCTCTACAGATGTCGTCTTTTGCTGATAGGTAATAACTTGACTCTTCTCTTCCAGCGCCTCTAAGGGCATTACATCGAGCCACCACTGCATGACTCGATCGGATTTGGAAAAGAAGCGATGACCGCCGATGTCGATGCGGTTGCCTTTGTAATTGACAGTACGAGCGATGCCGCCGAGATAGTCGGTGCGTTCCAACACGATCGGTTTGATTTTTGTGTGTTTTAAAAGCTCGAAAGCTGCTGTCAATCCAGCCGGTCCGGCCCCGATTATTACGGCCGTTTGCTGGCTACCAGCGGGTTTTTCCATTGATCTTGTCAGACCTGCGTGAAGGAAGTCGGATTTGATCGCGTTGTAATGCGATGCTCAATCATCCATTGTGGATCTTACACAATTTGAGTAGCCCTGTCAGCAAATTGGCGCGACCTTTAGAGGGTTTCAGGCAGCCAATCTACGAACAGATAGCTATGTTGCTTTGATTGACAACAATCGTATATACGCTTGTTGTTACAGATTGTTAGACACGTGGTCCTGTCAATCCGGCTGAAACTTTAGCGAGCTTATGTGTTAGCGATTGCGGTCTGAGAGGCAGCGTTGTTTTGGCTCTCCAGAGTCTTGCTGCTGACAGGTTCTGTTGCCGCATTTTTCAGGGAATTGGTCGAGCTTGATGCACTCGTTGAAATGCTTTTGTGCTGCCCGGCCGCGTCTTCGATCGGCATCACCGGTAAGACTTCTTTGCCCTGGATTTTGTCGCGAGTATGTAAGGCAACTCCGCACCAAAAAGCGATTCCGCAATACACGAAGTAGAGCCAGTGCATACCTATTGCTGGTATCGCGAACAGTGCACCACGTCTTTTGACGAAGAAGCTGTAAGTATTGATGTTGAGTGAAAAGAGCACTACTGCAAGTGCGGCAGCCGCATAGCCGGCGTGTGGAACGAATGGAATCAGCACCAGTGAGAGGAGCAGAAGATAAGTGACAGCCAGGCTCAGTCTCTGATCGTTGCCCAGGTTCAAGTCGTTGATCAGACGGGACTTATCGCTGAGAATCAGGCGCGTCCATGGAATACCACGATCGAATACATCCGTTTTCAGCAAACACATCAAAGTCCAATTTTTATAGTGTTTGACCTGTACTTTTTTGGACAATACGATTTTGCCGCCGGCTTGCTTAATGCGATAGCCGAGGTCTATGTCTTCAATGCTGGGACGTTTGTATGTGACGACGTCGAATCCACCCAGGGCAAGAAATAGAGAGCGACGCACTACGCCGCATCCGGACCAAAATGTAGCGGCATCTTCACTGCTGTTCTGATGGACCCAGTGGTGCATCAGATTTTTGTATTGACTGAGGAATGACGGTGCTCGCGGCGTTGTATCGTAAGAGCCGAACAAGGCATCAATGGTGGTATCGCGGGATAGGATTCCGGCCATGTTTTTGAATGTGACTGCGTTGACCTCGCAATCTGCGTCTATGAAACAGACGTATTCTCCAGAAGCGTAGCGTGAACCTATGTTTCGAGCTGCGCCCGGACCCAGTCTTCCTTCCGTACTCATCACGGTGGCACCATAGTGCCTGGCCAGAGCTGCTGATTGGTCTGTCGAACCGTCGTCGACAACAATCAGTTCCCAGTTTGTAGGTTTCCATCTGGCGATTGCAGCCAGGCAGTCTTCGAATTGATCGCCGCCATTGTAAACAGGCACGATTACCGAGACGTTCGGTGAAAGAGTGGTTGGACCGCTTCTTGCTTTGGCCGATTGTTTATTGTTATCAGTCATCAATGTTTCCGTGTGTCCGCTGCGCTGAGATTCGCGTCTTTTCAATTTATTCGTCACTTATTTCCGTAGTGAGAAGTCGCAGCCGGTCGGTAGTAATTGCTCTTCTTGTCAAGAAGTGTGAGCTGAGTACAGCTATGAGATTGCCAAATCGGAAGGAGATAGTAAAGAGCGAATACATAATAATTGCTGCCAGCGAGAATGCTGGATCTCTTGGCTACTTCGCATAATCCCAGCTCGTCAAGGTTGAGCAATTATTGAATTCTGTCTTGATAATTTCTAATTGCTGCAGTTGTAAATACGTGTTGCAGTTTGAAAAATTGTTGGACATATTCGCTGCATAGCTCGTTGATAGCGTGCTCTGCGAACTCCTGGCTGCCAAGTGGTTTTGTGATCAAATAATTTAGTGCCTCAGCTTCAATTATTTACCAGCCACACAGGGTGGATTTAAGTTCGCTTCAGGTCCACCTGCGTCGGTTTCCTGGTTCATGGCTTCTACTTCTGCGGCGAGGGTTTCCATTTGCTCCTCAGGCGTTTTCTTTTTGCGGTTGAGAATGACTTTGACATCATCCATGGTGATGGATTTGAAGAGGAACACGAGCACCACATAGACACTACCGGCGGCGGCAATCTGAATCAGCAGGTGGAGATTGTGCGTGACTTGAATGACCGGATACATAAAGCAAGCGGCAATTGCTGGTTTCCAGAGGTGGCGTCCAAGGGGAATTCGTCCGACAAATTTTTGCGCCGCAATGTAATCGAGAATTAGAATCAGGAATTCGCACGCAAAATTGGCTAGTGCTGCTCCCATGATTCCGTATTGCTTTATGACGAAGATGTTCAATACTACGTTTACCAGCGCCGCCAACGACATGATGCGTAAGTCGTTTACTTGCTTGTTGAATGAAATAAGCAAGACCCTGTAGGTTCTGCTGAGCATGTGCATACCAAACAGTGCCAGGAGTACCTGCAGTGCCGGAACTGCTGGTAGGTACGCTTTGCCGTAGAGAAACAGAACCAGTGGTTCTGCCACCAGAATGCCACCGACGGAAGCACCGATTGCGATGGCAGCGGAGATGCGCATGACGCGATTCAACAGTGCTTCAATTGTATGAAAGCCCTGTACATATGCTTGTGCCAGTGTAGGTCGAAGGGCTGTGTAATAGGCTACAGTGATCAGCACGAGCATCCAGACGACACGGAAGGAGGCTCCGTAGAGTCCAGTAGCTTCAGAGCCGACCCAGATGCCGAGCAAGAGAATATCGAAGTTCTCGATAATTCTTCCGACCAGGGCCGAGCCGACAAGGGGCAAAGATCCGGTGACGAATTTTTTGATCGTCTCAGATTCCCAGCCTAGTTTGAACATGCCGAATGTTCGACTGTAGGTGACAAGCAGGTATGCGACTGCTATGGCGCGGGTTGCTACCTGCATGACGGGAACATAAATGACGTCGCTGGGCTGTTTTACCAGCAGGAAAACACCGGTCGCCATGAGGAGTTGACAGAGGCAGTCTGATACTATAGCTGGTACCATTGACTTGCTGCCGAGGAAGACCCAGTTAAGATCTAGAGCACTGGGAAGCATCGTTGCGCCGGAGATGAGGATTATTGTTTTAGTCAGTGGTGGCAGCGGCATCAAGTAGGTGGCGACGGACAATCCAATCAGTGCGGGAATCAGCATAAGCAGTCTGAGACTGACCACAGATTTGACGATGGTTGGAATGGGCGTGATACCACGAGCCACTTCCAGCGGGCCCCAGGCGTCAAAACCGAAATCAACTATGATGCCTATGTAAGCCAGTACGGTCATGGCGAATACGACGGCGCCGTATTCGTCTGGAAGAAGCACGCGAGTCATTTGAATAGTGACGGCAAATGCCAGAATTCGGCTGATCATTTGACCAACCGAGAGTATGGCGAAATTTTTGCTTATGCCCGGCTTGTCCTTGCTCATCCAGTCAGCTCCGGATTGTGTACAAGAGCCGATTGTCCGTCTTAACGTTCATTGGTCTCAATCAATAAGCAACTCGTTTGCAGCGTCAGGTTATGGTTTGCGCGCAACAAAGCCGCTTGAGTGTCCGAAAGGCAAGTCGATGTTAGCAGAGAGGAGAGCCGCTTCCACTGCCAGTTCTTTATGCATGAGATTGTTTAGCCAGCCCAGGCTTTCTGCGTAGTTTTTGATTGCCAGTCCAGGACCGATCGCTTTGGTGGTGTTCGTCAGTCCATGCGATTGAGCGTGGCCGTGGTCGTGTCCATGGTTGTGACCATGATCATGCCCATGGTCGTGACCGTGTCCATGACCATGATCGTGATCGTGTCCATGACTGCGTCCGCTATTCTTGAAGGCGTTCAGGTATTCGCGGAGAGCGCCGAATGCGCTAGGTAGAGTGTTCAAGTAAGTGGCGCGCTCGACGACAAAACCGGCTTGTCTGAGCATGGTCGTGACAGTCGGCACGTCATAACGGCGATATTGGTCTTTGTCCGCTCCGCTGAGCTTGACTCGGCCCCACGACGAATTGGTGCGCAAGTAGACAAGTCCACCCGGTCTTAGCAGTCTCTTGAACTCAGCGATAGCCTTTTCATCGGCGCCGGCACCTGCGAGATGTTGAATGGTATCAATACAGATAATCAAATCGACGCTGGCTGATGGCAGTGGCACATCGGTAGCGCTGCCCAGAACCAGTTTGGTGGCACCACGCATTTCGCAGAACTTGAGCGCATGCTCGGAATAGTCCAGTCCGGTCGGTTCGCCTGCCAGCGGATAATGTTTCTGGACAAAATCGAGCAGGTAGCCAGTACCGCAACCGATGTCCAGCACTTCGATATTTTTCATACCTGAAGTTGGTTTCTTCAGGAGGGCAACCATAGCGTCACGCATGCCTTGAGCCCACCAGTGATTCTCTTCGATGTCGTAGAGGCGCTGGTAGTATTCGGGTTCGAATATCTGTGGAGCGGATTCTAATTTTGTGCTCATAAATGCTTTTTAGCTTCCTATTATCGGAGTTGATGAGGAATTGACTTCCTGAAGTGCGAATCGAGTTCCAGCAGCTGGTCAGGTGCGGCGGTCATGGCGACGAGCCCGGTCCCTTACGGGGTGGTCAAGTTGCGTTGATTAGGATAACCCGTTTGTCAACATCTAATCATTCGTCACGTTTCATACTCGTTTGACAATTCTGTTTTCGACAAACCTGCATTCCCCGGAAGTCCCATACTAAGAGCATCCATGGGCGCGGGACTATTTGATAACGCTGGTCTAATCTTTATTAAGAACGTAAGCAAGCCGTAATGTGTAGCATGATCTAGCCTGGACCAGGCAGCCTTCTACTTCAACCAAAATACGTGCGAATTACCAAACAATCGATCGCCTTTTCAGTCATCGGCGCAATTCTTGCGATTACGGCCTTTGCCTTACCTGACACCGTGCATATCGAAGCAGTTGTTCCCCCGGGTTCTGTCAGCTCGCCTGACAAAAACCTGATTATCGTGAAGTGGTGCGCTTTTCTCGATGGATTCTGGTGTCTTTTAATCGGTTTGACCGGGTGGCGATGGCAACGTCTATCGGCTGAATCTCTGATTGTGCCCAAGCCAATTACCGATTCCGAGCCACTTACCCGAAGGCAGGCTACTTTTGTACTTTCGGGCATTATTGCGCTTGGTCTGCTGCTGCGTTGTCTCTTCCTCAACTCGAGCTTTTGGCTGGATGAAATTACGCCTCTGACGTTTTATCGTGACAGTTCAATTTTCGGATTGTTGACGACTTACTACAGCACCAACAACCATCTCTTTTATACGCTGCTTGAAAAAATGGCTGTCAGTGTCTTTGGGGAGCAGGAATGGGTGGTGCGTTTGCCATCAGTTCTAATTGGTGCGCTGACTATTCCAGTGTTCTATTTGCTGACCAGATTGATAGCAAGCCGCTGGATTTCTCTGGCTGCTGCTCTTCTTTTAGCTGTTTCGTATCAGCACATATTCTTTTCCCAAAATGCTCGTGGATACACTGCGCACTTGCTCTTCTCGCTGGGTGCGACTCTATTTCTGCTTCGTGGAGTCAAGAAGGACAAGGTGTGGCACTGGGTGGGTTATTGCTTGTGCACGTTCTTGAATATGGCGTCCATTATTGCCAGCTTGTCAGTGCTAATCGCGCACTTCTTAATGGCAGTAGTGGCGTCAGTGGTCGTTCAGCGGCGCAGTGGGGGCGGCTGGCCGCTTTTCTGGAGACTCTCGTCCGTAATGTTTCTGTCACTGCTAATGGTGCTCCACTTATACAGCATAATTTTTCCGCAAGCGTATATGGTCGTGCAGGAGACCTATAAAGTGCAGTCTACGGGGTTTACCTTGTTTTCGGCGGAATTTCTCAATGAGGTTGTGCGTGGTTTGAGAATAAGCAGCGCTCCGCTTGTGGCAGTTGCTGCTGTGCCGGGATTGATCATTGCTTTCGCCGGACTAAAGGCGATGTTTCGTTCCAGTTGGCTTTTGCTGGTCGGACTGATTTTGCCTGAAATATTACTGGCTCTCTATTTGCTAAAACTAGCATTGGCTGTGTCGCCAAGATTCTTTTTGTTAGCCTTGCCGCTTGCTCTGCTTGTTTGCGCAACCGGTCTGCATGAGTCTTTGCGATGGATCTTGAAAAGGATAGGGCAAGAGAAGCTATCCATGCCTCTTTTTACCTTGTCTATCCTGTGTGTAATGGCGGTCAACATTCCGCCGTTGATGTCGTACTACAGAATTCCTAAACAAGATTTTCGTTCGGCGGTTTTATATTTGAAATCAAAACCGGGCAAAATTTATCCACTTTCGATTTATACGGCGCGCGAGGGAGTGGCGTATTACGCGAGTCGTAGCGATATGAGGCTCAATCAAGACTATTACGATGTAAGGACGATTCCTGAATTTAACGAGGTCTTGCGACAGCACAAGCCTGAGCAGTTGTATCTGATCACCACTTTTCCCCGTGCATTACACCTGGATCATCCCGAACTCGAGCCGCTAATCGAAAAATATTGGGTCGTTGATAAAGTATTTCCCGGTTCGATCGGTGATGGTGATTTAACTGTATGGAAACCTCGTTAGTTATATGCAAGGGTAATTCGCATTGAACTGTTTTATTATGATTCAGCTCCGGCGCGGGCGTTTTATCGGGTAACTTGAAAATGAGAACTGCAGTAATTGGTTTAGGAAAAGTTGCGGAGCGCATTCACTTACCTGCGTGTAAATCCGTTTCTGAAATCGAATTGATTGCCGCCAGCGACACCAGCGAAGAGCGCCGTCGCTCGATGAAGGAACAATTCTCGATTCCAAATGTATATGCCGATTCGCTGGAGATGCTGGAAAAGGAAAAGCCGGAAATTGTAATCATTGGTACTCCGCCGGAATTTCACAAAGACCTTTGTCTGGCGGCGTTGCGCAGTGGAGCTAATGTTCTATGCGAAAAGCCGTTTGTTTTGACGTTGGAAGATGCAGACGAGGTGATTGCCGAAGCTCGCCGAGTTGGTAAGAAACTTGCCGTCAATACGCAGTATCGATATATGTCGACATACAAGGCGGCAAGAGAGGGCATTGCGTCGGGAGAATTTGGCAACCTCTACTTCATCAATTGCTGGCAACAGATGTATCATCCGCCGGCATTTGAAGGGGCGGAATCATGGCGCTCATCTTTGAAGCAATCTACCCTTTACGAATTTGGATCGCACCCGATCGACTTAATTTGTACATTCTTTGGTGAATTGCCGATCGATGTTTACGCTAATATTCCTCGCGTCAATCCTGATTACGATTCCGATGTCTTTGTGCAGATGACTCTGCGATTTTCAAAGGACCGCCTGGCTAACCTTGTACTGAATCGTGTCAGCCATGCGCCTGAGAAATACTTAGAAATGCGCCTGGATTGCCAGAAAGCTTCGATTCGCATTTCGCTCGGTGGAGTGGCACGAGCCGGCATTGAATTGTCCAGGCATAAGGGTGCAAACCGTCCCGCCTTTAGAATGAGCTTTGTCAAAGGCGGCGAGGCTCGGGTTGAATCTGGCGGCAGCACGCGTGTTCTGGCTCAAGAGCGCAATCCGGCGTTCGCCTCCGCAACAGCATCGCATTTACGCACTTTTTTCAAATCTGGTGAGGGACAGGGCACCGAATTCGATACTATTGAGCACGCTAAAAATGTTCTGCGGGTCATCTTTGCTGGTTACGAATCGGCGCGCACTGGCCAAATAGTGAAACTTTAGTGGTCCTGGGATCGTATAAGGACAAGTTTGCTTTAGTAATCATGAAGAAGCAATCACTAGTAAGAGAAGTAATCGAATCATGAGTGCTGCCCCCATCTCGGTTGTCGTCGCCTCTCAGAATGCGCGTGCCAGTATTGCTGAATGTCTGAGCGTGGTTGTGGATCAGGCGCGGGAACTGAATGCGGAAGTACTGGTAGCTGATGCTTCAACTGATGGCACGGATACGATTGTTCGGGAGCAGTTTCCTCAAGTAACACTGCTTAAGGGGGATGCGACGAAGGATTTGATTCCCCAATTGTGGGGTCTGGGAATGCGCAATGCGGGCGCTCCTATTGTGGCAATTACAAATGCCCAGTGTATTCCTGAACCGAACTGGTTGGCATCTATGCAAAAGGTATTTGATACCACGGATGTTACTGGCGTAGGTGGGCCGATCAACCCACCCATCAATGGTTCCGCCCTTGATTGGGCGATTTACTTCTCGCGTTTTACAGCCTTTATGCCGCCCGTGCAAAGTGGCTTCATTCGCGAGCTTCCCGGCGATAACGTCGCGTATACGAAATCTGGTTTGGATGCTTATTGGAAGGATCGAGAAAATGGTTTTTGGGAGACGCTTTTTCATCATCAGTTGCGCGAGCATCAGCAATCCTTATATATGTCGCCGGATGTGAAAGTTCATCTTGCCCATACTGTAAGCGGTGACGATTTCTGGACCGTGAGGATGAGGCATGGGCGACATTATGGATCGACTCGTCCCAACACTTCAGTTCCTGCCCGTTTCGTGCGGATACTATCGGCACCGATTTTGGTGCCATATTTAGTAGGGCGCATGGGGATGCGGGTTTTGACAAAGCGAAAAGATTTCTTTTTACCTTATTTGAGGGCGTTGCCATGGCTAGTTATATTTACGATTGCCTGGTCGATTGGAGAAGTTCAGGGGTACTTGTCTCCCGTGCATGAGCAGTCATAGCTTTATTGATTGTTGAATGAGTAGATTAGTGTCGATGTAATGAGTGCATCAATGCATGAGTGAAGCAAAAAGTTTTGAGCTGTCGATAGTAGTGGCATGGCAGGCTGCTCAGCCTAATATTGAAGACTGTCTTGATTCGCTTTACGCTCAGCGGACTCACCATAATTTCGAGGTAATCGTCGCATATGGCGGCTTTAAGCCTTCTCTGGAGATATTGTCGAAGAAGTATAGTGATCTGAAAATTCTGGAGCATTCCGAATCTGACAGCATACCGTCTTTACATGGACTTGGATTAGCACATGCTGCTGGAGATTTATTGGCGATTACCGAAGCGCATACAACATTTTCGCCAGACTGGGTTGATACCGCTGTTAGTGTGTCGTCTTCCAATTCTGATGCCGCTATTGGTGGTGTCGTGGAGCCTGGCAAAAATTTGACTTCTGTCGACTATGCTTTATATCTTTGTGATTATGCTCAGTTTGCTTTGCCGCTGGCAACCGGTCCTTCCGACGACTTACCTGGTAACAATATCGTGTTTAAGCGTCAAATCATGGATATGCATCTGAATCGAACTGATCTGGCCAAGCATGGTTTTTGGAAAACTTTTTTCTGCAACGAGCTAATGGAGAAGGGAGAGCAATTGTCCCGGGATTCACGTCTGGTGGCGTACTACAACCGGCATTTGACTTTTAGTGAAGTCATGGAACGTCGTTACCACCATGGGCGGTGTTTCGGAGCTATGAGGTCGGAGGCATTCAATTGTTCAAAGCGGGCAATTTATGCTGCCTCGTGTGCGGCTCTTCCTGCTGTGTTGGCATTGAGGCTTTTCAGCAAAGTGCGCGGGAAGCCTGCCTTGATGTCGAGGTTCTTGAAAGTTCAGCCCATTTGCGAAGCGATAATTTGTGCTTGGATTTATGGCGAGTTTGTAGGCACTGTCGGTGGCGCCGGGGATAGTTGCGGGCGCCTGTGATGCTCTAACTCCTGGAGTCGGAGTTTGTTCGAACTCTGTCTGCTACTTCCGCACAGAGGAGGATTTCTCGCTCGCTGATTGGCGCTTCTTTGCCCTCCAGTGCTGAGCGATAAAACTGGCGAATCAGATTTCTCAAGCCAGGATAAGCGACTTCCTTTTCTGCGCTTCGTTGTACGAGGTTCCGACCGGCGTCAAAAACCAGACTTGAGCCAAACCGAAATGGTTTCAAAATCTTCGAGCGTTTTGAAACTTCGCCAGATTCATATGTGCAAAAGCCATGGAAGAGGTCGACATGTGCGGAGGCTTTGTCTCCCGCTACCGTTAGTTCATTACGGGTTGGACGAGCCCTCAAACTTATTGAGATTCTTAACAAACTATCATCAACGGCTGCGTCTATTTCCAATTCGCCGTTCTCATAACGACGAACGTTGAATTGATCTGCCTCAAGCCGCTCGCCAAAAAATCTATAGAACAGAGAAAGTGGGTGTGGCAGAATTTCCAGCAGGACGTGTTGTCGCTCAGTTTCTGACTTGCCCTCGCCGCCGCTTGTAAATGCTGTGTGAGTCATGCGAACGATTTTGCCCAGGTTGGCATGATTTGCTGCCAGTCTCGACGCGCCGCTCTGGAAAGGCATTTGATGAACCGGAGCGATTTTTAAGCCACTCTCATTTGCCTGTTCGAGAACACGTTTTGTTTGCTCAAAGGTTGAGACCAGCGGCTTCTCTACAAGGCAATGGAGTTTGTGCGTAAGACAAAGTTCTATCGATTCGAGATGATTTTGGTCCGGTGTGCATATGTGAGCGATATTACTCTTGTGTTTGCTGGCATTGTTCTGCAAGCACTCGTCCAGGGATTTGTAGATGTTATGTGCTGCAAATTCGTGTTGCAGTGCTCGGGCTTTCTCCAGATTCGGGTCGACAATGGCCGTGATCGTCGCACCGCTTCGGAGTGCCGAAAAGGCGTGCCAGCGTCCCATTAGCCCTGATCCAACGATTATGACTTTCGGCATGCTCATATCTTAGAAATTGTTTCCTGGTGGGTTCTGAGGGGCGGAATCTAAAATCAGTCAGCGCACGGGCTCTAAAGCGTCAAATTCCTTGCCTGGCGGCATTATCGTGAACTTCCTGGTTCCTTGCGACATTATCGACTATTTCCGCAACGAAACTAGATTCGCTGTCGATGAGTAAAGACTTCACTCGAAAGGGTTCTCCTGGCAGGGTTAAGTGCACTAAAATTCCCTTGATGCAGGCTTCGACTTGTTTAAAACGCTCTCAGGATGCCGGTTTAAATATATGACTCCCCAACTTTCCATAATTATTGCTTCGATCAACGGTCGTGAGTACCTTGAGCATTGTCTCGCTGCGCTGGACAGGCAGGATGGCAATATTGAAGCCGAAGTGATTGTTGCTGACTGCGTTGGTGATGAAGTTACTCGGCTAGTCAGAGAAAAACATCCGCATGTGAAGCTGATTTCTTTTGATCAGAAGCAGAGCGTCCCTAAGCTTCGAGCGACTGCTATCGCTCAGACCAAAGGACAAATAATTGCTATCACCGAAGACCACTGCATTCCTCCTCCAAACTGGTATCAGTCGCTTTTGAGGACTCATGAAGTCAATTCCGCCCCCGCCATTGGTGGCGCCGTAGACAATGGTGCGACGAAGCGGATTATTGATTGGGCTGTCTTCTTCTGCGAGTACAGTAATTTCATAAGTCCGGTCGCTGCAGGTGTTGTGCACGATCTTCCTGGACCTAATGTTTCATACAAGCGTAGCGAAACGCAACACATCTTCGACTCCAATGAAGAGGAGTTTTGGGAAACTTTCGTCCACGGTCAATTGGAATCTGAAGGTAAGCAGTTGTGGTCCGATCCTTCGGTGAGCATGATTCACAAAAAGCACTTTACGTTTTCCGATTTCATTTCTGAGCGCTTCCACTATTCTCGCGCTTTTGCGGGAACAAGAAATGAGTCAATCAGTCTCAAACAACGTTTGATTTACCTTTTCGGCTCGCCATTACTGCCACCAATGCTGATGCTGAGAATCTGGAAACGAGTTTGGGCTAAGAAGCGTCATTTGCCCGAATTTGCGATGTCACTTCCCTATTTGTTGAGTTTTATGGTGGCATGGTCGGTGGGAGAGTTCGTCGGTTATGCAACAGGTCCCGGCGACAGTGCGCTCTATTTGACTTAGATGATTGAAACACCTGCTTTATCTGTAATCGTCGTTTCGTTTAATCAGCTTTCTGTTTTGCGGCAGTGTCTTGCTGCCTTCGATGGGCAATCTCAACTTGTTGGAGTGGAGATAATTGTAATTCGCGATTGGAGCAGCGCAAATGGCACGGACGGCGAAGAGATCAACG
The DNA here is from genome assembly GCA_003963305.1 of Candidatus Melainabacteria bacterium. Lineage (NCBI taxonomy): Bacteria > Bacillati > Candidatus Melainabacteria > Candidatus Melainabacteria bacterium. Next base: position 29,377 of record RXJR01000036.1, on the reverse strand, counting down.
CAATCAAGGGGGAGTTCCCGAAGTTTAACTGGATTGATGCGCCCGCTGGTTGCACGGTGCCGGCCATGCGTAAGCTGGCCTTGTCTAAGTGTCGTGGCAAACTTGTTGGTTTTACCGAAGATGATTGCGTGGTTTCCAGCGATTGGTGCGCTAATGTCATTGAGGCTCACAAGTCTGACAACATCGCCATCGGTGGTTCTGTTGAACCTGGTGACTACGCAAGGAGTTTGGACTGGGCTGTTTTCTTCTGCGAATATGCGCGATTCATGCGTCCATTCGCTGGGATAGTTCCGGCACTGCCTGGCAATAACATCACATACAAATCTGAGACTTTGAAGAAGCTGTTGGAGACTGATGCAAGTGGCGGCTTGTACGAAGTTTTCGTCAACGGCGAGCTGCAGAAGTCCGGTCACGAGTTGAAGGCGGATCCGTCCTTTTCAGTGCGCAACATCAATTCCTGGAAGTTGACCAATCTTCTTGATGTTCCGTTTCATCATGGGCGGGGATTTGCTGCGATGCGATTGGAGCGCAAACCTCTTCTCAGTCGATTGCCTTTCCTGGGTATCGCGGTGGTGCTACCAGCGGTGCAGGTGATGCGGATGGGACGGCAAATCATGAGCAAAGGTCGACATGCTGGTGAGTTCTTGAAGTGTTTGCCGCAAGTTGGCTTGTTCTATTTGAGCTGGTCGGTGGGTGAATTCGTTGGCTACTTGCTTGGACCAGGTGGGAGCTTGAAGCAATGGAGATAGACCCGGGCGATGTGGATGCGTGGCGGCGATGTAGATGGGTGGCAAGCGATCGTGATACGAGGCGGCGGTGTGGATGGGTGGCAAGCGATCGTGTTATGAGGCGGCGATGTGTATGGGTGGTAAGCGATCGTGATACGAGGCGAACGATGTTAATGAGAGGATACTGTTGATGCGGGTTGGTGTTGATGCAGCGTGTTGGTCAAATAAGCGCGGATATGGTCGTTTTACGCGCGGGCTTTTGAACGCGCTCGTCGAGTCCAATACTGAGCATGAGTTGGTGTTCTTCGTGGACGCGCAGACTGCAGGTGATGGTGATCTTCCGACTAACGTTCGTACTGTTGTTGTGAACACGGGCGATCGTCCGACATCGGCAGCTTCGGCTTCTGATAGTCGTTCTATAAAAGATTTGCTGGCCATGACTAAAGCTGTTGCAGGTGAGTCGCTGGATGCATTTTTCTTTCCGAGTGTATACACGTATTTCCCCGCCATAACAAAGGGCAAGATTATTCTAGGTGTGCACGATGTTATTGCTGAAGATTATCCTGATCTCGTTTTTCCGGACAAGAAACATCGTCGACTGTGGGCGCTGAAGGGCTGGCTTGCACACAAACAGGCTCACTACATCATGACTGTTTCTGAGCACGCCAAAAAGGGAATTGTTCGCCATTTTGGGCATGACCAGGAGCGGGTATTCGTGATCGACGAAGCTCCGGATCCGGTTTTTACAACACTTTCTCCGGATAAGCTTGATGGCTCGATACTGTCGCAGTTCGGTTTGTCTCTAGACTCGCGATTTCTAATTTATATTGGCGGTATCAATCCACACAAAAACCTGCCTATGCTGGTTCAGAGCCTGGCAGAGATCCGCCGCAGTCCCGGTATGCAGGATGTGAAGTTGGTTGTTGTTGGCGATTTGAAAGATGGATTTACACCCGGTGTCAGTGAGCTCAAGGCGAAGATTGCAGAGTTGAATCAGGAAGACGCTGTTGTCTTTACGGGCTTTGTCAAAGATGAAGATGTCATCCATTTGCTGAATGTAGCGCAAGCGCTTGTATTACCTTCTATGGCAGAGGGATTCGGTCTGCCTGCTGTGGAAGGTGCTGCTTGTGGAATCCCAATTGTTGCGACTCAGAATAGTCCGCTGCCTGACTTGCTTGAGGATGGTGGCATCTTCATTGATCCTAATTCTGTAGAACAGTTGACTGCTGCGCTTCGGACAATGCTCGAGAATCCCGGGAAACGCGATGAAATGGCCCGCGTAGCAACTGCTAAGGCGCAGCAACTGACCTGGCAGCGGTCTGCGGCACAGTTGGATTCTATGCTCAGTCAGGTGGCAAGACAAACTTGAATAAGCTGAAGATTGCAATGGTGACTACTTTCTTCCCGCCACATAATTTTGGCGGCGACGGTGTCTTCGTGCAAAGGCTATCGAATGCCCTGGCTGGTCGAGGGCACGAGGTTCACGTTATCCATGACAAAGATGCATTCTCGCTTGGCAGCAAGGCCCTTGTAGCCAATACAAGTGAGGCACACGATTTAACAGATCCGCGCGTCACTGTTCATTCACTTGATGGTGGAGCAACCGGGAAGCTTGATTTGATTGCAACACATCAGCTCGGACGTCCGTTAGGTAAATCTGAGCAACTTCAGAAGTTTCTCGACCAGAAATTCGATGTCATCCATTTCCACAATGTGTCATTGCTTGGTGGTCCAGGCGTTCTTACTTATGGACAAGGTGTCAAGCTTTGCACTCTTCATGATCACTGGTTCGTGTGCTCTACCCATGTGCTCTGGCGTTTTGACGAAGAACCTTGCAGTCAGCGCACCTGTATGACTTGCACATTGGCTGCACATCGTCCTCCTCAGCTGTGGCGTTACACGGGGGCGATTGAACGAGCTGCGCGTCACGTTGATGCATTCCTTGCGCCCAGTGAATTCGCTCGCGGCAGTCACATTTCAAATGGCTTTCCGGCACCAATTCGAGTTTTGCCGCACTTCCTGGCGGATCCTGCGCTTGATGTCGATCCTGAGCCAGTCCACAGTCGTCCGTATTTTCTTTTCGTCGGAAGGCTCGAGAAGATAAAGGGTGTTCAAGTACTGATCGAACAGTTCTCTCAATTCAAGGATGCCGATTTGATTGTTGTGGGCAATGGGAATTACGAGGAAACATTGCGCGAATCTGCAAGAGGTCTGAAGCATATTCACTTCCTCGGTCGCATGTCGTCAGAGCGATTGCGCGAGTATTATCGACAGGCGGTTGCAGTTCTTGTGCCATCGCTTTGCTATGAAACATTTGGACTTGTGCCGCTTGAGGCTTTCTCTGTTGCGACGCCAGTTATAGTCAACAATTTGGGAGCATTGCCAGAGGTCGTCAAAGATGGTGGCGGTATTACTTATGGTTCGCCTGCCGAGCTGACGGAGGCGATGAAAAAAGTTCTCGGTGATAGAGAATTGCGCGATCGACTGGGTCTTGCCGGACTTTCCAACTTCAAGAGCAATTACAGCGAAAGCAAGCATATCGAGCGGTATTTGAATTTGATAGCAGAGTTACAGAAGAAACATTTGGAGGTTTCATGCCCGGCGAAATAGGAGTATGTCATATAGGTGCTGGATCAATCGGGGCGTTGCGAGCTGCTGCTGTAGCTAAGACGCCTGGGTTGCGGCTCGTTGTTGTCTCTGACATACGGTTGGATGCAGCCAAAGAGTTAGCGAGCAAGTTCGGTTGCGACGCTACTGCCGATTGGAAGATTGCCGCCAGTCGCTCGGACGTTGATATGGTAATTATCTCTACGCCTCCCAGTTTGCATGCTGATATGGCTGTCTACGCTATCGAAAACGGGAAGCATGTGCTTTGTGAGAAACCCCTTGCGCACACTCTTGAGGATGCTGAGCGTATGTGTACGGCAGCCGAAAAGAAGGGAGTTCTTTTAAAAACCGGGTTCAACCATCGTTATTTCGAGTCGATGGCTTTTGCCAAGAAACTGATTACATCCGGGCGTCTCGGCAAGATTTTGACGGTGAAAGCATATGCCGGTCATCCGGGTGGCAAGGAGTTTGGACCCGCCTGGGTTACTGATGGTGCGGTGACGGGAGGTGGAAGTCTTGTCGATAATGGAATCCATATCATGGATTTGACTAGATTCTTCCTGGGCGACGTTGAAGTCGGCAAGGGTTATGTTGCTAATCTTGTCTGGCCGTTTGAAAAAGCCGAGGATAATAGTTTCGCGCTCTTCAGCACTGCAGACGGTGCCAAGGCGTATGTTCATGCCAGTTGGACGGATCCCCGTGGCTACTTCTTCTCTATGGAAGTTGTTGGCACGAAAGGTTATGTGCGCGCTTCCTATCCCCCTATGATGGCAGAGTGGGGAGAAACTCCTGAAGCTGGTATCAGAGCTAAGAAGCACTGGGAGATATTTCCTTTGTTCCAGATCAAGGAGAGACTGTTTTCCTGGCGGTGGACGATTATCAATTCATTCATCAAGGAAATGAGTGATTTTGCGGAAGGAATTCGTACGAATACGCCTGTTGAACCGACCGGACGGGATGGATTGCGTACTATGCAAATGGCACACGCGATTTATCGATCTTCTAAAGAAGGCAGTGAGATTAAAGTTTAATGGTACCGATTCTCACTTATCATTCAGTGGGCAGGCTGAATCCCATTCTCGATACTCCTGTCGAGAAGTTCGAGCAGCATCTCAATGCTTTTGCTGAGAGAGGATTTAAGACGATTACGCTATCCCAGTTGGTGCAACTGATGAAAGCAAAATCAACATTGCCTGAGAAATCTTTTGTCCTGACTTTTGATGATGGGTATCGCACTTTCTATACGGATGCCTGGCCTCTTCTGCAGAAATATGGGTTCAACGCTACGGTATTTTTGATCACTGATTTTTGCGGTAAAGATAATCAGTGGGTGGGACAGCCTGCGTCTGTACCGCGGGCGCCTTTACTGTCGTGGAGCGAGGTTGAAGAACTTGCAAAGGCTGGCTGTGAGTTTGGCGGACATACGTCTACTCATCGTCCTTTGTCTACGCTATCGGGGCAAAAGCTGCAGGACGAGCTGGTTAAGTCGAAAGCGAAGATTATGGAAGTGACGGGGCAGACTGCTTCTACTTTTGCTTATCCATATGGTGATACTTCCGGTGATGCGATCAGTGCGGTACAACAACACTATGAGGGCGCTGTTTCAACCGATCTGGGAATTTGCAGTCTGAGCTCCAACAAATACTTACTGCCTAGAATTGATTCCTATTATTTGACGCAGGAGTGGATCGATAATCTTGAACAGCCCTGGTTTTCTCCCTATTTGAGTTTCAGGCAGATGCTTCGCCGTGTTAAGCGTGTGTTCCAGCCAGATTGGCAACCCGACGAGTATAGAGATGCCGGCAAAAATTGAGTCTATTCTTTGTTGCCCTTTATGCAAGGGGGCGTTGCAGCCTCTGAGCGAGGCGCATCCCGTTTGCGCCGATTCGGATTTATTGAGTGCCGCGAATCCATCAAGTAGTGCGCTTGCCGAGAAGTCTTGTGTTGTGGATGTATCAAGTAGTGAGTCAGGCAGGAAGTCGGGCGCAGCGGATCCATCAAGCAGCGAGACCGCCAGTCCTTCGCTGGCGGCGGAGTCGGAGAATGTGCGTGGGTACGTTTGCAATGCGTGCGCTCGCGAGTATCCACAAATTGCCGGTATTTTGGATTTCCGAATTTGTCCAGATCCTTACATCGACATTGCCGCTGATCGCGCTAAGGCTCTGCGAATATTCAGTAAATCTGCCTCTATGACATTTGAGGAGCTGGTAGCTTTCTACTACTCAATTACACCTGAGGTCCCTGATGATCTCGGGCGGCATTATCTTAATCATCATGTTGCTGGGGTGAAGAGGGGCGAAGGCATTCTGAGTAGAATGCGATCTTATCGCCTGACTAAACAGGCTCATCCTGGTGTGGATTTGCTGGATCTCGGGTGTGGCACCGGTGGGTTCTTGGCAGCAGCACATGCTCAGGGGGCATCTTGTGTCGGTGCTGATGTCGCTTTGCGTTGGCTTGTTATCGCGCGCAGTCGGTTTCGAGATTTAGGGCAGTCAGAAATCACAGTCGTTTGTGCTTGCGCCGATCATCTTCCTTTCGTTTCAGATTCTTTCGATGTGATTTTGGCTGAGAATCTGATTGAGCATTGCAGTGATACCACAGCTGTTTTGTCAGAAGTTAATCGAATTCGGCGAGCCGGCGGAGCATTCATGGCGCGTACGATTAATCGGTTCGCATTTGGACCGGAACCTCACGTCGGAGTCTGGGGTGTCGGTTACTTGCCTCGATCGATCGCCAACAGCTACGTCAAACTCATAAAGGGCATTCCTTATGAGCACATCTACCTCGAGTCCTTCGGCAGTCTGCAGCGAGCTATCCAGTCTGTTGGCGATAGCGCGATCGAGACTAAAGTACCTGTGATCACTGAGGCTGATTATGCTCATCATCCCAGTTGGAAAAAGGCTTTGTTCAAAATCTACTCGATCGTTATGAGCACACCTGTGATTGGTGGACTCATCGCACGTCTTGGACCTTATGTGGATGTAGCATCGAAGCCTGGCAAGGTCGCGTTGTCTGCCAACCCTACAAGGGATTGTGCGCAAAACCCAGCGCAAAATTTAGCTCAAGACTCGACGCAAGATTCAGCGCAAGACCCGGCGCAAGACCCGGCGCAAGATCCAGCGCGAGACCCAGCGCGAGACCCGGCGCGAGACCCAGCGCGAGACCCGGCGCAGGATCCAGCTCAAGATCCGGCGCAAGATGCAGCTCAAAATTCAGCGATCTGCAAATAAAGGGGAACTGCAGTATCACTTTTATGCAATCGATAACAGACGTAGCGATGATTCCAGTCCCAGACAAAAAGACCGACCGAAAGTTTCTTCTTTTGATGATGACTGTTGTTGTCGGATTGTTGTTGGCCGGAATATTTCGGCATGAGATGTGGCGTGACGAGCTCCAGGCTTGGTGTTTAGCTCGAGATAGCGCTACTCTTTTCGAAGTTCAGAAGCATTTGCAGTATGAAGGGCATCCGATTTCCTGGTATGTTCCGCTCTATATGTTTACGCGCTTTACGCACGACCCACTGATTATGCAACTCTTCAATGTTGTTTTGACTGCTGGCGCTTGCTACGTCGTTTTGGCTTATTCGCCTTTCAGCAGGTTGCAGAAGATACTTTTTTGTTTTGGTTACTTCCCCCTGTTCGAATACGGCATAATAAGCCGCAGTTATTCGCTCGAGTTGCTTGCTCTGGTTGGCGTGTGTTGTCTGTTTAGGTTCCGCCGAGAGCATCCATGGTGGCTATTTTCGACGTTGGTTTTCTTGTCGTGCACAAATGCTTATGGGCTAATGTTGTCACTCGCCTTTACGGCAACTGTTTTGCTCGAATACTGGTTGGAAAGGAAAGACGCCGCGTTTCCGATGAAAGTTGCGGCGATTGGCACGGTGTTGGTTGTTGCAGCCGCCGCAGTTACCGTAAAGCAAATGACTGCACCTGCGGACGGATATCATGGCGAGTTGGTGGCAATTAAAGAGGAGCAGCCTAAGCGCTTCTTCAAATCTGTGCGAGCTGTTCCCATCGCGTATTGTCCAATTCCAAATGTCAGTGAGAGAGAATTTTGGAACACGGATTTGATTTCCAAAATAGAGAATGAGCCTTTGACTTATTCTCTTGTAATAGCAGTGGTTTCCTTGTGTTTTTTGTTGCTTCTCTTGAAGCCTGCGGCTTTGTTCTTATATGGAATTGGAACCGGTGGGCTTGTCTTTTTCAGTTATACGCACTTGCTTGGTGGATTGAGGCAGCAAGGTCATTTATTCCTTATTCTGTTATGTAGTTTTTGGATTGCAACAAATGTGCGCTCATGGGAGTTCGGTCCGCCGGCACTGCGTAAACTTTCAAGTGAAAGGGCGCGTTCTATTTTTCTTACGTGCATTTTGTTCTTGCAACTTATTGCTGGTGTTTATGCTTATTATCAAGATCTGTCGCGCCCTTTCTCGTCAGGTAAATTGGTGGCGCGTTTTATCAAGCAAAAAGGTTTGCAAGATATGTTGATTATTGGCAGCAACGATCACGAGATGCCTTCAATATCAGGATATTTGGACAGAAAGATTTTTTGTCCCGAGAGCGGCACCTACATAGGATTTGTCGTCAACAATACCAGTCGGCACAATATCGAGTTCGATGAACTTTCAGCCGCAGTGCGGAAAGCGATGGAGTCCAGGCATGTCAATCAAGCGCTGCTGATTTTAAATTATCCACTTGGTGCTATTCCGAAGGGATTCAAGATCGAAGGACTCAACCAGTTCGATAAGAGTATTCAAGGTGATGAGCGGTTTTACTTGTACCGAATCAGTCGCGATTCGGGTGGTGATCGCAGCGGTGCTTCTAGTGCTGCTTCTAGTGCTGCTTCTAGTGCTGCTTCTAGTGCTGCTTCTAGTGCTGCTTCTAGTGCTGCTTCTAGTGCTGCTTCTAGTGCTGCTTCCAGTGCTGCTTCCGGTGCTGCTTCCGGTGTCTCTTTGAGTGTTGATCGCGGTGGTGCTTCCACTGGTGCTTCCACTGGTGCCGTTCCGGAGAATAGATGAGAGGTCATGTTCGAACGCATCAGGTCTTTGATTGAACTTAAAGCTGGAATTTTTGATTGCTTTACGACTGAGTCTCTTGAAGTAATAGCTATCGCTGAAAGCGAAGCTCGTTCTCTGCGACACTGTTTTATTGGAACCGAGCACATCTTGCTTGGTTTGATTGCTGAGCGTGAAGGTATGGCCGGGCAAGTGTTAACAGCGCATGGTGTCGAGCTTGGCAAGGCTAGACTTGAAGTAGCCAGGCTGCGAGGGGCAAGTAAAGCAAGAATTCCCACCGAGTTACCATTTACACCGAGTGCCAAACGATTGTTGGAGGAGGCTCTTAAGCAATCAAAAAGTTCTGGTCTCAGTTACGTCTGTACTGAACATCTGCTTTTAGCTTTGATCACCCCGGAGCGAGGTGCCTCGGTGAAAGTACTTCGCGACCTGGGTATTTCGTTAGATAATTTGACTGCGGACTTAAAGACTGGGAGTTAGTTCTTCACTACGAGAGCTTGGTACTTGCCATGTGGTGCTTCTGGGCTTGGCAATTCTGGTACCATTGCCGTAGTCACACCTGTTGCTGCTTGCATCAGGCTGCTGATTCCTCAGATCCAAAACGAGAATCAAACATGTCAGAGAATTCCAACGGTCCGTCGGCTGCAAGCGATCCTACCTCTGCGACCAATAAGGATTCAATCAAAAAGCCCGTTTTGATTGGTCTTGGGGTAGCCATGATTGCCTCAGCGGCTTTCAATATTGGCATCTGGTATGGAATGGGTCTGCCGTCGAGAGACAAGCAGAAGACGGAGATTTCCGAGGTCCCCGGCTCAGTGCAATCTGTTACACCCGTAGCTACTGTAGCTTCGACGGCTGATCCATTTGTGGTGACTATTCACCTCACTCCGATTGATCCGACGAAAAAGAAAGGTCCAGATTTGCGTCTGCCGATGATGCCTATGCCGGAATCTCAACCGCGGTCTGCGCAAGACCGAAGACCGATCGGATCGGGCGTTATTATCGGGTCGGATGGTTATATTTTGACCAGTTCTCATGTTTTGCACGCTAATTTTGACGTGCGCGTAACTTTGAACGATAAGCGTACATTTGATGCCAAGATAGTCGGCAAAGACCCATTTATGGACTTGGCTGTGATTAAGATTGAAGCGACTGGCTTACCTGTGGCGAAATTCGGTGACAGCTCGAAAATGCGTGTAGGCGACTGGGCGATTGCAGTAGGAAGTCCTTATGGTTTCGATCACAGCGTCACGCTTGGCATTATCAGCGGCATCGGACGGTCTCTCGAGCAGATGAATAATAATACTGAGATGATCCAGACTGATGCCGCGCTGAACCATGGGAATTCAGGTGGACCGCTGTTGAATGCGCAAGGCGAAGTGATTGGAATAAATACAGCGGTGCGAAACCAGGCGCAGAATATATCGTTTGCAATTCCTGCTGAGCGGGCTCAGTCCATTGCTAAGGAACTTGAGGCGCATGGAAGCATTGCACGTCCTTATCTGGGCATTCACATGACTGATATCGATGCGCAAACTGCCAAAGCAATGGGGTACCCAGACGAAGCCTGCGTGATAGTGGCGTATGTGATGCCTGATTCACCGTGCCAGAAGGCAGGACTCGATCAGTATGATTTGATTGAGAAGGTCGATGAAACGCCTGTTAAATCAGCCATAGACGTGCGCAAAATTATTCAACAGCATAAGCCAAACGACGTACTGGCATTCTCACTGTCTCGCAAAGACGGGCATGAGGTCCGAAAGGTAAAACTCGGCACTTATCCAGAAAATCTTAGTTACTAAGAGCAGTCGATTCGGGTATTTAGTCTTAGTAACTATTTTGGATGGACATCTGAAACTCACTCTCTCGCATTTTGCATTTTTTTCGCTCACCGCCTTCACGTGGATGTTATTGGCTTTCTATCCTCCATGGGTGATTCTGCGGAACCCGTATGCTGGCGGAGTTCCAAAGTCAACGCATTTTGGCTACGCTTCGATTTGGGAGCCTCCGCCAATTACTGAGTTGCCAGACGCGAGCATCGCAATAGATCTGCAGCGTCTGCTTCTTCAAGATGTTGGCGTTTTGATTCCAATAGGTGTTTTATGGTTTCTTACTGCGCCGTTTCGTCGGGAGATGGAACGTGCGGAGGCTCAAGAGAATCAATATCATGGACCAGAAGCCAATCAGAATCTGAGCCGTCAGTTGAGAGTAGTTTTGGTATTGGTGGCTCTGGCGTGTTTGGGCTCGGCGTTCTTTTTGCTCAAGGATTACATCAGGCTGTAAAATTTCGTAGACGCGCCGCCCATGGCTTTCGAAGTGTCTCTCGTCCGGTTTTAAGCGATATCGTTTTAAAGATAATTTTGGGGTGGGCGGGCTGTAGTCAAATGGCAACTTTGATCTGGTGTTTAACTGATATCGCTTAAAAATCTGACTTTAGTATTTCGAAAGTGTAGAAGCCTGACTGGCGCCTAGAATTATTCACCGATAAGCACAAAAAGTCCCTACTGAATTTCAGCAGCTGCGGCATCGGCGCCTGGTACTTTTGCCAGAGATTCTTCATTCAACTTTCGCCTGATCTTATTTGCTCTGTCCGAAAATTCGGTGGACTTCTCCGCCTGGTCTTCTTGTCTGGCCAGGATGGCTTGTTTTTCCAGAATTTCGGCTACTTTGAGGCTTTCTGTACCGTACATGTTCTCCGCCATCTCGCAGGCGCTCTCGTAGAAAATTTCAGCTTCGCCGAAATTCTTCTGGATTCGATAAAGTTCGGCCAGATGCAAAAGTGAGACTATGATATCGGCATGCTCTTCGCCCAGAGTCTTGTACCTTGTTTCGAGGATTCGTTTGTAACACGGTTCGGCTTCGTCTAGTTTCCCTGCGATGATGTAGCAACCAGCCAGGTGCATTAGAGCTGTCACGGTTTTCTCATTGTCGAAGCCAAAATTTTTCTCGGTCAGCATCAGTTCGCGTCTAAACATCTCTTCTGCGCGTTTGTACTCTCTCTGCACCGAATATGATGCGCCAAGATTGGCGTAGGAATTGATCAGTTCTGGACTGTTTGCTCCTAGAACTGATTCTTTCAAGCTGAGCGCCTTTTCGTAGGTCTTTTGAGCAAAATCGTACTTTGCTTGGCTGCTACAAGCTTTAGCCAACTCGTCAAGCAAATCTGCAGTCTCCTGGTCGTAGGCTTTTGAATTCTCGATTGTTTTGTATATTGATTCGGCCTCAACAAAGTTGCCGTCGGCCGCATGCAATGTGGAAAGTTTTACGGCGCAATTGACGTATTTCGCACTTTTGTTGGCTCCGTTTTTTTGGGAATCCAACTGTTCGCGATAGAACTTCTTCAGGTGTTCTTTGTCTTGTGCTCGTTTTGCCAGATTTTCGAGTTTCTCGTATAGAGCAACCACCTTTGGGTCATTGGCTGGAAGCACCTGCTTTAATGAATTGCTGCATTTTTCGAATATCGCTTCGGCCCTATGGAAGCTGTCACGCTCTACAAATGTCTGGGCGGTGTTTTCCAGCTGTGATACTGCAAGTAGTATCTCCTCGTTGCTTGCTTTGGCTTTGAGAAGACCGTTGATAAGTTGCGTGAGAAGTGACTCGGACTTGTCCAGTTGATTGAGGTGAAAGTATGTCTTGGCTAGATTTCGCAGCAGAGCTATTAATTCCGGATCTTCGGCCTCAGCCGATTTGCTGTAGCTGGGTAGAGCCTTATGGTACGCTGGCTCAGCCTCTTCGTAACGCTCTTCTGATAGATACAGATCGGCCAGCTTTCGAAGATTGCGAGCCGCATCCATTCTGTCGAGTTGCCCAATGGCAATGTAATTTTCGTGCAGTCGTTTATACACCTCTTCCAGTCGGTTTGAAAAGTTGCTCATTTCGTATAGCTGGGAGAGCTCAGAGAGAGCTTGAATGGCGGCTTGACGCAGCTCCGGTGAAGCTGATTTCTGCGCATCAACGACGCGTTTAAAAATCACCTTTGCATAATCGAAGTCCGTCTGTAGCCTGCATAAACAAGCTAGCTTTGCATATATTGGTAAAAGTTGTGCTTGATCTTGATTCTCAGATTCTTGAATTATGTCGACTGCCTGCATGTACAACGCTCGCGCGTCGTCATACATCTGTGCATCAAGTTTTTGTGTCGCCAAATTACCTAGAGCCGCAACGAAAACGTCTTTTCGGTCACTCTTTTTTGCCATCTGCTCCAGGGCTGCAACGGCTATGGTACTCGGAAATTTAATTGCCAATTCAGCGAACAGATCTTCACTGGCGATCTGCCTGACAAACGAAAGCGCCGCTGCTTTTCGTTCTTCGTCTGAATCCATCAGCATGAGGAATTTGTCTAGCGTCGCTGACTTGACGCTCATTTCGTTTTTTGTTGCTAATTCGCTTATGTCGGCTTGTGTTTTGGCAGATTCTGTTTTAACGAAATCTTGCAATTGCTGAAACAAGTTACACAATGCGTCGACCGATGCTTTACTTTCTGCCGTTACCTGACTGACCGCATTGTTTGCATGTTCTGTAATTTGCTCTGGGAGAGTCTTTTTGAAGTCTGCCAGATCTGCATGGTCTTTCTCCAGAGTTTGCAGTTTTTCCTGCACTTTTGACTGCTGCTCTCGCAACTGGTCAAGTTCGTTTTGCAGCGAAGTGCGCAAGTCGTCAATAAACTCAGTATCAGGCAGTTTAGACTGCTTGCTTTCAAGTTCGGAAAGTTTCTCTTTAGTCTGGTTTCCTACCTTTTCAATTTTGTCGTTAATGCCGTTTACTAGTGCGTTGATTTCTTCGGAGGCACCAACTGCAGTGATCGATCTTTGGTCGCTCAGTAACTGCTTAAATTCACCCGTGATTGCCCGATGGGTGCTTTCTTTATCGACATCAGCCTTTTGCAGCTGAGATTTTAAACTATCGATTTCGGTCTGATATTTGCTTTTCAGAGCTTCAAGCATGCGCCATACGACGACAGCCATAATCAGTGCGATTGCACTGATTATGCTCAAAATGATTTCGATGGAATCAACTTTCATCGATGTAGGCTTCTAGGCATTTGACAGTTTTTTGCAGCGACTGTAAGAGTTCTGGCAGCAGTTGCTCGCAGTGTTCTAATTCGCCGGAGCCGGCCTGTCTTTCCATTCTTGCGGCTTTTTCGGCAGTGTCTTGAGCCATGATAATCAGGCAGCAGCCTTTTAAGAGGTGCGCGGCTGATCTGATCGCTTCTTTGTCTTTTGAATTTACGGCCCTGGACAATTTTTCTGGAATGGAAGCGACATCTTCCAGGAAGCCAGCTGCGATCTCATGAGCGCCGTCAATTTCGAGGGCTTGTTCTAATTCTTTGAGGTTTACCGGTGCATCAGGCAAAGCGGGTATCGTACTTTCTTCCACGACAGATGGACCCAGATTGTGTTTCTAATTAAACGTACCCAGGTGTACAAAGTTCTCGTAATTGGTCCCTGACTTCGCCAAAGGAGGATTTTAGTTTCATGTATTTGACACGCACTTGAGTCCAGTTTCCGGCTTCAGCGTCGCTCATTATTTCTGAGGTCAACCGCGTCATTTCATCTATGCCGAGAGCGGCACAAGGACCTTTTACCGAGTGAGCGAAGTGCGTCACCGCACCAGCGTCCTTCTCTTCTATGCCCAGCTGGATGCAATCGATAAACGTATTAACGGCGCTAAGGAAAAGTCTTGAAACGTCCTGTACTTCTTCTTTGTCAAACTGCTTCTGGAGCGACTCGATGTCCAGCCCCGTCTCTTTTGGAGGCTCGGGAGGCGTAATGGGAGTCTTAACGGACTCCTTCGATGCGGCTTGCATGCATCTTTCGACAACTTCGTGAAGTTGCTTTTGGGTTGCTCCCTTACTCAGGAAGTCGTCCATACCGGCAGCCAGGCATCGGTCACGGTCTTCCTGTCGATCGTATGATGTCATCGCGACGATAGGTATGCGTTTCCCCAGACCCTGTTCATTTTTGCGGATGGCTGCTGTCGACTCAAAACCATCCATGATTGGCATATCAAGATCCATTAAAACTAGCGCAAAATCCCCATTGGCGACTGCTTTCTGGGCTGCATCGCCGTTATTGGCGGCGTCGCACTCGAATCCCAATCGCTTCAGTTGCAGGCGCAATAGTTTCTGGTTAACCGGAATATCGTCAACAATCAGGATTTTTTGGCGCTTGGTCCCGCCCGTGTCTGCCTCCCCTGGTTTCGGAGTCGGTTTGTTCGGCGAACTAGAGTCTTTGTCTGATTCCTGGGAGGTTGCTTGAACTGAAGCTACGTTCAGCTCTTCGGTTTTCGGCGGAGTTGTTCCAGCAGCTGATTGTTCAGCTGTGCCAGGCACCGACAGAGACTGCTGGTTGTTGTCCGGAGCGAAGAATTCTTGATGCCCACTTGTTTCGGCTGGTTCAATTTGGTTGGCGATGGCGAAAATCTCAGTGGTAAGCTGCTGCACGATAGACTCGTTTACCTTCTGCGCCTTGTCTTCCAGCGTTTCAGTCGGCTCCTTTAACTCACTTGTTTTTGTCGTTTCGGTCGATTCAGTGTCTTCTTCAGACTCCGCTGATGCAGCGAAGTCATGAATTTCCTTTATCAGCTCTGCTTGGGAGGCCAATTTGATTTTATTTTGTCCCGGCTCGGTCGCACCTGCCGGTTGATCTTCTCCCTCTTCATCAGGAGCGATATCTGCCCATTTTGCTAGTTCATCACTTGCATAGTCGATTATTGATGAATCCTGGTTTGATTTGCTGCCACTTGCATCAGTAGAAGTTTTGAGATCACCTTCTGTCGTTGTAGTTTGCCTTTCGTGTGAGTCAACATCTGAGCCCGATACAAATTGAGAAGTGGGCGTCGATGACTGGTCTGTGCTGGTGTCTTTACTGTTTGAGTGCACTTTTGAGGATTTTTCGTGTGATATCTGTGCAGCCGTCTTCTTTTTGTGGGACTTTTCTGTTGTCACTGTATCTGGTGTCACGACAGGCAGATAATCCAGTTTGCCCAACTTTTCGGTTAACAACTGCAATTCAAGTTGCGCGCTACCGATCTGCGAAATTTGTTGCTCCAGTGCTTCGCAGGTTGATTGAATTTGGTTTTCGACTTGAACTTGTTCTGTTATGTCAACGAGAAATACAACTGCTCCGCCGATATCGTTGCTGTCACTTTTAAGAGCAGTGGAGGTTACCTTGATCCAAAGTCCATCTGCGTACCCTTGTCGGCGCACGAACAGGTCGACCTCAGGTACTTGTGCTCCCATTACGGCTTGTTGCCAGGGCAGTTCTTCTTTGGTGTATTTTGTAATTTTGTCTGTCTGGTAAAAGCCGAAGTTACCAGTTTTTTCCGCCAGGGCATCGGCCATCAAATCAGAACCGAGAAGCCTTTCTGCAGCGGCGTTGAACAAGAGGTGTTCACCGTTTGGACCAAGGATGATCGCTCCTACGGCCGGATTATGCAAAATCTTATGGAGAATCTTTGGAAACTGATAGAGAGTTTTCTGCGATTCGTTTTTGTCTACAAGCTCTCTTAGTTGAGCCGTTGTCTCTTCAAGACCCGGTCGTTCGTCGTGTGCTTTGGTCTTGATGACGCGAAGAGTATTGCGCAAGTCCGCAATTTGGCTTCTCAGTCGGTCAATGTGATTATTCCAGTTAATGGTCATCTCTCTGGTCTACTGCTGCTGACAACGTTTTCTGCTTAGCGCCAAGCTGAGCGCCACTAATACTATAAGGCAACTTTATGCAAACTGGCGAATCCAGCGCATTTCCAGATTCGCATATTCGGGAACCCGGTCCTATATGCTATTTAAGCCCTGTCGGATGCATAGTTCAAACCTTAAGCTGATATCGCTTTAAATTCCGTTTGTGAACCTTGTCGTTTTGCAAAAGCCTTCAACAGCTGGACTTTCAAGTTCCAAGCAGTAGTCGATCTTGAAAACCGGGAGTGCCTATTTCTGATGCAAGCGGGCGACGTTTCTGTCGGAATTTAATCGGCTAGGCTCCTGATTTATGTGTCCTGTTATGAAAAACAGCAGTCTCAAATGCGGAAGAAAGCAGATTCACCAGCTTCTGGCTCGAGATGACAATGTTGTGTTGCCTGCCGTCAAGCATGATTTTAAGTGCCTGGGCCTCGGTCGCTGCATCTTCGCTGCATGAAGACCAGATTGACTCCAGTCGCTGGATGAAGTATTCGCCCTCGAAGGTTTTGTATATGAAGTTATCGGCTCCACATTCAATGACTCGGAGCAGATCTGTGTTGTCAACCAATGTGGAAAGCAACACAAATGGGATGTTTCTTAAGGCTTCATCAGCCTTGAGTTTCAGGCACAGCTGATAGCCGTCCATTTCCGGCATGTTGACGTCGCAGAGAATTAGTTGGGGTTTTGGCTCGATATCTGCAAGTGTTTTCATTGCTTTCTCGCCGCTGCGAGCAATAGTCACCTGAACTTGTTCCTTCTCGAGGACGTGCTGGATCATCATTGCTTGTGTCATAGTGTCTTCAACCACCATTACATGCAGTCCTTGTAAAATACTGGGCACTCTTTACCTCTTCTGTTGATCGCTTGTTTGTTGCAAAATTAGCGATTGCGCTATTTTATCTGGTGGCAGGATGAACTGTGCTGCGCCAAGTTTTATCGCTTCGTTCGGCATACCGAAAACAGCCGACGTATCCTTGTCTTGAACGATTGTAATAGCGCCATTTTCGCGCATCAGTTTTAGACCTTCTGCGCCATCTTTGCCCATACCTGTAAGTAGAATTCCAATTGCGCGCGATCCGTAGATCTTTGCTATAGAACGAAATAAATAGCAAACTGAAGGCCTGATACCATGTTCCGGTTCGGCGGTGCTTAGCATTGTTTGCTCCTGTGCTGTCACACCGAGATGAAAACGGTCAGGAGCAATGTAAATGTGCCCGGGCTCAAGCGCTTGATTGTTTGTTGCAATATGGATTTTTAGTTTGCACTTGGGTTGAAGCCAATTTACCAGACCATCTAAAAATCCGTCGGCAATGTGCTGAACCACTGTGATTGGATACGGGTAGTCTGCCGGCAATTGACTGAGAATGGTGTCGAGCACTGGAGGTCCGCCCGTGCTTGCGCCGATAGCCACGATACGGCGAGCTAAAAACGGGATCTGGGCTGCCTCGAATTGCTTGCCCTTGAACTTGGGCAAGCGTCTTACAACTTTGATCTCAGACATGCTTTTGATCAGTTGTACCAACTCCTTCGCCAGTGACTCGTGTTCGCTATGTCCTGGTCCAGGTGGTCTTTTCATGGTACCGACTGCGCCTGCTTCCATGAGGTTGAAAGCTTCCGAATACTGATCTGCAGTCCAGGTCGCGCTGACAATTATGATTGGAACTGGTTTTGTCTCCATTATCTCGCGTGCCACTTGCAGACCAGTCGCATCCGGGAGATAGTAATCCATTGTGATAACGTCAGGCTTGATTTTGTTGACAAATTTGATCGCTTCTGCGCCATTACATGCGGTGCCAATCACCTGAATGCCAGGTTCGCCGTTAAGTATGTGCGTCAACAACTGCTGCGCCGCTATAGAGTCCTCAACTATCAGTACTTTGATCATTGGTTACATTAATCGCTTTATCACATCCAGGAGATTGTTCTGGTCAAAACTGCTTTTGACGAAAAATGCATCTGCTCCGGCCTCCGTGCCTTCGTCCCTGAATTTCTGGTCGGTCATCGATGTGACCAGAATGATCGGCAGCTTCTGACCGCCTTTTCTGACTGCTGCTGTCAACTCGATGCCATTCATTTTGGGCATTTCGATATCAGTGAGTAGCATGTCAAATTTTTCTCTGGTCAAAACCTTTAGAGCTTCTGTGCCATCGTTGGCGGTTTTGACCAGGTATCCTGCCGACTCCAGAATGTTTTTCATGAGAATTCTTGCTGTGATGGTGTCATCAACGATCAGTATTCGCTTCCCGGCAACCTTTGCTGCAGGTGTTTGGCGATGTTTCTTCAGCGCTGAGATTTTCCTGGCTGATTTAAGCAAATCAGAGACGTTCAGAATTGCTGCTGGTTTACCTGATCCTAAAACCGTGACACCTGCTACGTTTCTCACACGCACCAACGGTTTCGATAGTTTTTTTACCAGGATTTCCTGCTCTTCCAGGACTTCATCTATTTCGAATCCGCACATAGAATCACTGTGTCGAAGCACCATAACCAGATGTTGAGACGGACTTGCCGTCGAAAGTGGTAGCTCCAGGACATCGTCGAGCCTGAGCAAAGGAATTTCTCGTCCTTCAACTTTTATGATTCGGCTCGTTTCGCTTATCGTCACGTGTTCGCGTTTAACTTTAATCAGTCGTTCCAGGTCTGAAGTGGGAACTATCAGGGTCTCATCTGAGCACCTGATCAATACGCCTCTGAAGGTAGCCACCGTGACGGGAAGCTTGATTCGGAAGCTGGTTCCCAGTCCCCTGCGACTTTCCACAAAAAGTCTACCGCCTAATTTTTCGATGTTTTCTTTGGCAATTGCCAGTCCCAGTCCTCTTCCAGAAATTTCCGAAATCGTGTCGCTTGTGGAGAAGCTGGACTGAAAAATCAGGGCGATTGCCTCTGCGTCGGTCATCGATTTTGACTTTTCGGTGTCCAGCAGCCCGTTCTTTATGGCTAATGTTTTTATTTTTTCTATGTTGATTCCCGCACCGTCATCGGTGACAACAATTTCCACTGTATTGCCTTCTTCAGGCATGACGCTGATGATGAGCGACCCGCGTCTGGATTTCCCCGCCTCCAATCTTACTTCTGGTTTTTCCATACCGTGGTCTATGCTGTTGCGTAATATGTGTATGAGTGGATCCTTCACTTGAGATAGAACTCGCTTGTCGAGCTGTATTGTGCCGCCGTTGATGGTGAGATCCACTTCTTTTCCCAGCTCTCGCGACAGTTCGCGCACCATTTTTGGCATCAATTCGAGCATGGTCGATGCCGGCATCATCAAAAGTTTCTTGGTATTTTCGAGAAAGGTTTCTACTGTAGTGCTTGCAATTCTAAAGTCGTTTAGAGATGAAGTCTGCAGGTTGCTAAGCTGAGCGCCCAGAACACTCATCTGTTGTTGCTGTGAATCGAGAAATTCAAGCACTCTGGTCAGTACGGATTCAATGAAAATTTCTTCGGAAGTTGCCTGGTCTCGGTCTATCATCTGTCGAGCGGCGCGAACGTCTGCGTATATTTTGGAAAATTCTCTTGCGAAATCGTCGAATCTAAAGCCGACATTATTGAGATCGCTGTTGTGTTGTCGACTCATTATTTTCAGGCTGAGCATGTCTTCGGCTCGCATCAACAATTCGTCCAGTCTGGCTGCCGGAATGCGAATAGATTCGCGTGCTGATTCTGCGATTGTGGATGCCATCATCGGTGATGTCGCTTCAAACAGGGCAGCGGTCGGCGCAGTTACTGCGTTGAATCCAGTGGGAGCAGCGGTCGTGGCAGGAGGGGGAGTCTCCGCAATATCGAAAAGTGCTCCCGGTGTGCTGCTTTCTTGCCATGATGAGTCGAAGACGAAGCTGTCCAAAATTGATTCAGGACTTTCATCTTCGATCTTTTTCTTTGTCGCCTGTTCGGACTCCTCTTCGCCTTTCCCTGTGGGGATGGTGTCTGACCAGTCTGGGAGAGGCGTGTCTTCAGATATGCTCGCGTCCGTCGATTTTGCTTTTGAGCCTTCTGAACGGTCTAGCTTTGATAGCGTCTCAAGAATATTGTCGAGGGCTGCGGAGTGTTCGATCGATTCAGAAGTCTCCAGACTATTCAAGAAAATTGATAAGCTATCTACGACCTCGTGGAGAGTGTCCAGCAGAGCCGCCGTGATTTCTCGATCTGAGCGTTTGAATTGTGCGAAAATATCTTCAAGCGACTGACAGACTGCTTCGAGGCTGAGTAGATTAACGGCTCTGGCAGAACCCTTCATGTTGTGCAGTTCTCTGAAGGTGTTCTCTACGATGCGCTGACGCTCGGTGTCATCAGTGGTGCTTAGAAGCTGCGATAGACCCAAAGATATGTGTTCAATTTGTTCGTGTGCTTCGCCAACAAAGGCCGCCCGTAGCTTCTTTAAAAACGCGTCTTCTGAGGAGGTCATTGAACACCTAGAGTTGATACCGTTTCGTCAAAACTTTCAGCGTTCCACCAAGTTCTTGCAGCGTTAGTGTCGCTTCCTCTACTCGCCTGATAGCAATCAAGTTTTGAGCCGTGGCATCTTTTATACCGAGCATTGCAGTGGCCACCTGATCCACTCCTGCTAGCTGCTGTTGGCTCGAAACAGCTATTTGCGCCGCCGCGTTGGCTGATTCTGCAACGCTGCTAGCCAGAGTGGAGATAGCTTCGCCGGCTTGATTCGATTGTGTCACTGCTGCATCTACTGCTCGACTGCCCAGTTCTGTTGCCATCGCCGCGGAACTCGTTGCCTGCTGAATTTCTCCAAGAATCTTGCGGACTTGCGCTGTTGCATGTTTCGATTGATCGGACATGCTTTTCACTTCCTGGGCCACAACGGCGAATCCGCGACCGAGTTCGCCAGCTTTTGCTGCTTCGATTGAGGCATTGACTGCAAGCAAGTTCGATTGTTGGGCCAGGTCGTCTACTGTCGCAATGATTTCTACTATGGACTGACTCTTCTCGCTCAACCGCACCATACTGTCGGCAATCAGATCCATCTGTTCGCGTATACGTTTCATACCCTGGATGGTTTCTTCAGTAGATTTTCGGCCCATTGTCGAAATTTGAGCAGATTTCTGCGCGCTCTCCGCAACGTTTTTTGCTTTCTGATTGGCGATGTGTGAAGTTTGACGCACTTCTTCAACTGTCGTTGTTGTCTCTGTCACTGCCGTGGCTGTCTCTGTTGCACCCGAGGCGGAGTCGGAGACGGAAGCCATGATGTTGCTGACAGCATTGGAGAGCACTTCAACTGCAGACTTGATTTGAGATGTGGCTGATGACATGTTCTCGACCATAGATGCGAATGCTTTACCGAGCGAATCTTCGTCTGAACGGGGCTGGACTTCAACCCGTAAATCGCCCTGAGCAACCTTTTGCGCTGCAGCCGAGATGTTTCGCAGCGAGATGACCATGCTCGTGTACGCTTTCACAACGGAACCGACTTCATCGTTACGATTGGAGTCAGGCAGTTGGGCTCCTAAATCTCCTGCTGCCAACCGCTGTGAGGCGAGCGTCAATTGTTGCAAGGGAGCAGCTATCTCCTCACACAATGCCATAAAGCAGAAGATTCCGAAGAACACTGCCAATCCTCCGACACACGCGATGAGCAAGATAGTGTCTCTTTCGTTGCGATCTGTGATCATCTGTTGTTTAGCAATAGAGCTGCACAGCGAGTGCACTGCTTTACATTTTTTCAGTTGTGTCTCATTAGCGAATTTTAGAGCTCCTACTGCATCTCCTGACTGCAGTAGTTGCGTGTATTGCTTCAGACCCTGGTGATAATTGGAAACCGCTTGTTCTAGTTCTGAAAACGATGAGTCGGAAATATTTGATTGCGCTGCCATCTTCCGGCGCAAATCGAATGACATATCGGATAGGTCGCCAAGAATCTCGCGCTTGTCGCCGTTCGAGCTCATTATCGCCATTTGAGCAGAATCAACATCGGCCGCTATTTGCAGTAACTGGGTTGACGTTTGGGCTGCAGTTTCTCCGGCACTTTTGGCGGAGAGCGCCAAACAAGCTGCGCCGGCAATGATCAAGATACAGAAAATCATTGTCGAAAAGCTGATAAGCAGCTTGTGTCGAGTCGCTAAATTCTTGAACATCCTGAAGTTTTTCCTTTATCCAAACTCTGTCATCCATGGTCCGTTGTCTTGGGTCTATCATGCAAGCATATATGTTCACTTAAGCAAATCACGTACAGTCCCGTCCTGTGCGCTCAGTCCTCAACATGTTCCGTCACTAGCAGGTCTTTATCTTTGAGCACTTTCTCTACATCAAGAATGGTGACACCGTCAGTTGTAATGCCTCGCAGAAACCTTGCTCTTTTGCCCGCCAGGCTGGATAGTGACGGTTGAATTGTGGATTGTTCGATTTGACGCACGCCAGTCACTTCATCAGCAATGATACCTAATACGATATCGCCTTTTTCTACGATAATTACCTTGTTAAAAACGGAGAATTCTGAACCAGGCAGTTCAAAGAATCGCAGAATATCGATTACCACTATAATTTGCCCCCTCAGGCTGATGACGCCGACCACGAAATCTGGGGTAGAGGGTATACGGGTGACATTCTTCAAGTAATGAACTTCACGAATGTCGGTTGTACGCACAGAATATTTTTCACCGGATAGAACGAATTCAACGACTTCCAGCAGGTCTGTTTTAATTTCCAGGCGTTTGTGGGGTTTTGCAAGAACGCGTGCTCGGGCTTTTAAGACAGCCTTTTTCATGGCTTGTAGATTTTCTTGTTCGGCTCGGGTAAATGGTTTATCCATAATCAGCGCCTGCTCTCAGACATCAATGAGCTTACAATAATTCGCATGCTGCTGGCTGTAGTTCCATCTGATTCTGGCAAAATATCGTCTTCCTGGTATGCTCCAAGTAGTTTCAAAGCGGATTTGAAGTGCCGTTGTGCCTCGCGTTGGTTTCCGGACTGGCGGTGTAAAATGCCCAGATTGAATTCTGCTAGAACAAAGCTTGAGTCCATCAGCAATGCTTGTTTTAGCGAGTGGATAGCTTCTTTGTTGGAGCCTTGCTCTTGCAAAATGGTGGCACGCAAGTAATAAGTCGCCGCATTCAACCGGTTGGCTTTAATTGCCAGATCGCACCACTTCAGGGCACTTTTAAGATCACTGTGATTGGCGAACGATTTGGCAAGCAGCAGCAGCGATGAATAATCACCGCCATTTTGGCAGCGAAGCATGAGGATCTCAGCCGCTTCTTCGTACAATCCTTTGTCGTATCGTGCTTGTGCTTCCTCAAGACTTGGAGTTTTGATTCCTGTGTCAGAGCATCGTTCCTGATTTGATTGGGCTCCCGTTTCCGCTGTCACAGGCGCAATAAAAGTGGTGCTGGCGCTGCAATCACTTACGGTATCACAGGCAACTAGTCTGGACTTGTGAATATCCATATCTCTTGATGGCACTGTCTGTGGTTCTGCAGCGGATCCGCACTTTTTCAAAATGATGGCACCACTTCGGTGAAGCGACTCAAAAGTCTTGTTGTCAGCTGCCGAGAGCTCGTTTGGACCGACGAAGAGAAAGCCGTCTGGTATAAGGCAATGGCTCAAGGCTGAGATGATTTGACTGGCATGTTCATTGCTAAAGTAAATCAGTACGTTTCTGCAAAAAATGATGTCCATCGAGCCGTAATTTGGATCTTTCAGGCGCCCTGAATCCGCAAGGTTCATCCATTCGAATCTGACTAATTTCTTGATTCTGGAATCAATTTGAAACCCCTTTTTCTGAGCTTTAAAGAATTTTTCCTTGAAGGAATCGGGCGTGGCACGAAATGACCAGTCGCTGTAGAGACCTTTCTCGGCGCGTTCTAGAAAAGTTGGGTTGATATCTGTGGCGAGAATACTGATTTGCCATTTGTCGATATCAGGCATTATGTTGGTCAGGAGCATTGCTATTGAATACGGTTCCTCGCCAGTACAGCAGGCAGTGCTCCAGATTCTCATAAAACGTGTTTTCTGACGTGCTTCGATGAGCTGTGGAAATATTTCAGTCTCTAGCACCAAAAATGATTTTGGATCGCGAAAAAAGTAAGTCTCTCCGACCGTCAAAAAATCGGCAAGCAATTCGATCTGTTCTCTATTGAGGCTATCTGCTAAAAGCCACTGGGCAAATATTTCCAGATCTTCGAACTCGAACGCGTCGGCTAGTGCGGACAATTTGGTTTTTAGATCGTCAATTCGTTGAGGTGAAAAGCTGATGCCCATGTTTTGAGCAAGATGATTGCTCAGTTTCTTCAGCAATTCGTCATCTAAGTCGTTTTTCAAAGGTTCTTATACGCCGTTTGCAGTGCTTGTCTCAGCTGTTTCTCTTCTTCTTCCGAAAGGAAGTTTCTGAGATCGTAAAGTTCAATGGGAGTGTTGTCGCTTTCAAAACCCTGTCTTGCTTGCGACGGCTTGGAGGGCGTTTCGTCAGGGACCACCATCGCCTCAAACTGTTGAGGATCTGTCTGTAGAACTTCCACAACATCATCGACCAAGAGACCGAGCTGTCGATCGTCCACGTTTACCATGATGATTTGATCTGATAATTCGATCGAACGTTGGTGAAGGTCAAGCTTTTTGCGAACATTTAAAACTACGATTATTGCCCCGTGAACATTAATCAGACCAAGAATTGTTTCTGGGGCTCCTTCTAGCGGCGTGATTTCAACTGCTGAGAAGACTTGCTCGACAACTTCCAGTTCAATCGCTAGTTTCCTGTCGTCGATTGCGAAGATTAGATAGGGCGTTTTTTGTCGAGTGATCATACTTCTTTAGTTCCCAAAATCGGGGTGTTTTTGAACGCATGTGGGGGCTCGACTGACTAGTTATTTGGCGGTTGGAACCAGGTCTGTCGGTTTTTAGGGTGATATCAGTTTAAGTTTCAAAATTCAAACTTAAGCTGATATCGCTTAAAAAAACAGATTTTCGCTAAAGCGAGCGCCTATTGACCGTTTTGCTAATTTTCTCGTATTCGATTAAATTTGCCCTGAAAAGAGCGATTTGGCTTACCAAATGGGATTTACACGATGGTTCTATCAGCCTTTGATCTGGATAATCCTGGCAATGGAATCCTCGTCTGGCAGGCATAGATGGAACAAAGTTTCTTAAAACGTGAATCGGCTGTCCTTACCGATGGAATTGGTCCCGGATTGCAGGACGCTGTAACGACCACATGGTCGGACTTGCAGCAGGCCAAGAAAGACTTTGCCGACAATCCTGTTAAGGCTACCTCGACCTTTCTTGAACATCACTGGCAGGACGCTGCCATGGGCGCCGCCATAACCATGGCCAATCCCCGGGGCCTGGCGAATGCCGCCCTGATGGCTTATGCCACCCGCGGATTATGGGAATCGACCGCCTCGGCGCTATATCAGGCCAGCGATCCCAACGCTGATATGAGTAAAGTCACAGGCGACCTGCGCAACAGTGTCTCTCATGAAGGAACGGCGTTCCTGTCGTCAATGCCAATGGCAATGGTAGGAGGAATGGCGGGCAAGGGTGCTGCTAATGCCGTTTTCGGCAAAGATATGGGCGCCTTCGACATGGTGACAGGAAAGGTATCGGGCGCTGATGTAAAAGCAAATCTATGGAAGATTGCAGATACGGTTCAGCCGCCAAAGTTGAAGCTTTTGGTTACTGATATAGATGGCACTATGGGTGCTTTTACTGACTATTTTGCGCCGGCTGTCCGTGAGAACATTGCCAAAATAAGCGCAGAGCAAAAAATTCCGGAAACTGAAATCTATCAGAAAATTGGTGTGGTCATGGACAAGTACCGCAGCCATGATTACCCGTGGAGCTTGGAGCAATCGGGTCTGGCAGAAAAATTCAATATGACTGCCGAGGAATTTACCAGGCAAGTGGTTGATCCTTTCTGGAAAAATATGGATGCGCGGCGCGCCGAATTGCTTAAGCCTTTTGACGGGGTCACCGAAACCCTCGATACTCTGCGCGCTAATGGAGTTCGCATAATGGCTCGTAGCGATGCTCCCTACTACATTGGTTTAGCCCGACTGCATACCATGGATCTGGCCCGTCGTATGGATGAATTCTACGCGCTTGAGACAGTGCCGCCTAAAGCGGAAGCATTCAGCGATCCGAAGTTGATGGAGTACGGTGCGAAACGCGTTGCAGATTTCATGGCTGCTGACAAACCGTTTGAACAGACTCAAGTTCTGTCGCGGTCCGGAGAAAAGCCTCATATGGGCAATCTGAAAGAGCGAATGGATGATTTGAATGTCAGACCAAGTCAGACAGCAATGTTTGGTGATAGCCGAATTAAAGATGGAGGCTTAGCGGAAGCTGCTGGAATCAAGTTCTTCTATGCAAAATTTGGCGCGCATCCGCCCACTGAATATCAAAATATTTTTGGCAGGTTAGCTTCTGGTCGTGATGCCGGTCCGACTACTTCTCTCCCAGACACAATGGTTCCGCCCAAGAAGGTATATCCGCCGATTTACAAAACAGCTGCCAGCTATTCGGACATTCTCGAGTTGCTAAATCCCAAGCGAGACTGGTCTGCCATCAAAGATGGTGTTGCCGACAATGCCCTGGTTCGACCTTCTTTTCGACCATTGGCAGCTTATTCGTTGCCTTTTGAGAAAAAAGACGATCGGTGAGTCAACTTTCTCAACTTGCCCACGGATTGTTGGATTGCTTGTGAATTTGGATTGTCATCTATAATGTGGCAAGTGCGGCAATCATTTTAAATGACAGAACCAATACAAGAACAATCGCCGGAGCCTGAAAAGCCGTTGACTGACGGTGAACCTTTTGCCAGCATGCCTATTGATTTTGCGGTCGATGCAGCCGTTGACGCTGCTGCTGCTGCATCGCTTGCACATGAGCAGAGTTTTGACACTACAGATTTGCGACCCTGTCCTGATTGCGAAACGCTCTTAGAACCCTGGCAGCTTAGCTGCCATAACTGCGGACGTCTTTGTGCCGAAAATGCTGAAGCTCCTGTTTCAGTTGGAGAAGATGAGGCATATAATACGGTCGAATTATCTCAGTCTTACCAGGATTGGTTAGACAGAGGACACGCCGCTCTCGAATCTGAGAATTACGGCGAGGCACAGAATTGTTTTCTGGAGGCGCTTGCTCGAACGAAAGCTTTACCTAATCAAGTGATGCGCGAAATTGAAGTGCGTAAGGGTTTAGCAAAGGCGCTTGAAAAGCTTGATAAGAGGGGCGAAGCAACAGAGCAATATATGTTGCTTTCTCAGTTGAACAAAGATGTCGTAGCAGAGCAGTCCGACGAATTTGCGAAGCGAGCCAGACAATTGAGTCTTTCTACAATGGATATCCTGTCGTCCGTAGATCGCCATGCCAGTTTCAGACCGCCGGTCGGCTCCGAATTGAAGCTAGCTCCACTCTACTGTGGTCAGTGTAAGAGAATATTGTTGGAGTCGGAAGTCTACCATGTACGAAAGGGTATTTCTTTGAGAGTGCGATGTTTTTGCGGGGCCGAAGGTGTACCTTTGGTTCGCAGTGACGCTAAACACTTGCGTGCGCTGAAAACAGCTTCGGCTGTGAGAGAGAGAAAGTCATTATTGATTCAAGCGGCATCTGATCAACTGCCTGAAGGGCGTCGCAAACAAACCGCTGTGATACTAGCGGCGGTGCTAGGCGGAGTGGGTGCTCATAAGTTCTATTTAGGCGAAAAGGTTCCTGGCATGATTTATCTGGCAACATGCTGGAGTTTAATCCCGATCGTCATGGGATGGTTCGACGCAATTAATTATTCTCAGATGTCCCGTGTCACTTTCAATTTGATGTATAACATCGAGCTTGTTTTGATGAGACTTCCAGCGGAGAAAGAGGAGGACCTCAAGTCCGACCGTTCGGATGTGTTCTCGATGGAGATTACTGCAAGTGAGCCTGAGGATTTTGTTGATCAATTTAGCAAGGAGAGCCAAACTTGAGTTTGTCAGAGAAGACCTGTCAGCCTTGTAGAGGTGAGGCAACTGCGTTGTCTACCACAGAGATTGTGCCACTGCTTGCGCAATTAGATGGTTGGCAATGCGAAGATGACAAGAAAATTGTGAAAAGCTTTCGCTTCGATAACTTTCAGGAGGCACTGGATCTGGCTACAAAGGTTGGGGCAATTGCACAAAAGGAAAATCATCATCCTGATTTGATTGTACGCTGGGGGGAGTTGCGGGTTGAGATATGGACTCATGCCAGTCGCGGACTGACGGAAAATGATTTCATTCTGGCGGCGAAAATAGACAGGTGTGCCAGTCGTAATTAAGTGGTGGCGGCAATGAAATTGCTGTCGGCGCTGCCGGCGATTAGTGCGCACATCGGGGCGCATCGATTGCTTAGTGGTGCATTATGCTCATCATGACTAATACAACAACAATTATCATGACGAGCAAGAGCGATGGCAAAAGCCAGTTCGGTAGAGCTGCAAAGACGCTGTTCGGGTCTCCCTCTGTCGTCAAATTTCGAGATTTTCGCAAGCTGCTATTTGTCACTCGTTCTGCTGGCGGCTGGTTGTGAACACCTTTTTCAGTTCTACCCTGGGCGATGCTGCCCTGCCCCGCTGGTAGTGCCTCCAGGTTGTCGTAAGTGGCACTTGGCCTGCTTGACGCGAGTGGGGCGGGAGGCGCGTTGCTGGCAGTGTTTGTAGCTGTTTGTTCTTTCTGATTGATTCGCGCTATTGCCGGTGCCAGCAGTCTTGCCGCTCCCGGCATATCCAGATACTCAACTGCTCCAAGCTGCATGGCTGTCTTGACGAGATCTGCTTGAAGGGTCGCATAGCTCACAAGGTAATGGACTTTAGGGTATTTCTCTTTGAGTTCTGTGAGAAGAGCCAGTCCTTTTTGAGGATCAGGGGCCAGTTCAAGCCAAATAACTTTGATCCCCTGTTGCAAGACTTGTTGACTGGCCGCTTGCCTGCTGACCGTGCCCAGAAGAATCAAGGACGGCTGCTCAGAAATCAAGCTTTCGATCGTCTCTTTCTGACCTGCTGCGTTATCGCACACAACTATGGTTGGTAAGTTCACTAGCTCGCTACCCCATCATGGTATCAAATGCGATACTAATCAGACATGTGGATCTCATTTTAAATCCGGTCCTTATTTCCATCTTTTTAAAGTTGTGCATAAGCGATCGGATTCTGATGTGTCCCCTTAGTACACATACCACATGGCGAGTGATCATGCTCCAGTGACTCATAATTTTTCTTCTCTAGGTTCTTGCCGTTCAGCGCCTTTCTCAGGAACACTTGCTTCGCGTTTTTCGCAGTCGATCGCATCGCGACATTCCGGGCGATATTCCGGATGATGGTCCGATATTCCAGATGACATTCCGATATTCCGGATGATGGTCCGATATTCCAGATGACATTCCGATATTCCGGATGAT